>JBAZYK010000001.1:0-235046 GCA_041659405.1 Candidatus Altimarinota bacterium
TGTGGAACATACTTTGGCTGGTCAGAGGCAGTACCGGGGCGATGGTGTTTGCGGAGGAAGTTTATGTGCGTAAATAACACAGGTATCCTCGTGCATCACCAGATTGTAATTAAATTACCCGAAATTCGGGGTAAAGACAAATTTATGAGAAGTTCACTTTTAACAATCATAATGTCTGTTGTTTTTAAAATAATCTTCTGATAGAGTCGGGCCAGATGGTTAAATAGCCTTGTAAAAATGCATTTTTCCACAATTGCCATCGCAGGGGGACAAAATCCTGATGAGTTCATTAATCCGTTAAGTACTCCGGTTTATCATGGACTTTTTTGAAACAATTAAAAAAAGGAGGACCATCAGAAATTATGAATGGAAAAAGATTCCATTTTCTTCCATAAAAAAAATAATCCTTGCAGGCGGGATGGCTCCATCCGCAATGAATAAACAGCCCTGGCGTATTGTTGTAATTGATGACCCGAAAGTTAAAGAATCTATCCGGAAAATATATGAAAATGCCAGAAAAGAATTAAATTATTATGAACAGGATACCTCATTTATTACAAACGGAACTTTGATACTTGTTTGTTCCGAATCGCATGATAAAGCCATGGAATATTCGTGTGCCATGGCCGCGGAAAATATGTTATTGGCGGCAACGGCATTGGGTTTGGGAAGTGGGGTTTCCATTGCAATTTTTCAATCGGAAAAAGGAGAAAAAGCGATGAGAAAACTTTTAAAAATTCCGGAGGCTTATTGTCCAATGTTGCTTTTAACAGTCGGGGCAGAGAAAAAAGGTGAGATTAAGCATAAGCCAAAAGAGGTCAAATTAACAATTCACAAAAACAAATTTGGGAGAAATGGTTAACTAAGATTTTCCGCTTAGACCTTTTCCAAATTCGAAATTTCTTCAAAAAAATTAAGTAGAAAAATTATTCCATAAATGATCCGTTCTTCACAAATATTATTGATTTGATCGGGCTTAAATCCTTCAGGCCTGATATTTCTACACAATAGGTTGCCATATTCATTTTCAAATTTTTTGGTAAGTTTATACGCCAGAATCTGGAGAGGATCTCTGGGTTGTTTTGAATCAGCCCGGCCACATAGTAGAGATAAAATCAGCAGACCTGCTTCCAAAATGCCACATTGTGCGCCTGCTCTACCGCCTCCATTCATGGCTGAGGAGATTTTTTTTGCCACTATTGGTAATTTGATTTTCAAATTATTTGCGACTGTCCTGACGACAACTTCTCCGCAATTATAATCCTGTTTAAGCAGCTTTAGAGCATATTTCCTGATATTTTTTTCATTAATTTTATTCATGGGTGTGGTTAGAGTTCCCGCCCTATTCTACCACTATCTACTCCTGAATCAGAGCTGCAATCTACACCTACCGTGCTATTGAAGTGTCATGGTCATGGAGTACAATGCAATCACAAATTGTGATCATAAATCAGAAAAATGACAAAAAAAATAGTTGCGATTGGTGGTGGAGAAATAGCCAAACATGAAACATTGGCGATTGATAAAAGAATCATAAAACTTACGGGGGAAAAGCACCCAAAAGTACTTTTTATACCAACCGCGAGCTCTGAATTAAGTCACTTTGTTTATTCCGAGGGGGAAAAAGTGATTCTTGATTCTGCAATTGCAAACCGAGGCGTATTTGGCGGCAGGTTGGAAATTATTTATAGCGCAGATAATGGAATTGTTCTTGCAGATAATTCATCTATTTACGTACTCGGAAGTAATGTTAATTTTACATGTCCTTTCGCCTTTCAAAATTTTGGTATCCTTGGAAGAGCAATCAACGTTGATAGAATGTTAAGTTCGAATGCAGTGGTGAAAAAAATGTTATGGAGAAGTCATTTTTAAAACTAATAGACGGTTCCTTTAGCCGAACTGTTTTACCTTCATTAATAACAATAGAAATAGTCAAAAATAAAATTCAACTAAAACATTATTGTTTGCTCAAAGCGAAATTTTTGTTTGAGGAGGGAGGTAGTAAAGTTAATGAAAATAAACTGTATTCTGGCTTGCAATCTTCGTATTCAAGCGTCATTCCAGCGATAATGTATTTTGAAAATATTCCAATTGGCATCGTAAATTCAAATTTTAATAGTGAAAAAAGTGCCATGATAAATATGTTGTTCATTGACAATACCTTCAGATCGAACGGTTATGGGAAATTGCTTCTGGCTTGGTATATCGCAGAACTGCAAAAAATATCGGTAGATATATATCTTTTTTTCTCACCCTCCAATATTCCAGCTCAAAGACTATACAGTCGTCTCGGATTTAAAAAAATCGAAGAATGGAAGATGGTTGTGTAATGGTGCCACTACCGTGCTATTGAAGTGTCATGGTCATAGGGTACAATGCAATCACAAATTGTGATCATAAATCAGAAAAATGACAAAAAAAATAGTTGCGATTGGTGGTGGAGAAATAAGCAAACATGAGACATTGAAGATTGATAAAAGAATCATAAAACTTACGGGGAAAAAGCGCCCAAAAGTACTTTTTATACCAACCGCGAGCTCTGATGACGAATCGTATTGTCAGAAAGTTTTTAAATATTATGGGAAAGAACTGGGCTGCAAGGTATCTGTCTTGTGTCTATGTTCCGACATAGTCTCAAAAAAAGAAATCAGAAACCGCATTCTGGGAGCAGACATTATTTACGTTGGCGGAGGAAATACCTTAAAAATGATGAAAATTTGGCGCAAACTTGGCGTTGATAAGCTCCTTAAAAAGGCCTGGGAAAACGGGATCGTGTTATGTGGGATTAGTGCTGGCGCTATATGCTGGTTCGAGAGTGGACACAGCGATTCCATGTCATTCTACAATCCAAAAAAATGGAAATATATTAACGTTCGTGGCCTTGGCTTCCTAAAAGGTACCATGTGTCCGCATTATAATGACGGAACCAATGGTGTCCCACGAGAGAAAAAATTCAAAGAAATGATCAAGAAAAATGGAGGCATGGGTATAGCCATTGATGAAGGTTGCGCGATAGAATTTACCGATAATTCATATAAAATTATAAGTAATAAGGCTGGTTCTGGTGCTTACAGAGTTTTTAGAAAAACCGGGAAGGTGGTTTCGGAACAAATGGAGGATTGTGATCCCTACAGTCCTTTAGCTATCACGTCAAGAGAATGACAGATACGCAAAACTATCCCCTTTTTTGTCTGATTTTTCGTAAATGATTCGAGAAAACGATTTTTTTGACTTTGATATAATGATTTTGATTTATCCTGGAAGAAAAATTCGAGTGCGCCATACATTTCTTCGGGATCTTTTGCGGTTATATGGGTCTCGAAAATATTTTTTTTATATGCATATTTTTTCTCATCCAGGAATTCATACCAATAATCTTTAAGTTCGTCATTGCTTTTGCTGATTGGCTGATGTGCAGTCCAAATATTAAAATCGACATAGATGTTGTCGTACGGCGTGTCATTGATCGTATCGATCACAAAAATCTTGCCTCCCGTGTTCAATAAGCCAAAAAGATGATCCATAAGTGCTTCCCATCGCTCCATGGGGATCTCCCAAAAAACGTATGCGGCAATAATCAGATCAAACTTTTGCTCCTGTTTAAAAGCAAAAACATCTGTCTTAATAAATGTTACAGGATTTTTAGAATTAGGGGACGCAACAAAAGAATTCTTAAGATCGATTGCGGTTACTTTATGGCCCAGGTCAGCCATAGCATTACTAATCAAACCCGTTCCGCATCCAACATCTAAAATACGGGATGGGACAGGAAAATTTGTTGACTGCTGTACTATTTTTTTAGCAACGACCTGCTTCTCATCACTATGATTTATGTACCGCTGCAAAAGTTCCTGGTATTGGGTGATGTTCATGTAATAACATTAATCCTGTATGGACAAAAATAAAATAAAAAAAAGCATTATTAGAAGCTCCTTTGGATCACTACACCACCTAGTAACCGAAAGTTGTTTTTTACTGTCTGAAAGCTGATAATTAGCAGGTAATCTCTTAATTATTTTCACATGCCGGTTATCAAAATTGATTTTATTGAAGGGCAGATTAATGGCGAGCAGAAGGGCGAATTGATTGAAAAGATCACGAAAAGCGTTTGTGAAATTGCCAAATGTTCGCAAGAAGTTGTGACGATTATTATTAATGACGTGGCTAAAGGCAATTGGGGATCTGTTGGGAAACAAACTGAAAAACCTTTGTATCATCCGATTGTAAGTATCGATATGCTTGATGGAAAAACCGCCGAGCAAAAACGCGCTTTGATTGAAGCAATTACGAATGATCTTTGCGAAATTTCTCGATGTGATCGCAAGGGAGTGGTTATTATTTTCCACGATATTTCGCGGGATGACTGGGGCTCCGGTGGCTTACCCAAGAGCGCAACCGTGCAAAAATAGGCTGGGCGAATACAGATCCAGCTTGTCGATTTTCACCTTTATGGTTACAATTGACGCATGCAAAAACAAAATAAAACCAAAAGTGACTCTATGCCGATCGGGCGAAAAAAGATTTCGGCTTTTACCCTGGTGGAAATTATGATTGTTCTGGCAATCACCATGTTTTTGCTGACGATTGCTCTGCAGTCTGCCTGGGGATCAAGCGCTCAACTTAATTTTATTAATTCAACTAATAAGGTTATTGATATGATCCGTGAGGCGCGCAGTCTGGCGCTCGCGGGAAAGACGCAGTTGGATTATACGAATTTTCTGGGCACAGATTGCCCCACCTGTCTCATCACTCCGGCTGGATACGGAGTTGCTTTCGAGCATTATTCTGACCCTACAATACCTGATCAAGCCATCTTATTTGTCGATAATCATAGTCTCTTTGGGGGTGAAGGAACTTATGTTGAGGACAATTTGGCAAATTATAATGCAGGAACAGACATCGTCTTGGAAAAATTCGTTTTACCAAAAGGGATTTTCTTTAATGGGAATGGTATTTTAGCCTTTGGACAAAATGATTCTAAAAGATCAACTATCATCTATACTGCTGTTTTTGCAGATGTTATTTTCGATCCACCAACGATTGTTCCTTCACTATCCAATCTTCTCACCTTTGGCTTAACACAGAGTGGATCTGTCCCCCGCAGCGCCTGTTTTCAAATCCATAAAGTTTCCGGACTTCCTACTCCAACAGATAACGCTACTTGCTCCTCTACTTAATGAAAAAATTTCGTTTCACAAAAAGGCCGGCAGAATCTTTGATTGAAGTTGTTATTGCAATCTTTGTGGTATCTCTTGCTGCGGGAACTGCATCAACCCTGATCGTGAGCGCCCTGCAATCAAACAGTTTTAGCCGCGACAACCTGATTGCGCTTAATCTTGCGGATGAAGGCCTTGAAGCAATGCGCGATATTCGTGATATCAATTGGTTAAAATTCAGTTTCGATAGTAAAAGCTGTTGGGATATTATGTCGAACGAAACGACCTGCAATTTAAACAACCATATTACTGATGGGCTTTATTCGGTTCATTTAAATCAAGATTATGCTTGGCAGCTTGATATATTAAATCAATCTACCCCGCTTCCGCTCAATATCATTTCGAGTGGGAGTAACCCACCAATCAAAATTTATAGTTCTGATTTGCTGCTCAATGAAAATCCTGCGATTTTTTCGAAATTTGATACGACTAATCCTTTTTACGGTCGATTTTCACGGGTAATTCAAATCACACATTTAGGCCCCAATAAAATGCAGGTTACTTCAAATGTTCAGTGGACTGCACAGGGGGTAATACATACCGTAAGTCATTCTTCTTTTCTCACTAATTATCAAATGTAATGATTAAAGCTTTTCTAAAAATCAGGCAGAAAATCGCTCAAAAAAAAGGTTTTACTTTGGTTGAGGTTTTGTTGGCCAGTTTTATTTTTACAATTGTTGGATTGATTGCGGTGACTATTTTTGTGAATGTTTTGCGCATTCAGAAGCGCATTTCTTTGGAAAATTCTTTATATGAAGATGCCCGTTTTATGATGGAGCGCATCAGTCGTGAAATTCGTGCGAATGCCGTTGATTACGAAGAATATTACAATAAATTGGTGGCTACTGATAAGACTTATGGTGAAACTTATGGTTGTTATGCTAATAGGTTTTATCAGCCGGGGGATAAGGGGAATGGTAATTTTAAATATGGCAGTCCGATTTGCAGCAATCCTCCAGCTGAACTTGGAAAACCTGACTGTATTATTGACCAAGATTCACAAGACACTCCAACTGGCCAAAATCCTTATGCGGGTCTTCAAAAAGCTGCAGATTCCGCCAATGCTTTTTGTGATGAGAATTTACAGTCACCGGTTGCTTGCAATTCAACTTTAAATTCACAACCGCAACTTTATCTGATCAATCCACAAGGAACAGAGAAAACAATTTTAGCGTTAAAAACAATTACATTGGCTGATGGTAGTCCAATAAACGCGCTTTCGCTTTTACGTTTAGCCGGAAAAGATACCAATAATGATGGCATTGATGATGATTGGGCTTCCTGCTCGAGTGATTTTAATTGTCCTCAAGGTACAGCACTAGAAGACACATTAACTGCAAATATATCTGCGCCTTATATTGGCTTTGTGCCGATTAGTCCTTTGCGTTCCGACATTACTTCGCTGGAATTTATTGTAGCGCCGCTGGAGGATCCACGAAAGGCCTATGCGGAAACCACTCCTGATGTTCAACAGCAGCCGCATGTAACCGTTTTGCTGACTGTTAAACCTTCAACAACCGAGACGCAAAATTACAGTGGCGATATTCCTTCCATCACACTGCAAAGTACCGTCACCAGCCGCGTTTATAACGAGGTTAAGAGCTTTTATGGGAGGAATGATGGTGTTTGTCCGTCTTAATTAGTACGCTAGGTGAGCATATACTCACCCATAAAACATTCCACATTTTCGTCATCAGAATTTGCAGATTTGATGTGGATTTTTTGGCGTAGGAGAGAGAAAATCTGGATACAAACTCACATGGAATTCCATGGATTTTATTCAAGATTTAACCAAAAAAATTATGCAAACAAATCTTCAAAAAACGGCACTGAAAACGGAAGTAGATTTTCTAAAGATTTCTGCGGGCGAAATCAAACCAGCACAAAAAATAACGGTTCAGGAAAAATTTCTGCATGAAAAATTTGTGACCTTTGGGAAAAACGCCAAAGAGTGGACACGCAAATGCATTCTCCTTTTGCTCGAAATCGAAAAACACGAAATCTGGAAAAAGAAAAACTTTTCCTGCATTAACGAATATGCGGCAAAACTGGCTGGCATGAGCCATGATCTCGTGAATGATTCTTTAAGAGTACTTCATTTCATTGAAGATAAACCGGCACTTATGAAAGTTGTAGAAATGAAGGGCATCAACGCGGTACGAGCGGTTATCACGATTGCCACAAAAGAAACTGCTGAATTTTGGGCCGAAAAAGCCATGACCATGAGCAAACATACCCTGGAAGTTTATGTGCGAGAATTTCGTGCGCGCATGCAGGTTGAAGCTGATAAAAATCTTCAGGGAAAGTCAGACATTAGTGAAGCGGAAATCGGTGCAAAAAATGACGCTGAAAATTGGGAGAAATTCCGTCCCGGGACGGCGGAAATGGTTAAAAATCAGCAGCTGCAAGCCAAATTAAATTTTGGCGAAATTAAGATCATGGCTGAAATAGATTTTGGTCAATTGCCAAAAACCGACAATGCGGATAGTTCCAATTCCGAACGCAATATGGAATCAAGTATTTTAGAAAATTTGCGCAACAATCTAAAGCTTGAAAATCCTAGAGATGAAGATCAAACAACTCCAAAAAAACTCGTCGCAATGCAGCTTGATCCGCAAATCTTGGCTCAACTGGAAAAATTAAAAGGCGAAAATGGCGATTGGAATGATCTGATGAAACAACTTTTGCAGATGCGCGAAGATCATCTTGAAGAGCAAAAACCGGAATCTGTGAAGACTGACTCGCGGCATATTCCGGCCAAAATTGACCGCTATGTTACTTCAAGAACCAATGGCCAGTGCGCATTCCCGGGCTGCAATAAAAAACTCAACATTAAACACCACACGCAAAGATTCGCGCTCGAAAAAATTCACGACTCTGATCGGCTTTATGGCTTATGCAAGGCACACGAACGGATTGCGCATTTGGGGTTAATCGAGAATGAAGATTTGTCGCCAAAGTTGTGGAAAGTGCGGGCGGGCGCGGATACAACCAGCGAAATTGGCAAGGCAAAGTATGCGATTGATCAGGTTGTGCAGAAGTTTAGGGCTTCGCCCGCGTGATTAGAAAGTGCAACGAGAACTCTCCCGCGTGATCAGCAGGTGTGAAAATTCAGAGCGTCACCCGCGTAGAGAAAAACTTGCGAATGATCGTTTTATTCCGCGTCCCCTTCTTCATCGTGACGGTGGCCTTTTTTTTCGTGACGGTCCCCTTCTTCTTCATGATGGTGCCCTTTTTCTTGTGCGCCGATCATAATTACAAACTCGCCTTTGGGCTGTTTTGCTTTGAAATAAGCCAAGGCTTCTTCCGGGGTTCCGCGGAAAAATTCTTCAAACATTTTGGTAAGTTCGCGGCCGATCACAATTGTTCGTCCGCTAAAATACTGCACGCATTCGCCTAAAGTTTTTATGATGCGATGCGGTGATTCGTAAAAAACGATTGTTCTTTTTTCTTCTTGCAGCGCTTTAAAAGCCGTTTGGCGTCCTTTTTTTAAAGGCAAAAATCCAATATATAAAAACTGGTTAATCGGCAATCCCGAAGCCGAAAGAGCAGTCAAAAATGCAGATGCGCCCGGAATAGGTGTTACCGGAATTTTGTGTTCCAGCGCAGCTTTAACCAACACATAACCAGGATCGGAAATTCCCGGAGTTCCAGCATCCGAAACCAGCGCAATGCTTTTTCCTTCACTTAAAATCGCCAAAAGTTCGTGCAATTTTCTTTCATCGCTCCACGCATGAAAACTGATTGTTGGCTTATGGATCTCGTATTTATCGAGCAGAATTTTAACGTGACGTGTATCTTCCGCCGCAATGTAATCAACCTCTTTTAAGATTCTTAAAGCGCGCAAAGTGATGTCTTCCAGATTTCCGATTGGTGTAGCTACAATGTAAAGCATGGGGATTTGTTGAGATAAAAAATGTGGCGAATTCGCCGGACAGAAGGCATTTTTTTAAGTAAATACCGGTTTTTTGCTTGCGGTGATATTTGGTTTTTGCAAATAATTTGGTTTAACCATTTTGTGTTTTGGACTCTTTGCCAGCAATTCAATTATCGCTTTACCAAAGCTTTTTTCAGCATTTTGTGGTAGCAATTTCAGTTTTGCCGTTTTCAGGATTTTCTGAATTTCTGCTTGTTGTTCCTTCTTAAAATCCAGCAGGGCGTATTGTAAACCTTTTTCATGATTTAACCATAATCCAAGTTCTTCTCGACTTATTATTTTTGGCGCTTTTAAGCCTTTTTTCATCACGGCCACCTGTCCCCCGCCGGCACTAATTATAATCGCAGTTTTGTTTTTTGCAGATAGACTGATTTTGGCCTGCAGCAAATCAAAAGTCGTGCAGGATTTCATTGGAACGTTTAATCCAAATCCCAAAGCGTTTCCAATAGTTACGCCGACTCTTAAACCGGTAAAAGAGCCTGGACCGCTCACTACAAAGAGCATTCCAACATCTTTATAATTAAGTCCGCTCTTTTTTAAAATCCCCCTAATTGCCGAAGGGATTTTTTCAGCTTCATTTTTATTGGAAATCCAGGACTTTTCCGCAAGCACTTTCCGGTTTTTAATCAGCGCTATTTCCGTTTTGTTGGTCGCGCTGTTTATTCCTAAAACTATCATTGAAAAATAAAAATGGAGCTCGCTCCGCTTGCACTTCGTGCGCGATCGCCCCGATTATATTGCATTACCCCAAAGTTTCAAAATGGAACTATTCCCGTTTGTATTTCGTCGTGCCGCCCATATCGGGCATCTATTTTCTTTTTCTATTCTTTTGTGACATTTTAGTTCTTTTGCGCTGAAGACTTAAAATTGACCTCTGTAAGTGGTTAATCAGCTCACCGATTTCCTCGCCCCCCTGCTTTTCGCCTCTTTTGATGTAGTCCTGCAGCTTAACAACTGCAAAATGAATGATTTTTTGATCAGCATTTTGCTGGGTTTCAATTTTCCTCATGAAAAATTGTCGCAGGCCTATCTTGGGAGTTTTTTTGGGTTCTTTTGAACCCTTTTCGTCTGTTTCGCTGGGGATAAGCTTAAGCATAATTTTTTGTTTTTAATAGATTTTTTGAATATCTACACCCTGGTAATAATATTTAATGATCTCCTGATATGTTTTTCCGGCTTTAGCCATACCAAGTGATCCACAGCCACTTAAACCAACACCATGGCCAGCCATTGCCTTGCCGGCGCAATATGGGTCCGTAACGCTCGTAAGATAAGGAGTGTCTTTCCAACCCCAAACCTCTTCGGCGCTGCGGGTTCGTCCATCATCAGAACTGAAATAAGGTGTTTTAATGACTTTGCCTTGATAAGTAACAACCATTCCGGCTGTATCGTTAACCGCTTTTACCGTGTTTGACTGGTTCTTTTCGTAACTGTAGCCCATATATTTTTGGGAAGTCTGAGGATCATCGGTTAAATTAAATGGCGCCCCCGGGAATTTTTGAGCAACTTTGATGTAATACAAAGCGTAACTTCTGGAAATAATCAGAATTGTTTTAATTTTCTCAATTGGCTCAGAGTCGTTAATTTCGCCTGTTCCCTTCAGGTAATCTTCAAGTGGAAGTTCATTGATTGTATGAAGTTCCTTGTTATATAAATGTACTTCCAGAATTCCTTTAAATTCATTGTTATTAACCGAAGTATTCCAGGGATTTCGGCGATCAAAATTATCAATTCTTAAAATTGCACCATTTGTAGAATAAAATCTTGGAGGTGTGGTAACCGTTAAGTTAATCTGATTGCCTTTAATGTAGTAATTATTTTGATCGGCCGTGACTGAAACCTTTTCATTGGCCTGAAATGTGGCAAGATCTTCTGTTCCGTTTTGTAGAGCAAAAGGCCCATTTGCGGAAATAATCGCCGGACTGCCACGGAAGCTTAAATCAATTCTAATATTTGGATTGGAAATTTGTGAAATAGTTGGAGCCGTAACAGGTTGAGGATTAAGCGTTGGCGCAGATTGAACCGGCGTTTGTACAGTTGGCTGTACAGGTGTTTGTCCCGCGCTGCTGGAAGTTTGTTTTTGAATTTGAAGACCAAAATAGAAAGGTCGTGGCAATAAATTATTTTTCCCAATTTTCGGCATGATATTTAGTGGATAAGTGCCTTCAGCTGCAGGCCCCTGCATGGTTATGTCAATGGTTGCGACTTGTCCCGGATCAACCTTGTCTTCTTCCATGTGCGTATCCACAATGTTGATGTTTTTTGGGTTACTGATGCTAAATTCCATCTTGTTATCGCCTGTCTTATTCCAGGTTGTACCACCAAGATTTTGGATTTTAAACCACATCATTTTCTGTTCGCCCGGCAAAACCTGACGGCTGCCAATCATATCAACGGGATTTGCGGCAAATTCTTTTTGATAAACATAAAGTTTGAAACTGTTTTTTTTGTTAGCAAACCAGGTTATTCCCTCCATCAGCGGAGTAAAATATTCCTGATAAAGTCCTTCCGACTTTGGTGCTTTTATTTGAAATGTAAAATGGCCGATTTCACCCGGCTTCACCTGATTTTCCGTAAGATTTGCCAGACGATTACTTGGCTTAACAAGGAGTTTATTAACATGATCACGTTTATTATCTGCGCCTAAAACTAATTTATTTTTACCGGTTTTTTCCCAGGTAATATTGCCGGTATTTTTTAATGTAACGGTCGCATTTGTAACCACACCTTTCTTTAAAAACGGCTTATCAAGAACAATACTCTGCATTTCGTAATCATAAATCGGTGGTGTTACTTGCGCCGGAACACGAAGATATTTTTCAACTTTAATCGAGCCATTAATAATTGGAGCAAATTCCACATTGATGATTCCGGGGACATAATTTGACTGCATCCGGATCTGGAATGCGGCCGTATCACCCACTTTTATTTCATGATCAATCGCATTGGATTTTATATTGTCGGCCGATTTGAAAAAAGTTCCGGTGGTTTCATCAGAACTCAAAACCAAAAACGTTCCTATCCCCCAAGAAGTTGGTCCATTATTTTTTAAAGAAATATTGATTGTTTTGTTTTCATCCGGTCCAAATTGTAAAAATGGAACCGTATTTGCCAAACTATAATCGTATAGTTTATTTGCGGCTAACTCCGGCCATTTATTAATAATTTTTGGAGCAGTGTCCATTTTGGCTGACAAGCGAATTTGCGGAAATTTATCATATAATTTCTGGCCGGGACATGTTGTAGACATAACGTTTCTGTGACCTAAAACGTTAGCCATATTTTCCCCTCTAAACATGGAACTGCCGGTAGGATCAATGTTGTACTCCTGGCTTTTTGCCTTAACAAACGCCGTTAATGATGTTGTGACCGCATCGGGAACATCGTTTGCATCGTAATTACCAAGTACCGCTATGCCAATCGAACCATTGTTGGCGTTTCCGGCATGAGCAGCGATCACACTACCTCCACCGGCACGACCTTCGTAAATATTGCCTTGTGGGTCAACAATGTAGTTATAACCAATATCGCCCCAACCTCTACTAATGGCATGCCAATAATAAATATCACGAATGGCCTGCATTGGATTATCCAGGTTTTTGGTTGTGGCGGTGTGATGAATAATTATTTTAGAAACTTTTTCGGGATACTGCTGCGGCCAGGTTAAAAAGTTTCCGTTTGAATCTTTATCAATAGTTTTTACAACTTTAAGTTCACTGGCAAATTTTTGTATATAATCCGAAGTCGTTTTTACTATTTGGGCACCGGGATTACTTGATTTATAAACACGAAGACTTTCATCCGCGCCCCACTGCGAACGGGAAATAATTTTTAAACCGTTTGGATCGGCAAAAGTTGTTGCCGCTGCAATAAATGATGAATTTACCGATGCAGCAAACGCAGTTTTTGAGCTCGCTTTGCTTGTGGTAGAAATAGGCACTTTGCGCGTGTTTGAATCGTTCTTATATAAGGGAGTGATATTTATCACTTGGCCTTCTTGATTGAGGTTGCCCGTGTTGGCGGACTGATTATGTATATAGGTAAACTTCATGTTATCAACGGCTGGCATCGATTTTGCGTCCATTCCGGAAAGAGCTACCTTATATTGAAAAGTATCGGTTGAATTCATTGGCAAAAAGGCTTCCGGATTTGCTGAATCCGCCTCATTAACACCATCAATATCAGGTTGAATCAAATACCATTGGCCCCACTGATTTTGATTTTGCAATCTTACATAAACTGCAACACTCGCTCCTGTTGGAATATTTTGATGCCAACTGATGCCAAGTGCCGTAAAAGGCGTTGGGGCTTTTTGAACTTCAGAAATAAAGTCAGAAGTTTGGGGATTAACGGTTTCCGGGTAATTGGCTTTTAAACTCTGTAATGGTGAAGAAAAAATACCAAGCACCAAAGCTCCGCTGATCAACTTTTTCAAAACAATTTTTAAGATACTGCTTTTCATGGGCTGTAGATTTATATTACAAAATTATATCATTTTCTACCTTTTTCTACAACAAATAAGGCTGATTATAAAGCCTAAAGAGCTCCCCCCTTTAGATATTTATGGTGTAGTAACCTTTGGCTTTTAGGGAGTTGAGCTCGCTACGCTCGCGGTGGATATAGGCACTTCGTGCGTGTTAGTTAAAAAAATTCTTGCCTTTCTTGTTTATTTTTACTAATATTAGGGCACTTATCAGGGATTTTGCTTTTATTTTTGGTTCTTGAAAGGTGTCCTATCGGAGGACTTTTCTCCGGTTTCATTTATGGCCTTAAGTTATAATCTCAAATATAAGAAATTGAACTTTTTTCATAAAGTTCTGCTGGAAAAAGAGGGCGAAATCATCTTGAATCGTCAATATTTCCGTTTAAAAGGAAAAGGTGCCGGTGATCAGGGTGAAACCATTTATTTTGCCGATATTAAAGAAATGAGTGTGGACGATGATTATCTGGAGTTCACCACATTTCGCAAAGAACGTTATGCTTTAAGCAATTTTTCCAATCTTTTTGATTCTTTTATAAAAGATTTTTTTAAAGTGCGAAATGATTTTTTGGCCGAAGCTTTGCTGATGAAAGTTGGGATGCTGTACCAGGAATATGATGGCCAGGTTGAAATTGTGAATCGTTTTGGGAAATTTATTAATCGTGGAATGTGCCGTATTCAGTTTTACGAAAGCAGCATTGTGGTAATACCGGAAAAGCATGACTGTTTTGTGATTTATTTAAATTTCCTAAAAAATCATGAACTGGATGAAGACGAATATGTTTTAAAACTTTATCTGGATACCGGCAGCATCATCCAGTTTTCCAAGCTTGGGACCATGCTGGAAGATGCGCAGGAAACTTTGGAATCGTTGATGGGTAAAATGTATGAAAAAATTGTTAATCATCTGAAAGAAATTTTGCCGGAGTTTGATCCTGTGACTCTATTAAAGCTGGCTTATCAGTTTAAAGATGGGAAATGTGTGAGTTTTCAAGTGATCAAAAAACTCCATGAAGATTTACCAAAAAAAATTGAGGCTTTGTTATTTGAAAAATTATCACCGGCAATGAAAGAAAAAGCCGCCATGTTAAAAAGCCTGGCGGGAGATCCACAGTTTTATGCCGGTTTAAGCTTTCAGACCAGACCGGATACGCGTGATTTACAGATGAAATTGTGGTTTTTGGCTGCTCTGCCTGAAAAGAACATCCTGGCTTTAAGTAGCGGCAATCTTAACGAAGAAAATGTTTATTTTTTCAGAATAGTAATGGAAGAAGGCATTGTGGAGGAAAAATTGCAGGATAAAATTCTGGAATTGAATCAAAGTTTATTTTTATCCCGCTTTGATTTTGGGATCCTTTATAAGGACAAACATGATTTAAAGAAGACAAAATTCAAAACCGCTTTAAGAAAGCTCGTTTTTTTAAGAATTTTAAGGAAATCATTTATCGGAAAGAGTTCCGCCGTTGACCTTAAAGATTTTAAAAAAGATTTGGACAAATATTTTATAATCGCAAAGCTGCAACAGAAGACTTTAGCGCTAAGATAAGCCATTCCCTCAGGGCTATAATTTCATTTGGTTTTTAATAAAAAGAGGCCTACAATTCGACTTGGATTTATCTCTTTATTTTTTAAATATGGCTGAATTTACATTTACAGATGCTAACTTCGAAGCGGAAGTTATGAAGGCCAAAGGTTTGGTTCTGGTGGATTTCTTTGCGGTTTGGTGCGGTCCATGCAAAATGATGGCACCTGCTATCGAAAAACTTGCGGAGGCCTATAAAGGTAAGGTGAAAATCGGAAAAATGGATGTTGATGAAAATCAGGCGGTAAGCGGTCATTTTGAAATTCAAAGCATTCCGACTTTAATTTTCTTTCAAGATGGCGCAATGGTGGAAAAGCTGGTTGGATTCCAAAGTGAAGAAGCTTTAAAGCAAAAAATTGAAGCCTTGCTTTAAAATAATGTTGATTGGGGATCTTCTTTTTCTTTTTTAAGAATATTTTCCCCGGTTGGTTTTTTCTTTGAAGCTTTGAGTGATTCAGACTGGGCATGCTTGTCGCATTCGTTATTCCATTTATTTTTGGCGTGACCCTTAACCCAAATATAGTTTACATCAAGCCCTTCCGCCAGCTCGTCCAACTCTTCCCATAAATCTTTATTGGCTTTTCTTTTCCACCCCTGATTGAGTGATTGAATTATAAGATTTGAATCCGAATATAAATTTATTTCCGAATTTTGTAATTTATTTTCGACAATAAATTTTAATGCTTCAATTACCGCGAGCATTTCCATTCTGTTATTTGTTGTAAAAATTTCGCTTCCTTTTAAAATTTTAAAAGGCACACTCGATTTTTTTTCCAAAATAATTGCGCACCAACCACCCGGACCGGGATTGCCCCTGCAGCTTCCATCAGCGAAAATTTCAATGTCTTGTAGTTTCATATAATTTTTAAAAATCAGGTGAAGCATAATTGATAAATATTTTTTTGTGAAATGAATTTTATAAATATTTTTTTGAGTGATGAAAATAAATTTTATTTTTTGGAAAATTTTTATTATTTTTTGTGCGAATAACTTTACTTTTAAAATGGAATTTGTTAAATTTGATTCGTCATTGTTCTTATTAAGAACATTATTTTTTAACCCTTTCTCTTCCATGGCGATGAAGAAAAAGCCTACCAAAAAAGCTCCAGCTAAAAAAGGCAAGAGCAAGGTAGCAAAGAAGGCTGTAAAAAAGACAGCAAAAAAGGTTGCAAAGAAAAGAAAATAATCTCTCTTTGCTCAAAAGGCTCCGCTAAAAACGGGGTCTTTTTTTTATTTCTTGTTCTTTTTTTTCAAAACGTGAGATGATTGTCCCTTGGAGGGATATACCAGCCTTTATGAATAAAAATAAGCATAAAAAATCAGCCGCGGACTTGAATGGAGCTCACGCCGCTAGCGATGGAGATAGGCACTTCGTGCATGATGGAAAAATTTTTCTGGAAAAAAACCACCACTCATATTTGTCTGCATTTAATTTTTTTTTAAAAAGAAGATTTAAAAAAGTTATTTTTTTAAGAAAACCATTTAAGGTACTCATAAAAGTCATGGAGGTTTTCTTTGTTATTATAGGCATTTTTATTGTTTTACTTTTTTTAATATTTGGAGGAGGTCTTCCGGATCTGAAACAAATTAAAAATATAAATTTTGCAGAAACCACTCGTCTTTATGATCGTAATGGAAATCAGCTTTATCAAATTTTTGGAAAAGAAAATCGCAAATATATTTCTTTGAATGATATTGATAAAAAAATAATTAAAGCAACAATTGCGACTGAAGATAAAAATTATTATCTGCATTTTGGTTTTGATCCAATAGGAATCGTGCGTGCTCAAATAAAAAACTCGCAATCCGATGGCATAGCGCAGGGCGCATCGACCATTACGCAACAACTCGCAAAAAATATTTTTCTTTCTCCTGAAAGAACTTATGTAAGAAAAATCAAAGAACTGCTTTTAGCTTTTGAATTGGAATGGATATATAGCAAAGATGAAATTCTGGAAATGTATTTAAATAAAATTGCCTACGGGACAAACGCGTTTGGAGTTGAAGCGGCAGCCCAGACTTTTTTTGGAAAACCGGCCGGGAATGTGAGCCTGGCACAGGCAAGTATATTGGCCGCACTGCCAAAAGCTCCTTCTTATTATTCTCCTTATGGCCCACATGTAAAAGAATTAATTGGATACTGTGATAAAGGACAGGATGCCAATTATGTTTGTACATCTCCACAAGATTCACATTATGTTTGGGGCCGTAAAGATTACGTTTTACAGCGACTGCTTGAAGATGGGCAGATCACGCAAAATGATTTTTTGAATGCCTGGCAGGATTCTCTTAAAATTACTTTTGTAAAACCAAAAATAAAAATTGAAGATCCCCATTTCGTTTTTTATGTAAAAGATTTTCTGGAACAGCGTTATGGTAAAGAATTGGTTGAAAATGGCGGATTGCAGGTCACAACTTCGATTGATCCGCAGCTGCAGGCAATCGCGGAAAAAGCCGTTGAAGACCAGGCAAAAACCAATTTAAGAATGGGAGCAAACAATGCGGCCTTTGTAGCGTTAAATCCAAAAAATGGACAAATTTTAGCGATGGTTGGTTCACGTGATTATTGGGATGAAAGTTTTGATGGCCAGGTTAATGTGGTTTTAAGCCCAAGGCAACCAGGATCGTCATTTAAGCCCCTTGTTTACGCGACGGCGGTTCAAAATGCCGGAATAGGCTCCGGAACATATTTGGACGACTCCAAGACCCTTTTTAATCATAAGGATGTCCCTCAAGATTATGATGGAAAATATCTTGGACCAATGACAATAAGACAAGCACTTGGCGGGTCTCGCAATATTCCGGCAATTAAGGCATTTTATGTAGCAGGAGGTGAAGACCAGCTGCTGGTTTTTGCGGAAAAACTGGGAATTAAAAGTTTACGATCTTATAAAGATAATTTTAATAAAGATTTGCAGCATGGCTGGACTTTTAATTATGGCTGGCCAATGGCTATAGGAAGCGGTGAGGTTTCATTACTGGAAATGGTTGGAGCTTACGGTGTTTTTGCCAATCAGGGAAAATACGCACCACCGATTCCGGTTTTGGAAGTGAGAGATCATGATGGAAATTTAATTGAAAAATTTGATTCACCAAATACCGGTGTACAGGTTATTGATCCGCAAATTGCCTACATCATTAGCAATATGTTGGCAGATGTATGGGCGCGCCCGGCGGGTTCATGGAGGAATTTATTAACAATTGCCGGACAAAATGTGGCTGCAAAAACCGGAACTTCCAACAAAGTGGTTTATGGTGTAAGTGTGCCAAATAATGACTTAACTATTGGATATACTCCTTCACTGGCGGCCGGCGTTTGGGTTGGAAACAGTGATGGCAGCAATATGCGCAGCAATGCTTATAGTCTTTATACTACCGATCCTATTTTTCATAAATTTTTTACGGAAGCTTTGAAAGATAAACCAAAAGAGGATTTTCCTGTTCCAGCCGGCATAAAACTGGTGGGCAAAGAAGTTTATCCAAGCTGGGGAGCTCCAAAAAAATATTTTGAAAATATGTTTGTTAAAATAGAAGAAAAACCGCCGGAGACGCAGCAGACGCAGGCGGGTGGGACGCAACAGGCAGTTCCGGGTGGAACACAGGCTCCGGATGGAATTCCGGTGGTAACGCAGATGCCGCAGGGAGCGGCTCAGCAAATAACGCCGCCGGCTCAATAAATGGTATTAATTATCGATGATCCTGGTACATTTCCGAGCTGGAATATTCTTCAAGATTCTTCACCAATATCGTCAACTTTTTCATACCGTACTTTTTTGCCCATTGTTTCATAACTTTAAAATCCAGCGTTTTCAATTCATCCAAACGTTCAGCCTGCCATAAAGCAAAATCCGGCTTAAACTTAACAGAATTAAGATAAAAATAATCCAACAGCGCCTTTTCGGGTGTGGCCATAAATGCTCCATCTGCTCTTTTCTCTACTCCAAAAAAAAGTGATGGAGGCAGATGACGATAGTTGAATGTTCCAAATTCGTTGCTGTATTTTTGAGTTTTTTTTGAGGTAATGAGTGTATAGGCAACCGTGCCTTCCGGGATAATCCCATATAAAGACAATGCCGATTCCATGCTGTGATAAGAGGGAGATACCATTTCTTGCGCAATTACGTACACATTCGGATGAGCATCCGGAAAAGTGTAACGGTTTTGCTTTAGGCGAATCAGCTTCCTGCTTTTAGACAGACGTGAAAGCTGTATTCTGATCGAAGTTACAGGTTCTTTAAAATAATTTTCCAGCTCTTCGATCCCAAATGTTCTGCCCCTAAATGGATTAAGGTCATCAATTTTCATAAGAATTTTGGTAATCCTGTAAGAGCAGCAAAGTCTCGGGGATGTAGTTATTGAGCCACTTATCGAATGTTGCAAAGTCCATCGTAACAAACCGTTCCAAATCCATGCGCATTAGGGAAATATCCAGTTTTTTTACTTTTTTTGTAACTGCGGTAATAACTTCACGCATATTTTTAAAATCTTTTTTACCCTGCTGAATACTGTTGGCCTTTAGGTAATCCAGGTTGAAATGAATTGTCGGTTTATACTGCAAATACCATTGAAGATCATAATAATCGCGCCCTTTTTGATATTCGCGAAATAAAATGGCGGAGAGCTTTCCGGCAAAGCCCGTGCTTAAATCATGAGTGCTAATTAAATAATCTCCCGCAAAACTGCGATAGGTTTTCTTTTCATATTTTGCATTGTCCGGAGGATTAATATCCAGCTCGATTTTGATTTTGATGCTTTGGGACTGCAACGGTGAAATACCCAGATCAAAAAGAATTTGTCCAAAAGAAATCATAATTTTAATAACATTTCGATTTGTACTTAACTTGCCATGGAATTGGAATCCGGTGATTTTTTCTGAAAATTCCCCGGTGATATCGGAAAAAAACTTTTCGGAAGGAAACTTTGGATCTGCTTTGTCGAGCGCAAGGTCGATGTCCTCTGAAAAACGGTTGATTCTATAAGAAAGGCGCAATTTTGTTCCTCCCATGAAATACACAGGATAGCGCATTTTTGCGTATAAGGTGTATAAAATAAGATATTGCAGTTCCTCCCTCAGATATTGAAAAAGGAGTTGTTTGTCCTTAATATCCTTGTATTTCTCCTGGAATGCCTTGAGGAATAGAAAGTAGTTCATTTCCGTAAATTAACAAAATTGTATACTTATGGAAATAAGTATAGTCGAATGTTTTGGGAATGTCAATGGGGGAAACCTTCTGTTTTTGGTGGATCGTACGCTTTTTGGGCATGTTGCTTGCACAAGGGAAAACCTCGCCTCAAATGAAAATAAATCGTCGCTACGCTTCCTCTTTATTTTCATTTCGGCGTCCTCACTTTATTCGTTCTCGCGGAGCTCGAACTCATTTCGTTTCGGACCGGTTTTCTCGCATGTAGCCTGGAGCGGTATACGGGAATCGAACCCGTGTCTCGGCCTTGGGAAGGCCGCATTCTACCATTGAACCAATACCGCGCGATGGTGCCCGTTTGAAACTGTTTATCTTTCGGCCCTGTTTTTTTGCACACCGCGGATTATATCATGCTTTTCGCACCAGAAAGCAAGTGTGGATTGGGGCTTTCTGCAACTGTTTCATGTATGCGCCCGGGCCATGGCCAAACGATCGTCCGTGCGAATCGCCATTTTGAAAATCAGGTGGCATGGTTTTGTTTGTAATATCTTCAATTTTGCATGGCAGCAGGTCTTCTTCGTTGAGTTTGAAATCGGTTTTGTTATTGGAGAAAACAATAAAACCATATGGATTCAGCAACAATAAAGCATCATTAAGTAAACGAGTGTGATCTTTTTGCACTGAAAAATGTTCTCCTTTATTTTTGGAAAAAGTCGGTGGATCAATAATAATGATATCAAAGCGTAACTCTTTTCTTTGGGCGTATTTGAAAAACTCCAAAGTATCCATTTTATAAACCCAGTTTTGCTCTAATGGCAAAGCATTAAGCTCAAGATTTTTTTTGATCCATTCGCAATAAGTTTTGGAAAGATCCACGCTGTAAGTCTTTTCGGCTCCCCCGGCGGCGGCGTAAATGCTGAAAGATCCGGTATAGGCAAAAGTATTTAAGACAATTTTGTTTTTGCTTTGAGACTGGACCCATTTGCGGGTTTCACGGTGATCAAGAAATAAACCCGTATCCAGATAATCCGCTAAATTAATATGAAATTTGTGGCCATATTCTTCCACAATAATATTTTTGGAAATTGATTTTGGCAAAGCCAAATCTTTATTCTTGGTGCGATTTTTATAGAAAAAATCCTGAATATTCAGCAAATCTTTTAAATCCTGCTCAATCAATTTAATTTTGGCATCATCAATCGGTTCAAAGACATGAATGACGGCGTTATCCGCATAAATATCAACAACCACCGGCAGTGATCTATCCGTTCTATCATAAAGGCGATAAGCCACAAGCTTGTTTGCCTGCAGATATTGCTGGATTTTTTGGTAGTTGTTTTGAAAAATATTCATTGTAAACTGTATATGCTATAATGCTACTGTTTGTAAACTAAAATAAAAGCATTGCCTAAAATATTTTCAAAAAGATTTTCAAAAGGACTTTCCATTATAGAGGTTGTTATTGCGACGGCTTTTTTTGTAACGCTGGTTGTTTCCATTGTTCCACTTTATTTGGATGGTTTTGATACAAATTTACGGGATACCAATAAATTGCAGGCCGATATGATGCTGCAACAAGGGCTTGAAGCTGCGCGTTCCATTCGTGATCAAAATTTCAACAATTTGGTGAGCGGAACTTATGGGCTTTCCAGAAGTACCGGTTATTGGAGATTTTCAGGTGCCCAGGATGTTTTCGGAAAATTTACCAGAACTGTAAATATTACCGATTCCAAAAGAGATGTCGGTTGTAACGTACAAAGTTCCGGCACTACTGACGTTTATACCAAAAAAATAACAGTTACAGTGTCCTGGAACTATACCGCCGGTAATCCCGGCCAAGAAGTCGCAACGGAATATTTATCAAATTGGAGCGGCTATGGCGGATGTGAGCAATCTGCAAACTTGGTTATTGAACTTTCCGGTGCGTATTTATCTTCAAATGAACAAAGAGTTGCCGGCATCACGCTGCGAAACGTTGGAAGTTTTCCAATTACAATAGACAAAGTTACCGCAGAATGGACTAACGATGAACAAATTGAAGAAGTTAAAATAGCTTCCAGTATAGTGTGGAAATATAATGGTATCGGCAGTCCGGATGGCAGACAGTCTTCCGGAGTTGAACTTGATGTGCAAAATGTGGTTTTGCCTGCAACTTCCGGGGTAATTTCACTTGATCATTTTTTCTTTACCGGAGAAATGGAACACGTTGACTTTACATTCTATGTAAAAATGGCCGATGGCACGGTGAAATATGAGCATATTGATAACCTTGATGATTAATATGAGCAATGCTTTCACACGACGCCGTGGTTTTACCCTGGTTGAAGCCCTTATCTATATTGTTTTGGCTGCTTTGGCATTTACGTTCATTATTGGTATTGGCCAAGATTTGCTTTTAGGTTCTGTAAAAATTCAGGGGGAACGTGAAGTTTCTTTTAATGCGCGAACTGCCATTAATCTTATTACGCAAAAAATTCGTGGAGCGAACGATGTTGTCCTTGGCAGCTCCACTTTTAATTCAAGTCCCGGCGTTTTAACCATAACTTACCCCGGGGTGTCCCCAAGTATTATTTTTGATACTTACAATAAAACACTAACCAAATCCACAGGTGGAACTTATGTTATCCGCAAATTAAGAATGAAAGAAGGAACTGCTGCTGCCGTGGACTTAACTAATGATAAAATAAATATCACTAATTTTGTTGTTAGAAATTTAACCAAATCGACCGAGGCACATAACATCAACGTTGAATTAACTTTTACGCAGGCAAATCCGGCCAATGATCCCAATTTAAACGCAAGTATAAGCGTTGAAACTGCAATTTCTTTAAGACATTAAAATGAAGCGAAAATTTTGTTTTAAATCCAATTTTTCCGGTCACTCAAAAAAAGGCATTATTGTGCTTCTTTTAATGATTGTTACCGGTGCAATTATCTTAACAATTGCCCTGGGGATCGCTTTTTCTTCAATTAACGCCAGCCAAATCAGCTTATATCAGGGAACTTCAAATCAAACATTTCTTAATCTGGACGGATGTGTAGAAGAAGCCTTGGGCAGATTAAATCGCAATAATATTTATGCCGGTGGAACAGTTACGATTGACAATACCAGCTGTACGATTAGTATCACTGGGACTAATCCGACACATACGGTAAATGTTACAGCCACAAATGGTGATTACACCCGCAAAGTACAGGTGGTTGTAAATATTTTCCCCACTGTCTCAATTACGAGCTGGCAAGAATTAACTTCTTAAATTTATGTTTAATTTTTTCAAAAAGAGACCTTTTGCTCTTCATATAAATGATTCCGTGCTTCAACTTATGCGGATAAGTGGCAATTTGGAAAACCCCAAAATGGAAATTTTCTTTTCAAAAAACTTAACACCGGGAATTGTTGTTAATGGTGAAATCAAAAAAAATGAAGAATTGAAAGTTTTGGTCCTGGAACTTGTAAATAAGGCCAAGTTGGACTTGAAAAATGAGCTGGTTGTAAGTTTTAGCGAAATGCAAAGTTATGAAAATACTTTTTATTATGATGGATTTGTTGATGAGGAGTCCATTTTAGGTTTTTTGTATAAGAAAATGGGGACAATTATGCCTGTGGCTGCAGATCAATTGAAATATGATTATATTGTCTATGGTTTGGGCGATTTGAAGATTGTTTTCATGGTGGCGATCAAATCTGACCTGGCCAGAAATTATGAAAAATTCTTAAAAACTGATTGTGGCTTAAATCCGATTGCTTTTGAACCTGAAATTTTAAGCTTGTTGAGAAATGTTAATTTTCCAACAACTATGACACAGGGTTATGTTTTTATTTCCGTGCGGGATAATGCAATTAACTGGTACCTAATGAGCAAAGGACTCATTTTTGACAGCAATACGGCAAACATCAATAAACTTCCCGAGCTTATTAAAGATCTCCAAAAATCCATTGCCAATTTTAAAGGAAAAACTCATCAGGATGTTAAAAATATTTTGATTGCCGGGGCCGGCACTGAGCCGTTATCCTCCTCTTTAAAGGACCTCAAAATTCAAGTGGAAGCGTTTGAAAAATATAGAGTTTCCACACCGGCTGATCTGCAAAATTCTTCCGTGAATGATTTTAATATTTTGGCCGGGGCCGCTTTAAAGAAAATACCGGGAATCGTCAAACATTTTGAAATTAATCTTTTCAAAAAATAATACATACTATATACTTCCTTGGGACTATTTCTTAATCTCTTCAAAATGAAACATCAAAAGAAGGGTTTCACATTGGTGGAACTTATTATCGTTATCGCAATCATTGCGATTTTAGCTGCAGGTATTTTCGTTGCAATTGACCCTGCTAAACGTATCAATGCAGCAAATAACGCTCGTCGTTCAACTGATGTGGCTTCTCTCTTGGATGCTTTAGTGAAATATCAGGCTGATAACACAGGTTCCGCTTATTCTACGGTTGGAGCTCTTGCAGCTGGTGAATTCTCTGTTATTGGAACAGCAGCTACGGGCTGTAACACCACTTGTACAGCTAAAACAACACAGGCTGCCTGCGTTGACATTTCCGCTTTACCAAAAAACTATTTAGGTGCTATTCCAAAGGATCCAAAGACCGGAACAGATGCTAATGCCGATTATTACATTAGCCGTGGTACATTGGGCACATTAACAGTTGGTGCCTGTGATTCCGAAGGCGAAGGCGCCGGTGGAAGTGGTACACCTCCAGTAATCGAAGTAGTTCGTTAGTTTTATATAATTGAAATGAAAAGAGCTCTCAAGTTTGGGGGCTCTTTTTTATTGAGGAAAAACACGAAAAAAAATCGCTGTATCGATTTATCGGTCTTTGAATGCGAATACGGATTAGGCCTTGTCATTGAAATACTTCTTCACTTTATCCACGGCTTCCTGAAGAGAAATATTGGCTTTTATCAGGTAATCTACGGCGCCCATGGCTAAAGCTTTATTAACATCATCTTCCTGTCCAAGATTGGATATTATAATGATGTTCACATCCTTTAAGGTGGCGCTTTCTTTTAAAAACTTTAAAACTTCAAACCCATCTTTGATCGGCATAATCAGATCCAACAAAATCAGGTCCGGTTTGCGTTTTGAAGCTTCTTCCAGGCCTTTTTCACCATCGGTTGCAACGGTTACATCAAAACCTTCTTCGGTTAATTTTGTCTGAAAAATGTTGCCGTAAAATTTATCATCCTCCATTACGAGAATGTATTTTTTGGCCTGTGTTTGATTAATATTTTCGCTCATGGGATATTAAATTCTAAGAAATATTTGGTGTATTCGTTTTCTTTACTTTCCAACCGGATTTTTGCGCCCCACTGTTCCACATAGAATTTTACCATAAAAAGTCCCAATCCGGTTCCTTCAGTTTGCTGTAACACGGCGTTATGAGCTCTAAAGAACTTTGTAAATACCAGTTTTTGATCATTTTCCGGGATACCAATGCCGGTATCGGCAATAGTCAAAAGCAGTTTTTTCTTCCTGATAATAAAATCAATTTCGATTTGTCCTGCAACTTTATTGTACTTAACCGAGTTTGAAAGCAGATTGGAAATCACTTCTTTAAAATGTTTTGGATCAACCATTATTTCCGGAATAGGTTCTTTTGGCTGGTTAACAATAATCGCAATCTTGCGCATGTCTGCAAAATTTTCGATTTCTTTGATCTCTTCTTCGATTATTTTCAAAAGGTCTGTTGCCTCAGGAAAATCTTTACTTTTCCCTTCATCAATACTGGAAACATCCAATAATTCGTTAATCAGATTAATTAGTCTGATATTGCTTTCATACATTTGCTGCAGTTTTTCGGTAATTTCTGCCGGGATTTTTTCTTTTGAACCGGTAAGCATGATTTCCAAATTCCAGCGCATGCTACCGAGTGGTGTGCGAAGCTGGTGGGCTGCAAATGATAAAAACTCGTCCTTCATGCGTTGAATTTCTTTTTCCTTGGTGATATCGCGAATGGAAATAATTACGCCGGTAATTTTTGACTTCACAATAACTGCGCTTACGGTAACAGATATCTCGATTTTCTTTTTGTTTTTTGTTAGGAGATGGAACCGTTTATCATCAATAATATTTTGTCCTTTCTTTAAAGCAGAATAGACTGGAGACTCTTCTTTTGTTACCGGTGAGCCATTTTCCTGTTCCAAAACAAGACAATCAAAAATATCCTTATAGATAAGTTGCTTTTCCGTTTGCCCTAAAATATCCCGCATAGCCTGATTTATGAAAACTACTTTTGCTTTATCGTTAATCACCACCATGCCTTCGGCTAAACTGGTCAAGATGGCATAGCTTTGAGATTTTTCCTTCTCCAGTTTGATATTTATTTTTTGAATTTCCTTCATTCTTAAGGAAATCTCGTTGGTTCTTTCCTGAATTTTCCCTTCAAGATCTTCATAAAAACCTTTTAATTTGAATGTCATTTCGTCAAAAGATTGGCCCAATCTGCCAATTTCATCATTGGTATTCAGGTTGATTTTATGCTGTAAATCTCCCGCCCCAATCAATTTTGTTCCTTCGTAAAGTTTATTGATCGGCTCGGCAAGATTTCTACGGATGATAAAAGAAAAACTACCAATCAAAATGATAATCACTCCAATGGAAAGCAGAATAAGTGAGTTGGTTTTGGATTCGTAATCACTTGCATCGATTTGCAAGGAATAACTGAGCTGCACTGCCATATCCTGTGATTTTACTATCTTATCAATAATGCTTTTTTTGGTAGATTCGATTGGGATGTTTTTATCGGATTTTAATTGCAATAAAATAGTTTGAATGTCCCCAAGATTTTGGCGGATATTTTCAGCCGTTATTTGTGATTTTTGATTCGAAAAATTTGCACTTAAAAGTTTGGAAACAGTGTTAAAATTGCTGTACCACTGCAATTCCGATTTTTCGGTTGGATTATTAAGAAAAGTATCCGTTATTTGCTGTAACTGATTCATTCTTTGAACGATTTCGATTCCTCTTTTGCCTTCTTCATTGGCATTATTTGTATTAACAGCTGACCAAAACAGTATTAAGCCTATGATCAAGGCAATACTTAAAGTCAAAAGTGTACTGATTTGCAGTTTGGTTTTTATTTTCATAGTGAGGATTAGTTCTTCACATTATACCTTAAATATGCTAAAATATAAAGATTTAAATAAATAGTCAAATGACTGAATTCACAAAAAAACTCCTGGATTTCCTGCTCAAAGGCCATTTAATCACTCAAATTCAAATTGATGAATTGAGTAAAGAGGCTGAAACAAAGCCGATTGAGGTTGTTTTAAGAGAGAAGGAAATTTTAAATGATTCTCAGCTTGGACAAATAATCGCCGACTTAAAAAACTGGCGTTATGTTGATCTGGATCGCGTTTTGATTGATAAGACCGCCCTTAATCTTATTCCGGAAGATTTTGCAAAAGCGCAAAATGTGATTTGTTTTGGCAAAGAAGATGAAAAAATCAAAATTGCTTTGGGTAATCCCGATGACACGGTTTTGATCCATCTGTTGCAGAAAACCCTGAATGCGCCGTTGATGGTTTATTATTCCACACCGGCTGTTATTCAAAAAAGCTTATATTCTTATCAAAAAGAGCTTCAAAGCACGTTTGAAAGGCTAATTCAGGAACATTTAAAAGAAGCCGCTTTTAGCGATACACAGGATAGCGCCGTGGTTAAAATTGTGGATTTGGTGCTGCTG
The DNA here is from genome assembly GCA_041659405.1 of Candidatus Altimarinota bacterium. GTDB lineage: Bacteria > Patescibacteriota > Gracilibacteria > UBA1369 > UBA1369 > JBAZYK01. The sequence continues at coordinate 28,053 of JBAZYK010000001.1, forward strand.
GACGGTTACAAGAAGAAAGCTTCGGATATTCACGTTGAGCCTCAGTATGATCACACTTTAGTGCGTTTCCGTCTTGATGGAGTTATGCATGATATTATTAATATCCCAAAAAATATTCATGACTCAATAATTACCAGAATTAAAGTTTTGTCACAGCTGCGTACCGATGAACATCAGGCGCCGCAGGATGGCAAATTTGAGTATTTTTTTGAAAATGAACCGGTTGATATCCGCGTTTCCATCCTGCCAACAACCAATGGTGAAAATCTGGTAATGCGTTTACTTTCTGAAAAATCCCGTCGATTTTCTTTGGAAGATCTTGGTTTTTCCGAACGGGACTATGGCATTTTGCGGGAAAATATTAAAAAGCCATGGGGTATGATTTTGGCTACAGGGCCAACCGGTGCAGGTAAAACCACGACTCTGTATGCAATTTTAAAAATCTTAAATAAAAGGGAAGTAAATATTGCGACGATTGAAGATCCGGTTGAATACACGATGGATAATGTCACCCAAATTCAGGTTAATCCCCGTGCAAATCTTACTTTTGCCGCAGGGCTTCGTTCTTTGGTTCGTCAGGATCCAAATATTATTATGGTTGGAGAAATTCGTGATGAAGAAACCGCTTCTATAGCCGTTAATTCGGCCATGACCGGACATTTGGTGCTTTCAAGTATTCATACCAACGATGCAGCCACGACTTTGCCACGTCTTTTGGATATGGGAATTCAGTCATTTTTGGTGGCATCTACGGTAAACGTAGCTCTTGCCCAAAGGCTTTTGCGCGGAATTTGTAAAAACTGTATCACAAGTTTTGAAACTACGCCGGAAGAACTTAAAAAACGTGTCCCGGAAGAGATTGTAGAAAAAATATTCCAGGGGAAAGACAAATTAGTGCTTTATAAAGGCAAAGGTTGCGATGTTTGTCATCAAACCGGATACCTTGGCCGTATTGGTGTTTTTGAAGTATTGGAAATCAATGATGAAATTCGTGAACTTATTATTAAAAATGCCGCAGCGGATACCATTAAAAATCAGGCCATAAAAAACGGCATGACCACTATGTTCGATGATGCGTTACAAAAAGTTCTTAGTGGACGAACAACCGTTGAAGAAATGCTTAGGGTGGTTAAACTTTAGAATTTTCGTCCAATTTAAAATAAAAGTTATGGTACCTGCAGTAAAGAAAAAAGGCTGGAACATGGAAATTTCACTTGGTGGAATCAGCGCAACCGAGTTGCTCTTTTTTACAAGGCATTTGTCTTTGGCTCTTAAAAGCGGATTAACGCTTTTTGAAACCCTGACCATGTTGCAAGACTTGGCATCAGGCAAGTTAAAACAGGTATTAACCAAAATTATGTATCTTCTACAGGCCGGTGAAAGTTTTTATTCTTCTCTCTCTCATTATCCACAATATTTCTCTGCCCTATACCTAAATCTGGTTAAAACAGGTGAACTTTCCGGAACTCTGGAAAAAAATCTGCAATATTTGGCTGAAAATCTGCAAAAGACCAGAGCGCTTAAGCAAAAGGTAAAATCAGCCATGATTTATCCGGTTTTTATTTTAAGCGCGGTGATAGTTTTGGGTTTTGCAATGTCAATTCTGGTTTTGCCAAAAATTCTTCCACTTTTTAAAACTCTTGATGTTGAACTGCCGGCTACTACAAAGTTATTGATTTTTGTTACTGATATGATGAGTGCCCATGGCGCTTTCATTATTGGTGGATTTGTGGCTTTTGTGATCTTCATGGCCTGGTTTTTGCGTCAAAATTTTGTAAAACCGGTTTCGCATTTTGTAATTTTAAAAATACCGGTTTTTGGTAAAATATCGCAAAATTTGAATTTGGAACTTTTTACCCATACGTTAAGTACTTTGTTATTGAGTGGTATTCCTTTGGATAAAAGTTTAAAAATTACTGCCGACGCTACTGAAAATAGAGTTTATAGAGCTGCCATAAGCCATTTCGTGATTGCCATAGAAAAAGGCAATACCCTGGCCGAGTCTTTTGCATCATATCCAAAATTATTCCCTAAAATGTTTAAATACATGATTGCCATGGGCGAAAGGACCGGAAGTTTGGATTCCACGCTTAAATATTTGAGCGACTTTTATGAATCGGAAGTGGATACAACCGTTAAAAATCTATCTACAATCATTGAACCGTTTTTGTTGATTTTCATTGGAGGCATTGTGGGTGTAGTTGCATTGTCTATTTTAGGTCCGATTTATTCGATTACCGGCGGAATCAAAAAATAATTAGTAATTAAGAATTAGGGATGAGTAATTGTTTGATTAAACAAATAGCGAAAAAGAAAAAACGAAGCGGGTTTACGTTGTTTGAACTCATCATTGTAATTGTTATTATTGTGATTATTGCGACAACCGGTTTTACGGTTAGTGCAGGCAGAATAATCAGCAATGATCTGACCACAAAAGTGCATGAAATCACTTATAATTTGAAGCTGGCCCAAATGCGTTCAATAACCAGATATAAAGATGATACCTGGGGTTTGTATTTTAATGCGGCGGGTCGCACTTTTACCATTTATAAAGGCGCAAGTTATGCCACCAGAACAACCGCCCATGATCTTGTGCTGAGCATCCCTACCGATTTATCGTTTGGCGCAATAACCTTAAATGGCGGCGGATCGGAAATTGTTTTTGATAAATTGACCGGAAAAACCACAAAATATGGCACAATTGTGATCACGCCCAGCCAAGGCACGGCTTTAACAATTTCGGTAAATGCGTTGGGGGTTGTAGATATTAATTAGATTTTTAAAGGGATCAAGCTTTAAATTAGGCTTTTTTGACGAATTTATTTATGCTAAAGTCTGGCAGCATAAAGCTTTTTTATGACTATTGTGGCTGAAAAATCAGGTAAGGAACCCGCTCCGCTTGCGGTACAAATGGGCACTTCCGTGGAAGCAGACTTGTTAAAAGAAACCGACCGTCTTTTCCGGAAGCTGCAGCATGCCCATTTTACGCGTGAACAGTGTGCCCGCGTGGCTTTGCTCACTTTAGAGATTAACGCCCTCAAAAAGGCCAGAAACGCGGTAATTTTGGCTCATTCTTATCAGACTCCGGATATTCTTTTTGGAATCGCGGATTTCCAGGGGGATTCTTATCAACTCAGCAAAAAAGCGGCGGAAACTACAGCAGAGATGATTATTTTTTGTGGAGTGCGATTTATGGCAGAGACTGCCAAAATTTTAAATCCAAGTAAAACTGTTATTTTGCCTGCGGTAAAGGCCGGTTGTTCATTGGCCGATTCCATTACCGCGGATGATGTAAGGACTTTAAAAGCGCAGCACCCGGGCGTGCCGGTTGTTTGTTATGTAAATACATCGGCGGAAGTTAAGGCTGAATCCGATGCCTGTTGCACTTCTGCCAATGCTTTAAAGATTGTTGAAGCTTTACCGGGTGATGAAGTTATTTTTATTCCCGATGAATTCATGGCCAAAAATCTTCAGGCAAAAACCGGGAAAAAAATTATTTCCTGGAATGGAAAATGTATTGTGCACAAAGATTTTAAAGCTGCCAAAATCGAGCAATTCCGTAAACTTTATCCCGGATTAAAAGTTTTTGCGCATACCGAATGTGCGCCTGAGGTAGCGTTATCTGCCGATTTGGCCTGTGGAACCGGCGACATGATTCGTGAAGTGACAAAAACCGATGCTCCCGCCTATATGCTGATAACCGAGTGCAGTTTTTCGGATCGCTTGCGGGTGGATTTTCCGGAGAAAAAATTTCTTGGTATGTGCGCACTTTGCCCTTACATGAAAATGAATACTTTGCCGGTAATTTTACAAACATTGCGTGATCCTAAGCCTGAACAGTTTATTGAAATTCCAGAAAATATACGTGTTGGCGCGGAAAAATCATTAAAAAAAATGTTCGAGATTGGTGCTTAATTTAATAGACAAAAATAACTTTAATTCTTCATGGCCAGAACTTACCGTTTTTTCTTAAGGAACAGCTCCCCTCCTGCAAAAGATTTTGATTTGTTGGCTCAAACCGAGCCTGAAATAGTCTTCCAAATCAGCACGGTGTTAAGAGGCAAGACCAGTGACGAAGTGGTTTTGCTTACTCCGGATAATGATGAAGCCGGGGTGGAGTGTCGTTTTAAAATTGTGGAAGCAAATAAGCACCATGTGAAGCTGGAATTTGTGGATAGCAAAGAAAATAAAAACGAACTTCCGTTTACTTTAAGGGTTTTATTGTGTCTGCCAAATAAGCCGGATAAGCTTGATTTTATGCTGCAAAAAGCCGTAGAAGTGGGAGTGCAGGAAATCGTTTTGCTGGAAAGTGATTATTCACAAATGAAACATCATCTTAAACCGGAACGAATCCAAAAAATCATTATGGAAGCGGCTGAACAGTGTGAACGAGCCAAAATTTCCTCATTTGAAATGGGTGGTAAACTACATAATTTTCTGGAGTCTAATCAAAAAAAAGAAACTATTTTGGTGGCAATGGAGCGAATGGGGCTCGCTCCGCTTGCGGATGCGCAAAAAGAAATGAGCACTTTAGATTCGGTTGCGGCGATCTTCAAAAAAAATATTCAGCAATTTAACGAACTTAATTTACTGATCGGCCCGGAAGGTGGCTTTAGTGAGGCTGAAAAGGAATATATCAAAACTCTTGGGCTACAATGCTTTTCTTTAGGTCCACGTATTTTGCGAATGGAAACGGCAATGCTGCTTAGTTCCGGTCTGGCTTCTCTGCTGGATCTTCAATAAGCGAAGATGTAACACCGGTGTCTTGAAGGCCGCTCTTTTTGTAATAGGCTCTGACAATAGTAAAAATACCAAAGCCAACAGCCAATAAAAGCACCATGGCATTAAAATCTTTCACTATCGACATTAGCAGTGGAATGTTGTTGCCAAGCGCATATCCAAATACGCCAAAGGTGATTGCCCAAACAATACCTCCTGTAAGGTTATAAAAGAAAAAAGTTGGATAATGCATATCAAAAATTCCGGCAAAAACGGCGGCGTAAGTTCTAATAATGGCGATAAAACGCCCAATAAAGACTGTTTTATTTCCGTGTTTTTTATAAAATTTCTCCGCTCTTTCAATGTGTTTGTAATGAAAAAGTGGAAAGTGCTCGAATTTTTTAATGATTTTGCGGCCGAATTTTTTACCGACAAGATAACCCAAATTATCGCCGGTGACCGCGGCAACCATTGAAACAATGATTACTCCAACAAGGTTTAAATGTCCTAAAGAAGCCGCCACCCCACCTAGAATTAAAGAGGATTCTCCGGGGAATGGAATTCCAATGCATTCCAAAAAAATAATCGCCCCAATTATGACGTAACCATAGTTTTGAATGAGTTCAACAATAACGTTTAGATTTTCCATAGAGAATGGTTGAAGCACCCAGTTGCAGCCCTGGCAGTTTAGCACTTTTTAAGTGTCGCTGGAAGGCGAACAACGTGAGGGGATTTTCTGTACAAAAAAAGGCTTCTCTTTAAGTGTAGACCTGAACAATTATCCAAATGATTATTCCGGTGACTAGGCAATTGATTAACCATTTGAGTATACAGGTGACTAATCAAAAATTTGGTGGAGGTATTTTAGGGCTAGAGTTTGATCAATAAAGAAAGGGGAAGTTGCAACTGTTATAAGGCTTGCCTGTGGGACTAATCTCCGCAGCACCTCAACTTTAAGTTTGTTATCGATATAATCAAATTCAGGCGCAAAATAATCCAGATCAATATCCAGAATCATGTTGGGTGCAGGGTTTTGGAAAGCGGAGTTTATTTTTTGTGCCAGTTCTAAGAGCGAGGTTTCTGAATTAACAAAAATAATCTCTTTAATAAGACCAATGTGCTCGGCGGCGGGAATAAAATTCCCAACATTTAAAACTGTGTTGGTATAGGTGAAAACTTTTTCCAGATTAGTGGAATCTTCTTTGGTTAAAAAACTTTCCGGAATGCGATTATCTTTGTGCTGATCCACATGGATCAACGTGGCTCCATCCTGCAGGAAACCTTCCTTCCTTCCTTCCAACCAAAAATAAAAAGCATGATTGTGGTTATCGAAAATATAAATTGGAGCTCGCTCTGTTGGCGGCGGAAATAGGCACTTTGTGCGTGCTGGAATATCTTCAGAATTCAACGAAGATCCGCTGACAAAAGTTTTAATAAAATTTTCGAGTCCTTTGCAGGAATTTAATTTTTCTTGATCGTCAAAATCTTCAAAAACTATTTCGTTGCCCAATTTCACATCGTTAATTGCACCTTCTTTAATGGCTGGCACATAGATTTGTGGATTTGGTCGTTTATCAAAATTAAAAGCATTGTTTGAAACAGGTTTTGTGATCAGAAACGGCTTTTGATACATATTTATTGGCTTAACAACTGGAAATGTTTTAGTTTATCTCATAAAAACATACAAAATCACCCTTGTCACTCTTTTAATTGATGGATTTGTTCAAATGTGTTTTTTTGGATAGAATGGCTGCGTTTATTTTTGAATCTTTGTATGCCAACTTCTTCGCCTTCTAAATCCGCTTCTAATCCACGCAAATATTTTCCGGAACTGGATTTTATTAAGGCTGTAGCCATTCTGCTGGTTGTCGCTTTCCATTTTTGGGGACAAATTTCAGATTGGCACATGAGAGTTGTGGGGAGTGACTGGTTTTTTGCTTATTGGAAAAATTTGAGTGTGAGTGGATTTGGCGATATGGCGTTGGGACTTTTGAAATTCAAGGAAGGTTATTTCTATTTGGGCGTAAATTTATTTGTGATTGCCTCCGGTTTTGGACTTTATTTTTCTTATTTAAAAGAAGGGCAGGTTTTTAATTTGAAAAACTTTTTCTCAAAAAGAATTTGGCGATTAATTCCCGGGGCCGTACTTGGCTTAGTGATTGTCTTTTTGGTCAAAGGTGTGTTTTTGGATTATTGGGCGATTGAAAACTGGTATTTAAACCTGTTGCCATTTTTGGGTGGATTAAATCTTTTTTCGGATAACTGGTTTTTCCCTCCAATTAACGGAGAAATGTGGTTTTTAGGCCTTGTTATTCAGCTATATTTATTTTTCCCTTTGCTGTGTAAAGCGTATTCCAAACTTGGAGAAAAAAAGTTCCTAATTTTACTTTTTGGGATTTCGGTTATTTTTAGAACAGCCTATTACATATTCTGGAAGGACACCGTTTCCAGTTTGAGTTATGGCCTTAGCTTAGGCAGACTTTTTGAATTTGGATTTGGAATGGTTCTGGCAAAAAAATCTTTTGAGGGGAAAAAATTATCTTTATGGTGGATAAGCGGTTTGTTAATGTTTTTGGGATACTTTTTTGCGCCAAGCTTCCCTTTTACTGATTCGTTATTGGGAATTGGATTTTTTACTCTGCTTTGGGCGGTTGCGCAAAAATTCAGCTCATTTGCTTCCTTGAAAATTTTCAAACAAATCGCACTGCAAAGCTATTTAATGTTTCTGATTCATCATCCTTTTATTTGGATTTTGAACAAATATGGTGTTAATGATTTTTGGAACCTTTTTGGCATCTTAATCTTTGTTGGAGTTTTTGCGCTTTCATACCTGGTTGCCGCAGCCGGAAACTGGCTTCTGCAAAAGGCAAAAGTTTGATTCTAACAGTTAGAAATTAACCGGTAAAATTATTTGGTGAATTTAAAAGTGTTAAACACTTGCTGAAAGATGGACAAAACCGTTTTTTCTTCAAAAGGCTTTGGTGCGCCCGGCACATATCCACCTTTACCATCGGAATAATTATTCATATTGGCATAATATTCCACAAGCCCAACTTTATAGCAATTGCCCTTATAAACAGTGGCATAACCATAATTCTTGCCAATGTTTCCAGCCGCGCCTTCCTGCCAATTATCAGTATAAAAATTGATACCATTTTCCAATGTTTTTAAAGTAAGTTTTGTACCATCATATTCACTGGTTAAACATTTCCCGTCATCTTTGTAGGCAACAACATTAATGTTTGCGTTATGCAAATTGGTGCCGCTGGTAAATGTTCCCGGATAGGCAATAGAAAAGATAGTATTCCCATTTTTTCCGGTCGTTTGATACCCCTTTGGATAACTCACCCTAAAGCCCCAATTAATGTCGTTATAGTTATAGGTATCCCAGGTAGAAATTTGGGTAGCAGGTGGAACCGATTGAAGAGTGGGCGTGATACTGGAAAGAAGTCCATTTTGGGTTTGTGCCTGCGTTTGGAGTTGGGTTTGAGTTTGAGTTTGAGTCTGAGTAACAACTTGAGTTACAGTGGTTTGTTCAGGAGTCTGAGTAACAACTTGAGTTGCAATGTTTTGATCGGGATTTTGAGGTGTGGAATTACCGCATCCTGCCAACAACAATGCCGAAATCGCCACAAAAGCCAAATATTTTGGTTTCATAAAGAAAGGAGTTAATGAATTGAATATGCTTTATCATACTCTCTTTTTAACTTTTTTAGATTTTTTTAATAAATTGTTTAGATTTTTTTAATGTTTGTGGTATAAAATGGGGTAAAGTTTATTAATTTTTTGGCAATGGATATAAATATTCGCCAATTGGTTGCTAAAGATGCCGCTCAGTATAAAGATTTGCGGATCAAGGCTCTGCGAACAGATGCTGATGCTTTTTTAATGACCATGCCGGAAGAAAATGATTTTGATTTGGATCATGTGAAAAAGAAGATTGAAACCGATTATGCTTTGGGCGCATTTGATCAGGAAAAATTGATAGGCAGCCTGCTTCTTATCAGGCAAGTGCCCCTAAAATTCAGGCATATTGGTATTTTGGGTGGAATGTATGTTGATACAGCCTATAGAAATAAAGGAATCGGACGGCTACTTATTAAAACCATGCTTCAATATATCAAAACTTTGCCTGATGTTTATTCACTACAGTTGAAAGTGGTTACAGATAATGTTCCAGCACTAAATTTGTATGAATCTTTTGGATTTAAGACTTGGGCTGCAGAAAAAAACGCTTTAAAAGACGGCGAGCGCTTTTTGGACCAATTTCATATGATGTACGTAATGGAAAGGTAGTTTATTTGGTGTCCTTAGCCCTGCTTTGATAAATAAATAAGATGGCTTATCTTAGCCGTTATTTGTTTTCGAGCTTGCTGATTTTAGCTGATTTGCTGTACAAATTCTGCTTTTTTGTTATAGTACCCTCCTTTTGAGAGTTTTTAAAACAATTGGCACATGAAAGCAAAACTGATTGCAGGATTATCAATTTTTGTGGTTGCAGCAACAATTACCAGCATTTTGAGCCAGGTAAAAGCCAACGGGTGTTCGGATATTGGTTTTATTGCAGGGGCAAGGCCTGATCCCAATACGGGCCTTTTAATAATTTCCACTGTTCCACAAATTTCCGAGGAGTGTGAAAAGAAGGTGAATGCTCCCGTGATTGCTAAAAGTAATCCAAAAGTTGCAAGTTCCCCCCAGGATCAGCCTGAAGTTTATTATCAATCAATGGCTTCCGCTCCGCAGGTTAATATCGTGCCAAATGAGGTTTCAGTGCCGGAAGTTGTTCAAATACCAGCGCCGAACATTGTGAACCCGCCAGCTCAAATCGAGCCAAAGATTGTTCCAGCTCCGCGGCCGATTGCTCAAACATCAGCTCCAAAAACAATTAAATTACCTGCTGCTGTACGGCCGGCCGTACAACCAATTGTTACAAAGCCAAAAAGTACGGCGATTTTAGTGGAAAAACCTTCAACTGCTTTGGGCACGGCTCTTAATTTGGATAAATTAAGTGTGGCGGTGGCAATGCAAGAAACTCATAATTGTAAGGATAAAACCGGATCTGCGCTTTTGAATAATTGTCATGGCTTTAAGAAAAATGGGAAATTTATGAAGTTCAACAACCAGGCTGAAAGCCACGCGTATTTCAAACAATTGTGGGCAAAAAGTTATAAAACTTTTCCAAATCTACGTTTAGCCCAAATTTACAGTGGCAACGACAGGGCTCAAACGTGGCTAAAAAACGTGACCTACTATTACTATAATTCGTAGGACACAGTTGCGAGCCTGATTGAATTAACACTTTCTCCAGCTCGGCCTTCCAAAAGTTTGATTGCTAGAGGGCCAAAGTCACGCCGTCTATACCCATTTTTTCTAATGCGGGAACATCTTTTTCTTCCATTCCCCAGGCGTAAACAAATTGTTGATTTTGGTGAAGTGTTTGTAAAAGTTGAGGATGGATTTTTTTATAGTTCATGTTAACCCCTTGTGCCTGCATTTTCTGCAGATATTTGCTTAGAACTCGGCCATCGATTAAAAGTTCATCAAAAAGAATTGCTGTAGGTGTGACCTGATCAAATTTGCGAAATTCTAGAAGTTCACCATGTAAAAAACTTTGAACGACAATTTCAGAAGAGTTGAGCTCTCTTCGCTCGCGGTGGAGTGCGTGGTTGTTATATTCTTTAATGAGTTTGGCAATTTGCTCGACGCAATTTAATGATTTTATTTCTACCAATATTTTTATTTTGCCTTTGCAGAGCTTAAAAACCTGCTCAAGTGTTGGAATACTTTCGCCTTCTTGGGTTTTGAAGGATTGAATTTGCGCTAAGGTAAGATCACAAACGAATCCCTGGCCATTGGTGGTTCTTTCAAGAGTTGGATCATGAATGACTACAATTTGCCCATCTTTGCTTAAATGCACATCAAGTTCAACCATGTCCGCACCGCTTTTGATGGCTGCGGCAAAGGCAGCAAGTGTGTTTTCTGTGGCCTGTAGTTTAGCGCCTCTGTGGGCAATTTTTAGCATGAGCTGATTTTATCATGTAATAAATTTTATCCCTTTTGTTTTTACTTCAAACTTGGCGTAATTGATCAACCGCCCGGGGCAGATTTTTCCGTCCATAAACCGCGATCGTGCAGCGTTTTATAGGCCAATATCGGAATTACCGTTGGCGTCGTTAAAAACGGGACTTCGGGTGAACACGGAATTTTGATCATCGTGTCCAATAATTTAATATTTTTTTGGGAAAGTCCTTTGGCCGCTCCAATTACAATAATATCTTTGGCACTCCATTTAAATTCCAAAGCATTTTCGCCTTCATTGGGTGAAGTTCCAATTAAACGAAATCCTTCCGTTTTTAAATCAGCCAAAGTAGTCCGTTTGCGAGGCAGCCATTTAATATTTTCTTCGCGAATGTTCCAGGACATAATTTTGTTTCTGGTTTTGGCATGCATAAAATCCAGCGCTTCTCCAACCAGATAAGTGGCAATGTGCGGCACCCGATCACTTGTAGAAAGCACAACCTGGGCAAACTGCGCTATGTCATAAGGTAAATCCAAATTAACCAGCGCAAATCTTAAAGGCGGCACCTTGCAAAGCTTTTCCCACATTTCCCAAAGATTTTCATCGGGATATTCAAGATATGGATTTTCCTTAACAGATAGGGATTGCCTTTTTTCCTGCCATTCCTGAAATAAATGGTCGATTTTTATCATGGCACGATTTTATCATAATTTTGAAATTCGGCTTCCTGATTTATAAAAAGTCCCCCGGGGGACTTTTCTGAGATCGGCGGTTTTCCTTTCCCTGAAGCCGAAATTTTCGGATTACCGAAATCTATTGTGAATTGATTTTCGATCCTCGCAACATACGCGCCACCCCGCGTGCAGTTTACAAATTCGCTATTTTGGCGTATAGTAATAGATGAATCATCTGAAAAAAATCACAGATAATCAAAATAAAAATGAAAAACAATAAAAAACTTAATTATTTATTTGGAGGATTATTGCTTATTGCGATAGTTGGTCTTGGCGTGTTTGCCGGCTCCGGCTACCTGTTTAAGGGCGCGCTGACTCCTCTGCCAAACAGACCAAGCCCAAGCCCAATATATCTCCCAACTGCTACAAAGCCACCGGCACCGGAACCAAAATATTCAAGCGAGGGGGCTGCTTCTGCCGTTAACAAGGATAAAATAGCACCAAACAATCAAGACAAGGTATTTGCCAAAAGCGTGACCAAACAACTTGGAGAGAGCGTGACCATTGTCCCTTCAGGTGATCCTAAAAATGATATCTGGTTTGCTCCAATTGGCAAGGAGCCTCCGTTCACTAATGGGCTTACCGTAACCCACGCGTCTGGCAATGCAACATCAATCCCGGTACCAGCAAAAGCCGGCACTTACCAATTATACGTAAGAGATGCGGCCGGGAATTATTCAGAGCACTCGGCAAAGATATTAACTGTAGTTCTTGATAATACGGCACCAATTATAACTATAAAATCCCCAAAGGATGGCCAAACAATTCATGGAAAAAACGTTACTGTTTCCGCTACCGCAACAGACAATATCGGCGTAACAAAAGTGGAATTTTATTCAGGTTTACCCGGTGCACTGGATGATACTCCAACAAAATTGAATAATGGAGTTTATGAACACCCCTTTAATCTGCCGCTTAGTGATACTACTGTTGTTTTAAGTGTTTGGGCATATGATGCGGCGGGCAACATTCGCACAAAAAGCATATACATTAAAGTTGCGAACCAGGCGCCGGATTTAAGCGTCTCTTATAATCCACCTATTAATCTCACCCTTCCCCGAATCAAGCCTACAGATCTGCACGGACCTACTGAATCGTTGAAATTAAATATGAAGGTAGATGCTACGAGTCCTCACGATATATCAAAAATAGAATTTTTGCTTGATGGAAAGCCTCTCTATAATAGCTATAATAAATTCAATGATAACAAAGGGTTCTTTGACTGTTCTGGCCCTCCAGATAATGCCACTTGTTATTTGGAAATAGAGCGCTCAGCTGGAATAAAGGAGGGTGAGAGTAGTGGGAAGGCGTGTTGTGGAACTATTGTTAATCCAATTATGTTTCCGGGAGGCGATGGTAATACCGGATTTAAGCTGAATGGAGCGACTATATATCACACTCTTATCATCAAGGCGTACGATGATATCGACACATCATCTGAACAACAAATTAAATTTCATCTGGATTGGTGGAACGGTGGTGACATCAAAGACTACGGATATACATGGATAGTCATCGACCCTTAGGCACTCTTTTTTTGATACAATGAGATTTGGAAATCGGTGCCGGTTGTAAACTCGCGGGTTTTAGCCAGTAGCGCTTTTTTCTCTTCATTTAAATGCCAATGATAAGGCGTCATACTAACAAGATTCATAATGTCCTCATTGTTTTTTAAATGGATTTCAAATCCAAGTTGATATTTTTCAAGAAGAGAAAGGCCCAGACTTTCGGATAAATCCAAAGGATTCCCCTGCAATTGAAATTTATCATAAATCAGGGTGGCCAATTCTTTAAGATGATTATGCGCCGGCCTGATAAGCAGGATTTTGCCGCCGGGCTTTAAAACTCTGAAGAGTTCTTTGGAATCAAATGGTGAAAAAATTGAAAAAATCAGATCCAGGGATTCATTCAGATAAGGTAAGTGGAAATTGCTGCCAATGGAAAAGTGAATATCCGGGTATTTTTTAGCGGCTTTTTGAATTGCCGGTTTGGAAATGTCGATTCCCCAAAGATGCGCAGAGGGTGCGCTTGGCTTGCTGGCACGTGTTGAGTGCTGGGCTTGAGTACCGAGTTTTAATGATTCCTGAAGTTTGCCACTGTAAAATCCTGTGCCGCAGCCAACATCCAAAATATTAAAATTCTTGGTTTTAGATTTTTTTACGAGTGGCAGGATGATTTTATTTATTTCTTTGGCTAAGGGATCGTAATATCCCTGATCCAAAAAAAATTGCCGACCATCTACCATCAATTTGCTGTCACCGGGATCTTTAGTCTTTTTTTGATTAGCCAGAAGAAAATTCACATATCCTTCACGTGAAATATCATAAGTGTGTTTTTGGCTGCAGATAAAGCTTTTATTGACCTGTTCCAATTGTTGCTTACAAACGGGACAAAGATAGATGGATTCCATAGAACTGTGGAGAAATAAGTCAGTGCTTTTAGCATACTCAAAATATGTTAAAAATGATACTTGCTTGTTGTGCAAATATGTTGTACAATAATCTGATATGTTTCTAAACACATATTTACCATATATTTCTTAACCAAATAAAAATATGGAAAACAAAAACAGAAATAGACGCTTTTACCTGCCGATGGCATTGCTTGCTGTAACGGTAGTCGCAGGCGTGTCATTTTCATCGCTCCGTAATGGCGGGAGTGCAAATCTAATCGCCCAGACCACGACAAGAAGTGGTTCGTCTACAATCTATAATTGTGACGATATTAAAGTAAAACTCAACTCCGCAACGGGTGGGTACACAGAGGATGAAAAAAATTGGTATAACCAAACTTGTAATATGTCCACAACTGGTACAGGCAGTGGAAGTGATTCCACAACTACAACCGGCACAGGTAGTGGAAGTGATTCCACAACTACAACCGGCACGGGTAGTGGAAGTGATTCCACAACTACAACCGGCACAGGTAGTGGAAGTGATTCCACAACTGGTACAGGTAGCGGAACTGGGACTACAACTACAACCGGTACAGGTACAGGCAGTGGAAGTGATGATTCCACAACTCCAACCACAACAACAGCTCCAACCACAACTCCAACTCCACGATATACTTGTGAAGGAGCAGCCAAAGACTTGAAAACCACCGGCAATTACACAGCCGAGGAAAAAGTTTGGTATTACAGGTATTGCGTGCAAACAACACCAGTCCTACCAGTTCCACGAGTCGTACCAACCGCACTTCAACCAAATGATCCATGCGCAACATTGAAAGATATTATGGCTAAATATAGCTATGATACAACTTCATCTGCTTATCTTTCAGCACAATGGAAATTTAATGAGGTCTGTTCTACCCCTACAACTACAGTCAACCCTTCACCTACAAGCACTAGGCCTGCAACAACCACACCCACCGTTTGTAGTGATCTGAAGATGAAACTGGGAACTTCAATCAACAACAACGATACCAGTTCCGATACTTACGCCAAACTAAAATTATCCTATCAGGATCTTTGTACCGAAAGCACACCGACTACCGATGTTTGCTCAAGTCTGAAGTTAAAACTTGAAACGGCTATTTCCGATGGTGTCACATCATCAGATTACGCTTCGGTAAAAGAACAATATCTAAGATCATGCACCAGACCAGTTACACCTGCAGGCTTTGAAGATAAAGTTATTATGACTACAACAGACACCACTACCCCATTCATTGATGCGCCAACAGCAACTCGAGAAGGAACTGCCGCTGCTGAATTATCTCGCCGTAATATAATCGGAGGATTTAGGGATGGTACTTTTCGTGGAAAAAATCTGGTAAATCGTGCTGAAGCTGCCAAATTTCTGCTTTTAGCAAGATATGGAACAGTTGCCGATACCAGTGGCACATCCCAATTTAGAGATACTAAAAAGGGAGAATGGTATGTAAAGTATATCGATACAGCCAACCATCTTGGAATTATTAATGGGTACAAAGATGGAACATTCAGGCCAGCCAATGGTGTAAATACCGCCGAATTCTTAAAGATGATGACTTTGGCACTTGGTCTTGAGATGAAGCTTCCATACACATATAGAGATGTTAAATCCACCGATTGGTTTGCTATCTATGCCGGCAGTGCCCAAAAATACAATCTTTTCCCGGATCGCACAGATGACACTTTGCAACCTGGAAAACTATTAACCCGTAACGAAGTCGCAGTAGCGATCTATCAATTTCTTTTAAATCGCGATAGCGGTACAGTTCAAAACTAAAAGATAGTTTTAACCAAAAAAGCGTTAAACTCATCAAAAAAATACTTATACTGCTCATTAGTGCGCCAATCAGGCACATTAGTGGGCAGTTTTGTTGGAGGGGCAGAAGGCCTTAAAGAGATATTTTAGAGGCTATCCAGCCGCCCTTGAAGCTTCTTAACTGCTTTAAGCAATGTTCCATCTTTGTACCCATTTGAAATAATTTTGGCCCAATCTAAGGCCGGAACCATTGCCTGCTGAATCTTTGCAAGGGCAGGAGAGCTTTGTTCCAGCTCTTTCTCGACAAAATTTATTAGATTGGTGCACTGAAGAGCTAAAAGATAATGATGCATGGCATCGATTTCCGGTGGAAGATCCGCTCCCTGCTGTTCGAATCCTCCGAGGACATGTCCAATATTAGTCGTATGATTTTTAATATCTGCCAAATTTTCCGTAGGATTTTCAATAAAGGCGACTGCTTCCACAATCATTTTCCGGTCAGTCTCATCTTTGACAGTGTCATGTTTGAGTAATGCCGAAATATCATTCAAAATTTTTCCTGTTCGTGATTTCAGCCCAAGCAACAGGGTCGGTGAAAGCGGTGATGGTGTCCAGAATGGACTGATGATTTTGTGAATAGATTTTTTCACCCACTTCATTATTTTTTTTATACCCGCAAATAACCCACCAATTTCTTCGGTTTCGTTTTTATTGTTTTGATTAACTCCTTTTTCCTTTGGGTCATGTTCCGTACTCATATATTTTACAGATCAAATATATGATACATATTAACATTTTTTGAGCATTATTTCAAGGCTCTTAGCCTATTTATGGCCTATTTATGCCGCCTTTTTGTATATCGTTTTTTGGGCGATTTGCGGTTTTTTTTGGAGCCCGCTCCTCTTGCGGATTTATTTGTGTTGGAAAAATTATTTCTGAACCATGATGGATCAACCTCGGTAACATTGCGGGCAAAACGTTTGGTTGTTTCCACAATTTCGGCAGCGATAATCCATTTGGGATAACGGCTATAAAAAAGTGAGCTGGGGTGAATATAAATGCGATCAACTTTCGCGGAAGTATAATTCCCAAAACTATTTCTTTGGCAGAGATTTTGGACAAGTCCGCTGGAAACGGATT
Organism: Candidatus Altimarinota bacterium; assembly: GCA_041659405.1. Taxonomy (GTDB): domain Bacteria; phylum Patescibacteriota; class Gracilibacteria; order UBA1369; family UBA1369; genus JBAZYK01. The sequence continues at coordinate 44,858 of JBAZYK010000001.1, forward strand.
TTAGGATACCCACATGGTTTATTTCCGCATTCTGCTGCAGATTTTCCGGATCCAACATGGCCTGTAGTTTTTGAAGATGAGGATTAAATTCTTCACCATAAAACTCAACGAGTGTTTCGATCAACTGTTGATAAATATCTTTGGCTTTTTCCAAAGTCTGGAAGTCCAAATATTGGTTTTTGCAATACTGTTCACGCTCCACGTCCTCTTTGAAGGTGAAAACTTTTTTCCACACCGCAAGATAAGTTAACAGATCGGAATTAAAAGTTTCCGCGGTTCCAAAATTGGAAAAAACTTTCCGATGAAATGTTTTTCTGCCGTTAAAAAAAGGCTTTTTTGATTGAACCGCCGGATAAGGCATTCCCAAACGTTGAAAATAACGTCGGGATTTATCAGCCGCCTCTTCATCACCAAACGGCCTCCAGAATGGGTCTTTAAGCGATAAAAACGAGGCAATTACGGCCACTTCGGCCACGCAGGAATACCCTTCCGCAGTAAGCAACATGCGTGAAATTTTTGGATCAAGCGGCAAATGCGCCATTTTAACTCCTGTTTCCGTTAATTTTTCATTGCGATTAATCGCTCCAAGAACATAAAGAGTGCCAAGTGCCTGCTCAAAAGAAGCATGCTCAGGTGGATCCATAAATTCAAAAGTATGAATATTTGGAATTCCCATTAAAATCATTTGCAAAACCACATCGGCCAAATCCGAGCGCTGAATTTCCGGCCGGGTAAATGGCTCACGGCCGGCAAAATTCTCTTCCGAATATAATCGCAAACATCTTCCCGGCTCAATACGGCCCGCTCTACCCGTTCTTTGAATGGCAGAGGCCTGCGAAATTTCTTCAACCATCAGACTTCCGATTCCGGTGTCGGTATTAAAATCGGTCATCCTGGCCAAACCGGAATCAATCACCACAGTCACGCCCGGTACGGTTAAAGAAGTTTCGGCAATATTGGTGGAAACCACCACATGACGTTTAGTGTGCGCACCATAAATCGCGGTTTGCTCGGTCATAGGTAACCTGCCATAAAGCGGCATGCAGCGCAGATCCGAAAAACCAAATTGCTTAATGGCATTTATAGTCAGGCTGATTTCCTGTTCGCCCGGAAGAAAAATTAAAATGTCACCGACTTTTTTAGACGAGTGAATTTCCTCTACCATACCGGCAATTTTGGTTGAAAGAATCTCCCCTTCCATCGGCGGATGATATTCAACATCCACCGGAAACATGCGACCGGAAACGGAAAATTCCGCCACTGATAATGATTTTTCGTGGCGATTGGAGCTCGCTCCGCTCGCGTTAGAAATAGGCACTTCGTGCGTGTTGGAAAAGAAATTAAAAAACTTTTCGGTGTCCAAAGTGGCCGAAGCAATAATAATTTTAAGCGCTTTCAAGCCCTGAACCCGGCGTTTTTTTTGAATGTCTTTTAAAAGTCCAAGCAAAAAATCAATGCGCAAACTTCGCTCGTGCGCTTCATCAACAAAGATCGCGTCATATTTTGTAAGAAGAAAATCGAACTTAATTTCCTGAAGTAAAATTCCATCCGTGCAGATAATAATTTTTGTTCCGGGATAAGTCTGATCATCAAAACGGATTTTGTAGCCAATTGTTGTACCCAGCTCAATCTCGCATTCCTCTGCGATGCGCGTGGCAATGGAAACTGCGGCAATTCTGCGAGGCTGCGTACAGGCAATCATCACCTTTGGACCCAGTGCCTCCAAAATCATTTTGGGAATTTGGGTCGATTTGCCCGAGCCGGTTTCCCCGACAATAATTGTTACATCATTTTCACTGATGGCTTGGGTCAGCTCTTGGCTGTGAGAGCTTATGGGTAATTCGGCGGGGAAATTAATTTTCATATAATTTTGTTGGACTACAGAGAAACGATAATGAAAATTGAACGGAAAGGAAAGGTCTACTTTTTATTACAACCAAGCGCAAAATGTGGCACTGTTGCATATTTATAATAAGGTTCGATAAGGTCGGACAGCCACCATTCACCGAATATTGACATTATTTAGTGAATACGCTATACTAAATACAGTAAATTCACTACTTTTTATGTCAACAACTGCGCCAATCATAACCAGAACCCAGGCACTCAAGAAACAATATGAAGCTATGCGTAAGGGCAAAGAATCACTTTTAACTCTTCTTGATGAAGCCGAAATTGCTGAGAGTGTTTATAACTCCAATGCTATTGAAAATTCCACTCTTACATTAAAAGAAACAGAACAGATTCTGCTTCAAATGGAAGTTTCCAGAAACGTTTCACTTAGAGAAGTTTTTGAGGCAAAAAATCTTGCTACAGTATCCGAATATATTCGTAAAAAAGCTCTATCGGAAGAGTTAACTAAAGAGTCTATTTTGCTTCTCCATAAAATGCTTATTGGCAATATTAACGATAACATTGCCGGACGCTTTCGCAAAGCAGGGGAATACGTACGTGTGGGTACGCATATTGCACCGCCCCCAGAGCACATTGAATTAATGATGGAACAAGCATTACAAGATTTTGCCAGTGACATTCAGTCTTTTTTTGTCGATAAAATTGCTAAATTCCATCTGGATTTTGAAACTATCCATCCGTTTAATGATGGAAATGGTCGCATTGGCCGTGTGATTATCAACTATCAGTTGTTGAGGTATGGTTTTCCCCCAATCATTATTCGCAATAAAGAAAAGCAAATTTATTATCAGGCTTTAAAAAATTATAATGAAAATAAAAATATGAAAGGAATGGAAAAAATATTCACTTTGGCTTTAACTGAATCTTTGCATAAAAGAGTTACTTATCTAAATGGAGCACAAATAATCCCTCTGGCAGATTATATCAGAAAGCACAAAAAATCCGCACCAGCTTTGCTTAATGCAGCCCGACGCCAAAACATTCCAGCCTTCCGTGAAAAAGGCGTATGGAAAATCGGGGCTAAATTTGAACTGTAAATTTTGGAGCTCCACATTTAAAAAAGAGCCCTCTCTTTATTTCATGAAAGGACTCTTTTCCCGCATCTGTTAACCTGTTAGATTTTTCCTATTGAAATAAATTTATTTCCAGTCTTTTTTAAACTCTTCGATCAGACTATGAACGGATTTTTCGGTCCATTTTTTGCCTTTGGAAAACTGTTTAACCGCATCGTGAACAATCTCATCATATTTTTTTTGAGTAAGCTCGGTTTTGTCCTTAATATCATCGGCTGTGGCCAAAATATCACCCTGTAGTTCAAGAAAATCTTTTTCCAGTTCATCGCTGACTTCACCAAAAATGTTTTTAACGATTGTTTGGACGTCTTCACGGTTTTTATTGAATTTTTTCGCTAATTGTTGGGCCTTATCCATAATGTCTTTCTGGGTTTCAGTTCCTTCCTTAGGTGCAAAAAGAATACCCAGTGTTGCGCCCAAAGCCATAGCGATGGCAAATCCCAGTCCAGCTGATAGTGGCCCCTTTCCTTTTTGATCTGATGAGTCATGTGTATCCATAGAGTGAAGCGGATAAGTGATAATATCTTATTGTACTTCCCTTTCGTTCCTTTTAGATAGGCATAAAATAGAAAGCATGTGGACAAAAATAGTTGGCTCATTTTCTGGACAAAAGTTAATTAAAGGTTTACAGTACCACTTCTATGAGTAATAAAGACAAAATCAGAGGTGAAGTGGGCGAAAAAGATTCCTTGATGGTAAGGGGTTTTCATGAAATCGTTGGATCGACAGAAAAAACTTTTTCACAAATTCAGCATTTAGTTCGGACATTACTTATGGCTACCGTTGCTGCAAGTATCACCGGCTGCGACTCTTCCATTCCTTTGGAAATGGACAAACCCGCTGAGTGCGTTAGCACAGCACCAGCTTCCCCAAAAGTCAAAAAAGTAGATGTTTGTTTTATGCGCTGGAGTGAGCCTGATTTCGTTGATTTAACCGATGAGCTTAGGGCTCAATTAAATGCTGAGTTTGCTGAAACTACTAAGTTTTACCTTGATGCAACTTATGGGCATGATAAATATGATTTTGAGCTTATTGATTCTGGTGCCGTATGGACTGGGCCAGCCCCTCAAGAATCTCTTCCTGATGAGGAGGAGGATTCCGCCATTGAAGCATGCGCACCTCAAATAGATGATTTTAAGCAGATCGATACATTCGTTGTATTCCCCAGTATAAGTGCTGGAGATAGGTCTTGGGGCGGAAGAAAGACATTCCACACACCTCAAGGAGATATAGAAATGGGAATAATAAGACTTCCCAATAGGTACCAAAAGAATAGCACTAAGCCTTTAAACCTTGATGATTTAAAACATGAGCTTGGTCATACAAGGCTTTGGAATCATGCTAAAGAAGAAGTATGTTACGACAATGAGGGTAAGCAAATTGCGTACAGTCCTGATCCTAGTATGTGCAGCCTCGATGAATATGGGAATCCTTATGATGTGATGGGAGGAAGGGTTAAAAGACCTGATGGTAAAAAAATATTTGGACATCCGGGGGCATTTTTTAAATTATCAGACAGCTTAGTAACGGCAACAACTATTGTAGAAAATAGCGGTGAATACCCACTTGCAGCACTTGAAGTATCTTGTGGCAATGTACCGCAACTTTTAACAATACCTTACTCGGACACCCCCCTTTGTTTAGAATATCGCCAGCCAATAGGCATTGATGAATCTTTTTCCAAGGAAAATATAAAAAAGATATTTGGATTTGAAGCTGGGTTGCCAGAAGATGGATGTGTGTTTTTAGAATTTTGCAGCAATCCAAGTAATCCTACTACTACTTTACTCATGCAAAATGACGGAGGTAATTCCAATGATCCCGGAGCTAAAATTCAATTAAATGCATGTATTCCACGTGAAGGTTTTTCCGCCCCCAACCTAGGAATAGACATAAGCTATACGCAAAGCACCATAAATCCAGATGTAGTAATTGTTCGAGTAGCTGGTGTTGACGAAAATAGATTAGCGAAATAGCCAAACCTAAAATAATGTCCATTCAGCAACCTGAGATAGATATGTTTGGAGCTGCTTGGTGAACGAAGTACGAACTGGTTTGGTATATGCAAAAGTGTAAATATGGGAGAAAATATCGCCACCATCGAGGTGAGCTTATTACAAGATTTGTTAAATAATGATTTGCCAATATGTTAAATAGTTGGTATATTAAATGCATCAACATAGGCTCATAGAAGTCATATAAGTAATATATTTGTTAAATAATACCGCATGCCTCCACAATTCTTTCATTATAATTTGGAGTTGGTTCAACCAGATTATGAATCATCTTTAACGGACTTAATCATTGAGTTGGATTATTTAAGGAAAAAACCATTGCATGGAACAACTCCGGCACCAATATTTTTCCAATTAAAAAGTATTTTCCACACCCTTGAAAGTATTGGATCAGCTAGAATTGAGGGAAACCACACTACTATAGCAGAATTTATTGAAACTAAAATCAATCAAGAAGCAAATCCAACAGAAGAAATTGTTGAAATTCAAAATCTTGAAAAAGCTATGAGTTTTATTGATGAGCATATCCAGGAGACACCTATGAATCGGATCTTTTTAAGCGAGCTACATAAACATGTAGTACAAAACCTTGTCCGAGAAGGTAGCCAAACTCCAGGAGAGTATCGTGTAAAAAATCTTGCAATTACCCAATCTGAGCACGTTCCCCCAGATTTCATACAAGTAGCACCATATATGCAGGAGCTGTTCGATTTTATCAACAAAAATGATTCACCAAAGTACGATCTTTTAAAAACTGCCATATCACATCATCGTTTTGTTTGGATTCATCCGTTTGATAATGGTAATGGCCGAACAGTCCGTCTTCTTACTTATGCAATGCTTGTAAAGCAAGGATTTAACGTCAATGTAGGAAGGATCATAAATCCAACCGCTATTTTTTGTAGCAATAGAAAACAATATTACGAAGCCTTATCTTGGGCTGATCGAGGTACAAAAGAAGGTGTTTTGCGTTGGTGTGAGTATGTTTTGGGAGGTCTGAAAACAGAAATCGAGAAAATTGACCGCTTACTGGACTACGAATACCTAAAAAAACATATTTTGGTACCAGCAGTAAAATATTCTTTGGAAAGGAAATTTATTACAGATATTGAAGCAAAAATCCTTGAAGTCGCTATCGAAAAAAAAATACTACAAGCTTCCGATGTTAAAAAGATTTTGCCTGACAAAATTCCAGCAGAAATTTCTCGAATTATTAGAAGGATCAAAGAAAAAAAGATGCTCCAAACTGAAAATGAAAAATCCAGAAAGTACACTATGAGCTTCTCAAACAGTTATCTTTTGAGAGGGGTTATTAAGATGCTCGATGAGAACAATTTTTTGCCAATGAAAGAATAAAAATGGATTCGCAAGTTACATGCAAGGTGTCTTAAGTTTGGGGTACAGATCACTGGAGCTACTTAGTGGACGAAGTGCGGAATGGTTTTGCTGTAGTGATAGGCTGAAAACACAAGTGCGTATTTTTTTGCGTTCATGGTTGTGCCGCAATTTCTTTTTACTTTTGACAGAAAGTTGACTAACACGTTCGCCTGAAACGCCTAACAGGTCAGCGATTTCATTCAAGCTTATCCAATCATTTTCGCTGCATCTTCTCTTATTGTAGTTCCTGAAAACTCCTCAACGTGTGTGCCTGTTGTGAATATCAAATTAACTCTTGTTTCAGCATCTTCAAAACGGTGAACCTCTCCAGTGCATGCGTCAATTCCGCTAGAAACCCATTTAAAGGTATGTCCTTCTACGTTAATTCTATCCCTGGAATTATTATCCAGTATATAAACTGCATCCCCTCGTCCTGGCGGATGATACTTACGAATACCAATTTCTCCATCAATGAAACTAAGTGACTCTCCAACGTATTTGTTAAAATTTTGGCCTTGGCTAAGTCTTGATAAAACATAATTATCTTTTTTACTAGCATATTGTTCTCCATCTGGAGAAAATACTTTACGTACGGCCTCCCCGGTATCAATATCTCTTGAAGTAGTATAAGGCACAACTCTTGTTAAGGATTTTCCACCTACTGCAATGCCCCCTCCAAGGCTATAATAATAGCCTTCGCCCTCTTTGTGTATTAGCTGTCCTTTAAAGGATTCTCCATCTACTGTAATGCCTTCTCCAAGACTATAATAATAACTTCCTTTGTATATTAGATGTCCTTCAGGGGTTCGCTCTTCATCAACCATGTACTGAGCTTCAATTCCTGTTTCCGGATCATTCCCCGCCTGGGGAACTTTCGCCCAAAATGCCATCTCTGCTTCAACCCTAGCTTTAACTACAGCTATTGATTTTGCTATTTCTTCCTGTCTTTTTGCCTTTTGTTCCGGAGTTTCGGCCTTCTTTTCCATCTCAGGAGCTCTATCTGGAAATTTATTTTTTCCACCCATTTCATTTAGATTAAATTATATTCAACTTTATTAAATTACTTTTCGTCGTTTTCTCCTAAACTTTAGCTGGGAGAATTGGGTTTACCAGCTAATTTCAAGAGCCTTTTTGGCACCGTCTCTTGTTAATTCTATAGTTTTTACAACTGTTTTACCTCCTTCATTTCCAACTGAAGTAGTTAAATGAATCCCCTCGGGGGTAACGTTTAATCCAGAACTATGTTTTTCGGAGTAAGGACTAATTTGATTAATTCTCCTTATCAAATCAGAAAGGTGGAATGAAGCTTGTTCTATTTTTTCGTGATCTTCCCATAGCTCAGTCCTCCCACAATTTTTGCTGTAAAATTTTATTAACCTATGAATGGCATCATAATCTCTAGGGAATTGAACATCTTCATCTCTAAGATCTAGCATGGAGTCAATAATGGCCATTTTTTCACGTGATAGTTTGGCTAATAATTCATATCTTTCATTAATATCTGCCGAATGTAGGATTGTTTCATACATCCGTTCAAAAGTATCTAGTTGTTCTACAATTTGAGTTAATTTTTCTGAAGGAGCATTCCTTGCATCAATAGTGGGCGTTGTCATAAAACATTTTTTATAAATTTGCGGATACTAAAAATATCACATTTTGATAAATATGTCAACTGGAGCGGGTAAGGGGAATCGAACCCCTGTCCTCGGCTTGGAAAGCCGTTGTAATACCATTATACTATACCCGCATTTCGTGAATGCGAGGTGAATCATAGCGTGAAATGCCTCGAGTTTCAAGAGGTGTGTTTTGCGTATTTTATGGCTTAGCCGCAGTTTGAATTTAACTGTATCTGGTCACGGTTTTCGGCCCAACTATTTTGACAGATCCCAGGTTGCCGCATCCACTTCACCGTCTTGCGCCTGGACAACGAGTGCGTCGATTTGGTCGTTTGCACTTGGTTTAGAAGCATTTGGCGCTAAACCGGCCTTGGATTCGCTTACATTGGCCTTAGATTCGCCTGTGCCAGTGGCAACTGCGCCAGCTGCTGCCCCGACTTCGTCCCCTTCCGGAATCTGGTAAACCTCCCCAATAGTATTTACGGTAACATTTGCATGGCCGCTTTCACGTAAAATAGTGGCTAAAGTTTCACTTTGACTTTCTTCACCGTGGACCAGGAAAATCTTTTTTAATCCTTCGACCTTGCTGACGTAATCAAGCAAATCACTGCGGTCGGCGTGTCCGGAAAAAGCATCCATGGAAACCACGTCCGCCCTTAAATGATACGGGTCTCCGTAAATGTTTACAATCGGCTGTTTTTCCTGAATTTTGCGGCCAAGTGTACCTATGGCTGTGTATCCCACCAACATAATAGTGTTGCGCGGATCCTCGATATTATTTTTTAAGTGATGCAGAATGCGGCCGTTTTCACACATTCCCGAAGCGGAAATGATAATAGCCGGCACCTGAATACTGTTAAGAGCCTTGGATTCGTCTACAGAATGCGTATATTGAAGCTTTCCAAAACCAAAAGGATTCTTACGGTTGTTGATAAATTCATTGCGAATAGCCTCGTCGAAACATTCAGGATGAGCGGCGAAAACTTCCGTTACATTGGCGGAAAGCGGGCTATCAATATAAATAGGCAAATCAGGGATGGCTTTCTTCTGCCATAAAAGGTTTAAGTGGTAAACGACTTCCTGAGTTCTTTCAACAGAAAAGGCCGGAATAATTATTTTCCCGCCGCGTTTGGCTGTGGCATTAATGACTTCCGCTAAACGTTTTCCGGCATCCAGAATTGATTCATGAAAACGGTTACCATAAGTACTTTCCATCATTAAATAATCGGTAGGAGGAAGAACCTGTGGATCACGCAAAATTGGCAGACTTTTTCGGCCTAAATCGCCGGTAAAAGCAAAAGTAAAACGCTTGCCGGTTTCTTTTTCATGAATAACCAGATGAACCAGAGCAGACCCCAAAATGTGTCCGGCATCATAAAAAGAGCAGATCACGCCATCGGTTACTTTAAAGGCGCGCTCATAACCAACACCATAAAATTGTTTTAAAGTTTTTTCGGCGTCCTCAACTGAATATAAAGGCTCTAAAGGTGTCTTTTCTTGGCTGTTTAGGTCGTCGCCGTTTCCGTTATTACTGTTGCTATTATGGATTTTGGAAGCCCCTTTTGCATGAGCGTTTCCATTACTGTTTTTATGATTTTTTTTCTTATTTATTTTTTCGTTCATGTACTGCGCATCTTTTTCCTGAATATAAGCACTGTCCAAAAGCATGTAATTGCAAAGATCGCGAGTGGCAAAAGTAGAATAAATTGGCCCTTTGTAGCCACTTTTTACCAAAAAAGGAAGTCCGCCGCTGTGATCAATGTGGGCATGGGAAAGAATTACCGCATCAATCTTACCGGCATCAAATGGCAAGATCCGATTTTTTTTATCTGATTCTTTACGATGTCCCTGGAACATTCCAAAATCAAGAAGAATACGTTTGCCGTTTACTTCCAGAAGATGGCGAGAACCGGTGACTTCACGCGCTGCGCCGAAAGATTGAAGTTTCATGTGTGGATTGGTAAATTGTGTTTTTATTTGTTGTTCTTCTCATTTTAGCAAACTTTTGGTATAATATAAAGAAAAAAATAAAACAAAATTGCTGTGATCACCAAACAACGCCTTCAGGAAATTTACCTTTTTGCCTTTGCCGCGCTCAGTTATTTCTTGGCAATGAGCCTTTATGTGGACACGCTTAGCGCTTTTTTGAATGAATTTGGAGCAAGATTTTTGCCCTTTATTCTTATCAGCAGGGCTGTTTTCGTTACGTTCTATTCACTTTTCAGCACGGCATTTTCGGCCAGATTCTCGTTCAGGAAGTGCTTTTTGGGACTTTTATTGTTATTTGCTTTAATTCTGGGCTTTTTACCGTTTTCCGGGTTCCTGGGTTCTTATCAAATTATTCTGTTTTTCTTTAGTGCGAATGCGCTTTTTTTGGCTTTGGATGTAAGTTTACTGGGGATCGTCAATACTTTCATGAATCCGGTCCAGGCCAAAAATTTTATCCCCAAAATTTATGCTGTTTCCGATTTGGCACTTATATTGGGCTCATTTTCAGGGGTTTACCTTAAATATCTTGATGGTGATTTTGGGCAAAGTGTAGTTCCATTCGTGCTAATTTGCTGTTCGATTTTTCTTTTGCTACAGGCACACAGGTCTCAAACCAAAACAAACGGGGCGACAGCACCAAAGCCATTATTGGAAAAAAAGCCAAACGTTCATCCTCTTCAAGAATGCGTTAAGGCTTTTCATTACGTTATTTTTGAATCGAGACTGTTTAGGACCATTATGCTTTGCATCTTTCTGATGGTGGGATTGCAGCTTTTTATTGAGTATAAACTGGATTTTACTTTGAGTGAAGACTTTCTGGAAAACGATTTGAGTTTTCTGCTCGGAACAATTTTCTTTTTGGAAAATTCTTTAAGATTCATTTGGAATTTATTTTTCTCGAAAAGGATTTTGTTTGGTGCGGGAGCGATTAATGCCATCATGCTTTATCCGGCTATTTTGCTGGTTATTTTAATGGTTGGATTTGTATTTAATTTTAATTATGTATTTGCGATTCTGATTTATTTAAGTTCCAGTATCTATTATTTTTCAACGGTTCAGGCGGCTAATTCTCAAATTATTTCCGCAACACCAAAGAAAAAAGCCGAGGCAACATATTACGTTCTGGCAGAATGGACGGTCGGCTTATCTGCCATGTTTTTTGCGAGTTTTCTGTTGATATATTTATGGTTCCCCCAGCTTGAAAAGTCTCTGAATACTTTTTTAATCGGGCTCTTGGCTTTGTTGTTGATTTGGAAGATGTTAAAGTTAAAAAAATATTATCTTGAAGATCTAAAAAGCCATTTGAATGATGGTGGTCCCGAGGACAAACTGAATGCGATTGATCTTCTGACTGAAAGAATCCAAAAAAACAAAGGAGAATTCCTGCTTTTAAAATTGTTGGAAACAGAAAAAGATAATGACACCCGAAAAAAAATAATTCATAATTTAGCGCTTATTGGTAACCCTGAATCCGTTTTTCACCTTATTAACGTGATTGAAAAAGATATTGTCAAAAACAAATTTGCGGCCGTCCAGGCAATCGAAATTATTTTAAAGAAAAACAATTCAATTCGTTCTTTCCCACTTACTAAACATTTGATTCTTGAAAGTTATGAAAAAATGTTTATTGCAGATGTTCCACTTTTTTTGAAAATTGAAATTCTGCATTCACTTCAACATTTTAATATTGATGAAGTTATTGGCTTTTTGCAAAGGAATTTAATGGAAAAAGATCCACAGATTGTAGCCAATACCATTGAAATTTTTTCCAAATTTGACGATCGCAGCATCATTTATTATTTAAAACCTTTTCTGAGAAATTCCGATTACCACATCTATTGCGCTGCGCTTGTAGCCTTATGGAAATACCAGGAAGTCAGAATCGATCTTTTGGATATTTTGGTAAAAATATTGAAATCCGATGATAAAGAAATGATCGAGGCCGGCTTATTTATAATTAATGCAGCGAATATTTATTGGGAAAAAGGTTATGTCCTTGAAAAATTGAAGCACCCCGATGAAAAAATCAGGATTTATGCCTTAACTACCATGATCAATTTGGGTAACCTGCAATATGTTGATCAGTTACTTGAAAACATGCTGGATTTTTATTTACATTCATCAGCTTCAAGTATGGAGTTTGTGCTTTCACGTTTCCGCAGATTCACTCCTAAAACAAAAAAGTTTATTATCTTTAAAATACTACGGCTTAGTTTTGATAAAGCCAATATTTTCCTGGAAATATTCAAGAATTCACAATATATTTTTGATACGGAACTGGAAGCGTTTAAGTAATTTATTTCAGGAGCAAACTTAACTTTCCTTCCAAAATCGCGGCCTTTTCTTCTCCGGAATAATCACCATAAGTGGCAAAAGTTTCCAGGAATTTTTGACGTTCAGCGGGTGTCATTAAGCGCATTTGGCTGTGATCCAAACGAATAGGCACAAAATTTATCTGAATCTGATCATTGGCAATAATCAGGGCAAGACTAAGACCCTCCTGTGTATCTTTAGAAAAATACTGATCAAAAATGGCGTTACCAAGTGAATAAAAAATCGGATGACCTTTATAGGTTTCATAAGCCTGAACAACATGAGAATGCATGCCAATAATTGCAATTGCCCCGGCATCAATCAGCTGATGAGCAAGTGTTTGCTGACGGTCATTTGGCTTGTGCACGTATTCTATCCCCCAATGGATATATGGAATTACTTTATATCCCTGTGAAACTAAATCCTTCACTTTGTTGAGCGCGGCGGCATCATTTATTTTAAAATCCACGTCATCCAAACCCAAAAACGCAATTTTCTGATCCTGAATTTGCATGGTTGTAAAACTTTGATCGTTGACCTCTTTTGGATTACCAAAAATTTTAATCCCCTGGGCCTGAATGAGTTCGCGGGTGTCATTGTAGCCATTTATCCCCATATCAAAACTGTGATTATTCGCCCCACTCAACACATCAAAGGAATATTTTTTAAGCAACGGAGCAATATCCGGCAAAAATCGAAAAGCGATTGTTTTACTGGTTTGGATAGACTTTTTGGCAATTGGACCTTCCAAATTGGCCAGCAAAATATCGTTAGTTTGCAAATAAGACTGGTTCATCTTTTGAAAAGGATAATCAAGCCCATTACGATCCATTAGCGTGCGCACAAAGCGTCCGAACATCATATCGCCAAAACTAACCAGGTAAATATTGCGGCTGGAAGTTAATGGTCCTTCCATGAAATATTCAATCAGCGCAGAAGGCGCACTCAATCCGGAATCCGAATTATTATTTATCAAATCAGCTTTAAAAGCACTGGCTTTTTGAGCTTTGACTGCAGCCGCATAGTCCAAAAAAGCACGTACTGCTGCGGTTTGATTAAGGTTAATCTTTTCAAGATTTTCAAGGTCGAAATTCTCCAAAATATTTCTAAAATATTGGGACTGAAAATCCTGAAGATTTGAATCGACTGATGAATTCATAAAGGCGTGCGCGATCACAAAAGTTTGTGGTGGCAGATTTTGATGCAGAAAATCGGTGAAATTTTTAAGAGAATCCGTCTGAATATTTTCCGGAATTAAAAATACGCTATAAGTGGCTTTAGGAAAGCTTTTTTCAATAAATGGCGCGAAGGTGTTGATAGTATTATTTTCCTTGATAAAATCCTGAATTTGAAAAAGATCCGGACGCGCGGCAATCAGTTCATCAAAATTGAAAGGTGCCTCCAAAAGACCTGCAGGCGTATTAAAATTCACATTCGGATGGAAAATTTTTGCGATATTTTGATCTTTACCGACCGGCAATGGCTCAAGCACAACAAAATGTTGATATTGCTGTTTTTTGGAGAGACTTTTAAAAAATCCGGCCAAATAATTATTGGGTATGGATCCTCCGGCAATAATGGCTCCACTTAGGCTTTGATCAGGCAGAAAAGAAACATTCGCAGAATTGTAAGCCTCTTCGTATTTAGGCCCCTGATTCATAAAAATATCTTCAGTTTTTAGTAAACTGCCGCTGCTTAATAGATTTTGACTTAAAAGATTGGCCTGAGAAGCATCACTGCAGCCTGACAGAAAAATCGCTGCAACAAGCAATAAAGCGCCAATCCTACGATGTTTGATTTTTATTTTATTCATGGCTTTCATTCTAGCATTGCACGGGCCATGAATAAATACTAATTCTGGTAGGCAAAGTATTCCAAAGTTTTTGCGATTACCTTAGCGGCTTCAGCACGGGTGATTGAACGATCCGGATCAAAATTACCATTACCAATTCCTTGAATGAATCCTAAAAGATGAGCTTTTTCAATCCAACCAACTGCCCAACCCTGAACATCATTAAAGAATGAATGATCAGTATAAATAGGCTGTAAATGGAAAGTGGCTAAAATAATTTTTACAGATTCTGCACGGGTAATATTTTGATTTGGTGCAAAATTGTTATTTGAATATCCCTGAATAATGCCTAAATCCCAGGCTGAACGGACCCATGGACCTTGCCAACCTTGAAGATCGGTAAAAGGTGTTCCGCAAGAATTTGTGGCACAGTTTAAGTTCTGGCCGATTCTGGCAGCAGCTAAAGCCATTTTGGTTAATTCCGCGCGGGAAATATATTGATTTGGACGGAAAGTTTGGTCCACGTAACCTTGCAAAACACACAATTGATACAAACGGCGAACATAAATTTCCGACCAATGGCCATCAATATCTCTTGGATAAATTGGGGAACAAATTGGAGCTGGTTTTGGGGTCGGAGTTGTAGTTACTACCGTAGTTGGACGAGAACCGGGGACTGTATAACTAGGGGTTGAAGATGGACGAGAACCGGAAACTGTATAGCTCGGCGTTGAAGTTGCTACTGTACTTGGGCGAGAGCCACTTACTGTATATGAAGGAGTCGAACTTGGTCTTGAACCTGTTGTTCCTGTTGTTCCAGGGCGAGAACCGCTCACCGTGTAGCTTGGCGTTGAAGTTGCTACTGTAGTTGGACGAGAACCACTTACTGTATATGAAGGGGTTGAGCTTGGTCTTGAACCGGTTGTTGTTCCCGTGCTTGGACGGGAGCCACTTACTGTAGAGCCTGGTGTTGTAGTTGCTACTACACCTGGACGTGATCCGCTTACAACGTATGTAGGACTAGAATTTGGTCTTGAACCATAAAAAGATGTCGGATCTGTTGGGTCAACTGCTTCCGGGCGGGATCCACTTGCTACATAACTTGGAGTTGAGCCTGGTCTTGAACCGCTTGTTGATGTTGTTGTTGGTCGAGATCCGGCTACTGTGTATGTTGGACTGGAACCTGGTCTTGCGCCCGTTACTGCGCTGTATGGAACCATTTGAACGTTGGATTTCACCCATGAACTTTGAACTGGAATATAAGCAATTGGCTGTGCCGGCTTCAAGTTGTATACGGCATTTACGTCTAGTGGAAGCGTACAAATCGCCGCAATAATGATGATTTTTTTAGTAATATTCAGCATACGATGGGGTTTATTGGAGAAATTGATTAAAAGGGTATCTTTTTACCATATTTTTTCAATCCTTGTCAACACGCAAAATACCTTTTTAATAATGGTACGTCTTCCCTTTCATTATTGTACAAGCGCGATAAAGCTGTTCCATTAACAAAACTCGAATCATTTCGTGCGTAAAAGTAAAAGCCGAAAATGAAAGTTGATAATGCGCTGCCTTTAAAACCTCATCAGAAAGGCCAAAAGGTCCTCCAATAATAAAAGTAATATGACCCGGACCAAAATCGATTTTTTGCTTCAAAAATTCGGCAAATTTTACAGAATTCAGGGATTGTCCTTTTTCGGTAAGGGCAATTATGAAGCTATTTTCCGGCAAACGTTTGGTCTGAATTTGTTTAAGGATTTCCTGGCCCTCTTTGTTTTTGGCAGATAACCGGCCACTTTCGCTTGCTGACCCCTGTGGCGCCACGGATTCTTTGATGGTAATAACCTCAATTTTGGCAAAAGCCTGAAGTCTTTTTAAATATTCCTGCTCGGCCTCCTGAAAAAACCGATGTTTGGTTTTGCTGATTTGAATAATGGTGATCTTCATGGTTTGATCTTCAGCCTGCAGCTTAAAATTGTCAAATTGCCAGGTTGATGCAGTTATGGTCACCGTTGCGAACCGCCGACCTTTTATCCTGCAAGCGCTGCCGTTACTGCACGTTCCGCATTGCCCCGCAGCCATTTAAAATTTCGCAGATGCAATTCTTTTTGCTTGTCCGTACTTTTAGCCAGAATTGGCCATTCTCTTTGCGATCACCATCTGATCAATTTTAAATTTTGGTGAAGATTTATCCGCTTCAAGTTGGATTTTCCAATTTTGCACGCCCGTTTGCGGATTTCGATCTTGATGGCCAGTTTGGTTGTTTATCGGTGAAAGTTCCTCGTTTTTTATAAGTCCATGATGCGCAAATTGATGATGAATTTTGCAAAGTGGAACGATGGAATTTGAATCGTGTAGCATTTCCAGTGAAAATCTTTTGGCGTGATGTTGATTGATTGCCGGATTTTTGCAGCCGGGATATCCGCACATCTCCCCATATTTTTCCTTCAGTTGACGCTGAATTTCTGCCGGAATGTGCCGCGTGGGTTTTGCAGGTGAATGTTTTGATTTTTCCTTTTGTGTTGAGATATTTTTGGATTTTATTTCTGCGACATGTTCAGCCCTAAAGCTCTTCTTTGCGCCTTTTGGTACGTCTTTTCCCGAAGTTTTTTGCTTTATTTCTGCTACTTTAACCGTCCCGGATTGTGAAGCTTCTCGTTCATCCAACAAATATTCCAAAACTTCATCCCAATTTAGTACTTTTTTCAATTGTTTTTCAAGTTTGTGTTTGTAGAGTCTGAACTTCATTTCCGTGGAAATTTTTATGTGAAAATTAAAACTTGTTTTTTGAAAATCTTCTGCTGGAATATCCTTTCCGGCAACGGAGGCCTCAAAAATGGCTTGCTGCTGCGGAGACGTTGACTCGTGTGTAAAAACATTCTCCTGTTTATCGTTTTCTGCGCTGTTGACTGCTGCACGATCATCGAAAAGATTTTTTTGCGCGCTAGTGCCTGACGCACTTCCGTCAATTTGTGATTTCAAATTTTCCCGCATTTGCTGATCACGAATTTCTTTTGTGAAGGCTTGCAGAGTGGCGTAAGTCATAGTTTGAACTTTTTCGACCCAGATTTTTTCTGTTTCTGGTGTTGCAATGTTGGCAACCAGTTCCAATTTTGCCCAACCCTGTTCAACCATCAGTGCTCTCAATAACGGCATATTTTCAAGTTTTTTATCGATTCTTAAAATTTTATCTACGGTTTCATGGCCCATCCCGGCCAACTTTGCGGCAAATTCGCGGATTGAATGGAAGCCAAATTCGCGGTACATGCCGCGATTGGCAACTTCGATCAAGTAAACTGCGAACTGTTTTTGCAGTTTCCTGATATTTGAGCCGCATTCCCGGCATAAACGCAGTAATTCTTTATTGGGAATTTTTGTGATTTGCATAAAAATTTGTGTTAATTTTTAATTCTTTTTTGTACGAATATTTTCTCAAATCTGCAAAATAATACAAGCTATTTTTGGCTTACTTATGCTACAAGAACATATTTTTCGTTTTTCTATTTTTCAAGAAAGATGGCCCGGAATTTTAAATCAATTTAAAACTTAAACTTTCATTTAAAACGCGTAAAACTCAAAAAAACAAAATAAGTTTCAGTTCGTATCGCCTCCCCGATTTCACAACAATTATGAAAGAAAAAATTTGGCCAAAAAACCGTCAAGCGGAATTGAAAATCTTGCAAACACATAAAACTGAATTAAAGTTAATAAAAAATCCATTTTTTCTTTATAGAAAGGCAATAGGTCCAAGATTTACGGCTCGCGGCTTGCTTCATTGTAAAAATATGATATAATAGTTATACGTAGTATTTACCCTTTGTTCTTCAAATAAATGTCAGACGTAGAATCAAATAAAGAACATCCACGAAAAGCAGAAGTCGCCAAAAAAAGTGATTTACATGTGGAGAGCGGTTTGGCTAAGGTTTTTTTTGCTCGAATTAAAAGACTTTTAAAATTTGATTGGCTAACAGAAAAAGGATCCTGGTGGAACGATAAAAATCCAAGTAAGGGCAGCTCGCCTGAAGATGGAAGGGATAAGAGTAAAAATGCTAAAGATCCGTGGCAGTAAAATCCGCTAATTCATCATTTTTGATGATTTCAGAAATTTTGAGGTATAATGCTGGGTGCAGGAATTCTTACGTCCAAAATCATAAATCCTGCTTCATATTTCCTACTTCATAAATTATGGCTTCTGAATTTTCGTTTGATGTGGTTTCGGAATTTGATTTTCAGGAACTGCGGAACGCGGTTGATCAGGTTCAAAGGGAAATTTTAACCCGATATGATTTTAAGGGAACGCATACCGAGGTAACTTTATCGGACGATAATATTGTGGTGCTTGTGCCGGATACAATGAAGTTGAAAGCGGTTCAGGATATGCTTTTTCAAAAAGTGGTTAATCGAAAATTATCGCCAAAAATTTTCAAATTGGGAGACCCGGAACCGGCGGCAATGGGTGCTCTGCGCCAAACCATTACTTTAATTAAGGTGCTCGACCAGGAAACCTCCAAAAAGATTTCAAAAATAATCAAAGAAAAATTCCCAAAAGTTAAAGCGAGTATCCAGGGTGACTCGGTGCGTATTTCGTCCAAGAGCAAAGATGATTTGCAGGCGGCGATGGCTCAACTTAGACAAGAATCGCTGAGTGTCCCGCTGGATTTTACGAATTTCAGATAAGATGGATATGATGAATGAACATTCAGAAAGATCGGGGAATCAGGATCATGCTGCCAATCAGCGCACACTGCATAAAGGAGACGAAATTGAATTAACGATCGAAAATTTGGCTTTTGGTGGAGAAGGTATTGCCAAGATTCAAATCGGTGAACGTTTTTTTACGATTTTTGTGGAGGAGGTTGTTCCGGGCGATAAAGTTTTGGTGCAGATTAATCATAAAAAAAGTAGTTGGGCCCGCGGATTTGTGAAAAAACTAATTGAACCTTCATTACTTCGAATTCGGCCAAGGTGTAAGCATTTTGCGGATTTGGCAAAAGCGCCAGAGGTTCAAAAAAACTCCGCGAATCTCTCTGGAAAAATGGCCACTGTTCCAAAGGGCTGTGGCGGTTGTGCCTGGCAATTTTTGTCTTATGAAGATCAATTAAAATTCAAAGAACAACAAGTGCGGGATGCATTTGAACGAATTGGAAATGTAAAAAATCCGCCGGTTTTGCCGATTATGGGAGTGGCACGCGAGCCCTGGTTTTATCGGAATAAAATGGAATTCAGTTTTCATAAAACGCTGGATGGACGCATTGATCTGGGGCTTCACTGCAAGCGCCAGCATTATGATGTGATTGAACTTACGGAATGTTTTTTGCTTGGCGATTACGTTGGTGAATTGGTTAAAGAGGCGCGGGAATTTTTTAGGAAACTTGATGCAGAAAAAAAGCTTGATCCGGAAATTATTTTAAAAACTTTAACGATTCGTGAAGGAAAACACACGGGTGAAAAAATGCTGATACTGACAGCAGAAAATGGCAAGGTGGAAGGTGATGGCGATAATGTGGAGTTCGCTCGTATGGCTAATTCATCGCTTCCGGCAGGTAACGCCGCGAGTCGACCGTTGGAGTCTTTTAAAAACTGGGCTTTGGATTTTTTTCAAAAAAGAAATTTACAATTGAACAGTCTTTATTTTATCCACATTCAAAGTCAAAAAGGAAAACGCACGGAATTAAAGGAATATTTAATTCATGGTAAACCAACAATTCGTGAAGAAATTCATTTGGACGAAAAGATGGCACTCACTTTTGATATTTCTCCGCAGGCTTTTTTTCAGCCGAATACTTTGCAAGCCGGAAAACTTTATTCCGTAGCCATGCAAGCGGCGAAACTACAAGGAAAAGAAATTGTTTATGATCTGTTTTGTGGAACCGGGACGATTGGAATTTTTTGTGCGCAACGTGCCAAAAAAGTTTATGGAATAGAATTAAATGCGAGTGCTTTGGAAAACGCGCGTCAGAATGCGCAATTAAACAACGTGAAAAATGTGGAGTTTTTTGTGGGAGATGTTGATCACCTGTTGTCTGAATTGAAAGAAGAACCGGATGTTATTATTGTTGATCCTCCGCGCAATGGCTTAATGCCTTCTGTCGTTGCGCAGCTTATTGAAAAATTGCAAAAGTCCAAATCACTTTCACGTCTGGTTTATGTTTCCTGCAATCCATCAACTATGGCGCGTGATGCGCAGCTTTTAATTAAAGGCGGTTATGTTTTAAAGAGTGTGCAGCCGGTGGATATGTTTCCGCAAACCTATCACATTGAAAATGTGGCTTTGTTTGAGCGCGCATAATTTAGTTCAGGCAATTGGCCTCGCGCTACAAAAAAGGACCCCCGTTTTTGGAGAGTCCTTTTTAAAATTTACAATTTGAGAGCTACCGTTTTAGCTTTATTTTTTGAAGTTTTCAGGTAGTTTTGAACCTTTAACAAGGGCGGCAAGTCCACCAACAATCATGTATAAAAATACTACGGTTGCTTCACGTGTGAGCAAAATGTAATAAGAAACTATTCCGCTTTTAACATCAAAAAGTGGGAGTGCCGGAGTACCAAAAAATGCCCAGATGTACATAGCAATATTGAGTAAAAACTCAAGCAGTAAAAGTACAGCGATGGTGTTGCAAATCCCCATCAGTAATTTTTTGTTTAAGAGCATACGTGAAGGTTAAAAAATAATTTTCTTAATTGTACGGGAGTGTATTTTTTTTTACAAGAAACTTGGGTCTTTTGCCGCTAAATGGTCTTGATCAACGTAGGATTTGTTTTAGGGGTGTAATGAGCAAGACCTATGCTTTATTTCATTTTTTTCACAAATTCGAGTGCCTGTTTTTTGGTTTTTATTTTTCCTTCAAGTTGTTGTTCAAATGCCTGTTCCAAAATTTCACCAATGCGTTTTCCTGGCTTTAGGCCTAGTAATTCCATGATATCTTCGCCATGCAAAAGTGGGCGCGGCAGCTTGGACATTTTCTTAATTGACTCCTGGTAAAGTTCACGCACCTGATCAACAATTTCCAAATCCTGGGGTGTTGTTCCACGGGCATCGGACTCAAATAATTTCAGCAAATCTTTAAAATATGGATGCAAAAACCAGTGCATTCTGCGACCTTCCGGCATGGTTAAAAGTGACAGCAGCATCATGTGATGTTGCACCAGCCAACAAACTTCATCAATAACTTTATTTTCAAAATGAAGACGCGTAAGCAGCTTATTTGCAATCTCGTAGGAGGCGTGATCATGATGATCAAACCGAATGCGTTCTTTTACACTAAAAGTTTTTGGTTTTCCAACATCATGCAGTAAAGTTGCCCAACGCAAGGTTAATGAAGCATCTTCCGAAAGCGTAGCCAACGATTGCATGGCATGATTCCAGACATCACCTTCCTGATGATATTGATAAGGCTGCGCAACACCTTTCATTGTCTGTAATTCCGGCAAAATTATTTTTAAAACGCCGGTATCCTCCAAATCCTGAAAAGCGTTTACGGCATAAGGCGAAATAATCATTTTATTCAGCTCATCACGAATGCGTTCATTGGAAACTTTGTCGATCAAAAGCGAAGAATGTTTTAGCAGCGCATTGTAAGTCTCGGGATCATACTGAAAATTAAGAACATTTTTAAAACGAATCGCACGCAAAACGCGTAAATGATCTTCCATAATGCGCTCATTTGGATTGCCAATAAATCTGATCAGCCGCGCATCAAGATCCTTTTGTCCGTCAACATAATCAAGCACTTTATCCTCCAGCGGATCATAAAACATACCATTGATTGTAAAATCGCGACGCTTGGCATCTTCCTCCGCACTGGTAAAAATAACCGCATCGGGACGGCGTCCATCCGAGTAACCGCTATCCGAACGAAACGTGGCAATTTCAAAATGATGACCATCAACAATCGCCAAAATAACACCAAATTGTTTGCCGATTGGAATGGTATGACTTAGGATTTTTTCGATTTCTTCGGGCTTGGCGTTTGTAACAATATCAAAGTCTTTTGGCTTGATACCGAGCAACATATCACGAACACAACCGCCGGCCCAATAAGCCTCGAATCCGGCTTTTTTAAATTTTTTGATGATTTCGACAGAGGTAACTTTCACGCGTATATTATAGCATGAATTTGGCAGCGAATGTTTGAATTTATTGACAAATGATCATTGTTTTATAGAGAATGCCCGTGTAGGTAAAAGATCTATGGCTTACTTTAAAGGTGAATTTTTATGATTATCCTGGGAATTGAAACATCTTGCGATGAAACGGCGGCGGCGGTCGTGGAAAATGGCACGATTGTGCATTCAAACGTGATCGCGTCGCAAATTGCGCTGCACCAAATTACGGGCGGCGTGGTGCCGGAAGTGGCTGCGCGCGAGCATGTCCTTAAAATTATTCCGGTGATTGAAGAGGCTCTGAAGATTGCGGGGGTAAGCCTGAAGAAGGCTGGAAAATCGCAAAAAAGAGGTGGCAAATCCGGCAAAAATTTCGGTTTACAGGATTTGGATGCGATTGCTGTTACGCGTGGCCCGGGGCTTTTAAGTTCGCTGATTATTGGGGTAAGCGCCGCCTCTACTTTGGCTATGGTTAGTGGCAAACCATTAATTCCGGTTAATCATATTGCCGGACATATTTATGCCAATTGGCTCGGTGAAAAAGCAAATGATCCGGTGCAATTCCCGCTGGTTACACTAACCGTTTCCGGTGGGCACAATGAGCTTGTTTATATGAAAGATCATGTGCATTTTGAACTGCTTGGAGAAACTTTGGATGATGCTGCCGGTGAAGCTTTTGATAAGGTTGCACGACTACTCGGACTTGGTTATCCCGGTGGGCCGGCGATTTCAAAGACGGCTGAAAATGGCGATGCGCAGCGTTTTAAATTACCAAGAGCATATATTAATGAAAACAGTTATGATTTCAGTTTTTCGGGTTTGAAAACTGCAGTTTTGAATTTGGTGAAAGCAGAATATGCACGGGAATTGGCGGACAGCTCGCAAAAAAGCTCATCCCAAAATGGCGGCGCAAATGCGAATAAATTTTCGCTAAGTCCGCAGTTTATTGCTGACTGTGCGGCGTCTTTTCAGGAAGCTGTTTGTGAAATTTTGTCGGATAAATTGCTGCGTGCGGCGCAAGAATATAGCGCAAAAGCCGGCTATGCTGTGGTAAAAGAGATCCATTTGGCCGGAGGAGTTTCGGCTAATCGACGTTTGCGCGCAATGGTCGCAGAAAAAATTGAGCAGGGATATTTTTGTGATCATAAGGGTAGAAAAGTGGCGTTTGGATATAACCTGGAAAAAGCCATGGCGGGACAAGCAAAATCCGGCAAAGTGTCAAATGCACTTCCTCGCACTTTCAAGCCAAAACTTCGTTATGCCGAAAACATAACTTATTGTACCGATAATGCGGCCATGATTGCTGCAACCGCTTATTTCCATTTCAAAAAAGCGCCAAAACAATATATCAAGCTGGGTGCCGCACTGCTCAACGATGCTGCGTCAGGCAAACCGGTTCTGGCCGATCCTAATTTCAGTTTATTTGGCTAAGGTTTTTCTCTAGCTCATCGCTTCAAGCAATGTTATAATCCACTTGTTTGAAATTTTCTTATTTTTTTTGGCCATGGATAATAATCAGAAGAATTATGGGGATGAGGATGACGCTGTAGAGGCAAAAGTGCTGACACCTCCTTATCAAACACCAAAAGGCGTGCATGATATTTTGCCGCACGATCATGAATATTATACTTTTATTAAAAAGGTGGTTCGTCACCGTTGCAGGCAGGCCGGTTTTCGCCGCATTTCTACGCCAATTTTTGAGTTTACCGATGTGTTTAAACGTGGTGTTGGTGAAACCAGCGATATCGTCAGCAAAGAAATGTACACTTTTCAGGATCGCAAAGGCCGCAGTCTAACATTAAAGCCGGAAGGTACTGCAGGTGTAGTTCGTGCATATTTACAAAATGGCATGCAGAGTTTGCCTCAGCCGGTTGAGCTTTTTTACATTGAACCTCATTTCCGTTATGATCGTCCGCAAAAAGGACGTTATCGCCAGTTTTGGCAATTTGCGGTTGAAGTGATTGGTGAAAGTGATCCGGCGCTTGATACTCAAATTATTCAATTGGCTCATAGAATTTTGATGGATTTGGGCATTGCTGAGCTGTTTTCGTTGCAACTTAATAATATTGGTTGCGCGGTTTGTCGTCCAAATTATATGAATGTTTTGAAGGATTTTTATTTTGGAAAAGAAAGATCCCTCTGTTTTGAATGTAAAGATCGCTTGGAAAAAAATCCGTTAAGACTTTTGGATTGCAAGCAGGAAGATTGCCGAATTTTGGCTCAAATTGCACCAAAACTTTCCGATTATTTATGTACTGAATGTAAGCAATATGACACCGATGTGAAAGTCTTTTTGGCTGAGGTTAAGATTCCTTATGTGCAAAATAACAGTCTGGTTCGCGGATTGGATTATTACACTAAAACCGTTTTTGAATTTTGGGATAAAAGTGATGGCGCACAAAACGCGGTTTGTGGCGGTGGACGTTATGATGGCCTGGTTGAATTAATGGGAGGACCATCAACTCCGGCATGTGGGTTTGCCGCAGGAATAGAGCGCATTATTGCCAATATGAAGCGTGAAAAAGTTCGTGTTCCGCACAAAGATGATCTGCATGTTTTTGTGGCTCAACTTGGTCATGAGGCTAAGATAAAATGCTTACCACTCATTACCGATTTGCGTGATGCCGGTGTACGTACAATGGGCGCTTTGGGCAAGGGAGCGATCAAAACTCAAATGCGGTTGGCTGATAAATTCAAGGTTCCTTATGCTTTGATTATGGGCCTGACCGAAGTTCGTGAAGGCACGGTAATTATCCGCGATATGAAAGTTGGAACTCAGATTACAATTCCGGTTGAACAGGCTGTAGATGAAGTTATCAGACGCATCGGTGAAGAAAATCTGGACAAATATGTTCCGGGTGAAACACTCTAAACAAAACGTAAAAATATAAAAATATGCCAACAAAAAAACTCTCATTGCAGCAGTCTCATCTTGTGCTTATTGTTATGGCAGTTGTGGCGCTGCTTTTGACGTTATTGTTTGTGCTATGGCCAAAATCGGCTGCTTCAATCAACGCCGGCAAAAATGGAATAAAAGATTTGGCATCATGTTTAACCCAAAAAGGGATCGTAATGTATGGAGTTGATACTTGTGAAAATTGTCAGAATCAAAAGCAAATTTTTGGCCCGGCTTTCGCGCAAATTAAATATGTAAATTGTGATTTTAATAAAATTTGTGATGAGCGCGGATACAAATATTATCCGGTTTGGACAGATGATAAAAAAACGCTGCTTGGTCTGCAGACTTTGCCGGATTTGGCCAAGTTCAGCAGCTGTGAGCTGGGAAATCCCTAAAAAATGGCTAACTGTCAATCAATTACAAATTATTAATTACTAATTATTAATAGCTATGTGGACTCCTTTTAAAAAGAAAACTTCTGCCAAAAAGAAAACTTCTGCCAAAAAGAAAATTTCTGTTAAAAAGTTTTTTTCCTCTGAACATAAAATTTCTTCCCAGGCTTGGATCATTACTACAGTAGTCCTTGGCGTTTTTTTTGTGGGAGTTTTGATTTACACTTATGTGCCTTCGGCCAAAACCGGAACTGGCACCGAAAATAATGGTAAAACTCAGGAATTGCAGTTTGATGTACCAATTACAATAATTTACGATACCAAAGTTCCCGAGCAGAAAGGCAAAATTGAAGTTTTTGTAAACAGTCTGGTTAATTCCGAGAAGGGTTTAAAATCAACCTCATTGCAAGAAAAGTGGCTTGATGTAGATAGTGCTGAAGCTAAAACGCTCTTACAGGAAAGCCAGGCAAAATATTTACCTGTGGCACTTTTGGATCAAAGCATAGAAACGCATCCTCAATTTAAAGCGATTTCTCAGTATCTGCAAAAAACCGGCCAACATTATTATTTCCATCTTTATCCTTTGGAACATTTGCAAACTCCACCGGTTGCGGGAGGAAATTCAAAGGGTGCTCAAGCCGATAAAGCCAAAGTGACCATTTTGGAATATGGCAGTTTTACGTGTAGTCATTGCAAAGATATGGCAGATGTTTTGGCCAAAATCATGAAAGATTATCCGGGTAAAATTGCTTTAGTTTATAAACCTTATGATCGTGGCGGATACGATAATACGCTTTCCCAAGGGGCTTTATGCGCGGCTGATCAAAATAAATTTTGGGAAATGCATGACAAACTTTTTGCCGATCAGGATAACATGATAAAAATGCTAACCACTGCTTCGGATTCAACTAAAACTCCGGATCAAGCTAAACGTGACGCGATTGTTTTTGATTACCTTGCCGCCAAAGCCAAATCCCTGGGTTTGAAAACCAAAGATTTCTCTGATTGTTTAACTACCGAAAAATATAAAAAGAGTGTCGAAAATACCACTTTGGAAGCCGGCGAATATGGAATCGGTGGAACTCCTTCTTTCTTCTTAAACAAGCGATTTACGGATGGTGCTTATACTTATGAGGATTTCAAAGTATTGATAGATGATCAGCTGCGATAAATCATTAGGGCGTAAAATCACCTGAAAAAATAATTCTTAAAAGTTGAGCATGAAAAAAACATCCCGATTTTCGTATTTTTCCGGATTCATTTTACTAACGGCTCTGGCTTTGGGGAATTTGCCCATCGCTTTTGCGGCGGTCAGTTTTCAGGATGTGCCAGCGACTTCCAAGTACTATGCGGCTGTGGAATATCTTAAATTGAAGGGTGTTATTTCCGGATATGCGGATGGGACTTTTAAGCCCTCACAAACCATTAATCGTGCCGAAGCGTTAAAAGTGGTGCTCTTGGCAATTCAGGCCAAGGATAAAGCTGCGCAAAGTGGCGGCTCGACCCAGCAAAATACCGAAACTCAGGCAAGTGCCGGTGCCGCCAAATCCCCTGCTTTTCCCGATGTTAAAGCCACTGATTGGTTTAAAGATTATGTAAATCAGGCTTATCAATTAAAAATTGTGGAGGGTTACCCTGATGGAACTTTTAAACCTGAAAATAAAATTAATGTGGCTGAAAGTTTGAAAATTATATTTAAATCATTTCAAGTTACGCTGCATGCTTTGCCTTTGAATGCTGATCCTTACGCGGACGTAAAAAAAGATTCCTGGTATGCGGTTTATGCCCAATATGGTTTGGACCGTCAATTAATTACACCGCAGGGGGATGGCAAATTGCACGGTGAAAAAGCCATTACCCGCGGTGATTTTGCGGACATTGTTTATCGACTTTTATATGTTCAGGAAGCCAATATAGACAAGTTTCCATTGAGCAAGGATTGGCCAACTTATGTGCATCCGGATGATCATTTTTCGGTAAAATATCCTTTTGATTGGCAAAGAATTGATGCCGGTGTGCAAACCGTTTTCTGGAAACAGGACACTGAAAATGGCCAGGTAAGTTTTGCCCGCATTTACCCAAATAGTGGCACGGTAATTATGGTGGTGGATAAAAACGCTTCCGGGCTTTCACTTCCTCAATATTTGGCTAAAATACAATATGATGCAAGTTCCAAGATCGATACAACATCTCTTAACGGGTATCCGTTTGCGACTGTAACAATTGCGGCAACCGGGCTTAGCGATTACTATTTTTTGCTGCCAAATAAAACCATTTTGATTGTTTATTCACAAATTGGTTCTGGCACGGCAAATACCCAACTGCAGGAAGATGTCCGCTATCTGGTGGGCAGTATTCGTTATAGTGACCAGGGTGGGCAAAGCCTTAAAGATCAATTTTTGAGTGGTGTTCGTACCGACTTGTTGGTTTCGGGTAATGGGAAAGAGACAATGAGCAAATTTACAGATTTAACATTGTTTGATACCGATACAATTGGTGTGGGTACAGGCCCGGTTGATTATTTTTACAGTGCTTTTTACGACACAACTCTTAAATATGAGCGTAGTTCCGACACACTGCTTTCCATGAAACAAGGAAAAACTTCAGCTTTTTAATAATTTCAGATGAAAAAAACTTTTCGTAAAATAATAATTTTGACTTTGGGGTTACTTACTATTAGTTTGATGTCCGGTTGCGCATCTACAAATCAACAGGTTGGGACAAACCGTGAGCCGGTGGTTAATGTTCCAGGCGCACCTTCTGTTAAGGGACCAACTTCTGCTCCAATCAACATGAAAGGGCCAAGCAGTGCGCCGGGGGTGACGACAACTGAACAAGTTAATATTAGCCCTAAAAGCCCATATCCAAAGGTTAATTAAGACAATTTTGCAATTTATTTATTTTTTATGGACGTTTTTGAAAAGTCACTGGAACTGCACGCAAAGCTTCATGGAGTTTTGGAAATTGCCCTAAAAACGCCCGTTGATACGCGTGAAGATTTAAGTTTGGCCTATACACCGGGAGTGGCTGAACCTTGCCGAAAAATTCAGGAAAATCCAGAGGATGCTTATGTTTATACAATGAAATGCAATACTGTGGCGGTTGTTACCGATGGCAGTGCGGTTTTGGGACTTGGAAATATTGGCTCGCTGGCCGGATTACCGGTTATGGAAGGCAAATGCCTGCTGTTAAAACGTTTTGGTAACGTTGATGCTTTTCCGATTTGTCTGGATACGCAGGACGTAGAAGAGATCATCGCAACGGTCAAACATATCGCGCCCGGGTTTGGAGGAATTCATTTGGAAGATATTTCTGCGCCACGTTGTTTTGAAATTGAAGAAAGACTTAAAAAAGAGCTGGATATCCCCGTTTTCCATGATGATCAGCATGGAACGGCAGTCGTAGTTTTGGCCGGTTTAATTAATGCCTTAAAACTTGTGGATAAAAAATGGGATGAAGCCAAAATTGTGATTTCAGGCGCAGGCGCGGCGGCAATGGCAACAACCAAGTTGTTACTTTTATACGGCGCTAAAAATGTAATTTTATGTGATCGCCAGGGGGCAATTTATTTGGAAAGGGCGGATTTGACCAATGCTCCATACAAACTGGAAATGGCCCGTGTAACCAATCCAAATAAAGAAAAAGGGACGCTGGCGGAAGTTGTTAAAGGCGCTGATGTTTTTGTGGGAGTTTCCGCTCCGGGATTAATGACCAAAGAAATGGTCGCTACCATGGCTCCAAAATCAATTGTCTTTGCAATGGCAAATCCAACACCGGAAATTATGCCGGATGAGGCCAAGGCGGGCGGTGCTTACATTGTTGGCACCGGACGCAGCGATTATCCAAATCAAATCAATAATGTACTTTCTTTTCCGGGGATCTTTAGAGGCGTGTTGGACGCGCGTGCTCCACAAATTACCAATGCCATGAAATTGGCTGCAGCTAAAGCTTTGGCCGAGCATGTAACTGATCCAACCGTGGACAAAATTATTCCGGGAGTTTTTGATGATGGCATTGCCGAACTCGTGGCAAATGCAGTTAAAAAATGTGCTTAGTTTTTTGTCAATCTCAACTCTGGAATAAATGAAATTTTGTGTTAAAATAATGCGGAATTTTGTAAAAGCTCCAGCTTAAAGCCAAGGGCTGATTATAAATAAACAAAAAATAAACCGTATGGATCAGATTCAAATTGTTGCTCATCGCGGAGGGAAAAGTCCTTATCACGAAAACAGTCTTGAAACATTCCAATATTCCATAGAGCATGGAGCGGATGCGGTGGAAATGGATATGCGCTACGATCGCCGTAAGCAGCGTTTTTATTTGGAGCATGATTTTATTCATACGCCCAAAAACCGTGAAAATACTATTTCAAAAGTGATCCCCTATTTGCCGGAATCCGCGCATTTGGTAATTGAACTTAAAACACTTTCCTGGCTCAGAAAAAAATACGCCCTGAAATTTTTGGAGGTGGTTAAGCAATATAAACTTACGCACCACGCGACTATGATTTCTTATAATCCGTTTGTTTTGTTGCAACTGCGAAGATTCAGAAAAGACCTGAAGATAGGCTTTATTTGCCCTTCACATTTTAGAGCCTGGCTTTTTAGAAAATGGATTTATCTGATTGAACCACAGATTTTGTTTTTGCATCGTCGTATTTGGAATGATGAAATGATCAACTTTGCGCGGAATAAAAAATTTAAAATTTATGGCTATACCGCCAATAAAGAAGAGGAATGGTTGAAAGTAAAAGAGTTGGGATTTGATGGAGTGGTTACCGATTTGCCGGAAGAAGCGCGAAAAGTGTTGTATCCTAAAGAGGCAAATGAGCTTGAGTTTGAGCGAAAAATCACGACATAGTCGTACCAACGACATTGCCACCCGAAAGGAGACTCGCTATAATTGGGGCGGTTTTTGTTTGTTTTCCTAACGAATTTCTTATGTCCGGACATTCAAAATGGCACTCAATCAAACATAAAAAAGGCGCAGAAGACGCGCGACGCGGAAAGATTTTTACAAAGCATGCCAAGCTTGTTGCGATTGCGGCGAGGGGTGGTGGTGATCCGAATATGAATCCTTCACTGCGCATGGCTATTGATAATGCCCGTGCGGAAAATATGCCGCGTGAAAACATTGAACGAGCAATTAAAAAGGGCACAGGTGAGGGGAAAGGAGCTGCCGTAATGGAAGAAGTCATGTATGAAGGTTTTGGACAAGGTGGAGCGGCGCTTTATATTGAAACGCTGACCGATAACCGCAACCGCACAGTGACGAATTTAAAGTATGCAATTGGTAAAAATGGTGGAAATTTGGGAGCGGCCGGCTCAGTTGGCTATTTGTTCAAGAAAAAGGGGCGCATTACGATTCCGCTTAAACCGGAAATTGTGGAAGATAAATTTAAAAAGACCGTTCCGGTTCCACAAAAAAGCTTGGAAGAAATTGAACTTGCGGCAATTGATGCAGGGGCCGAAGATGTAAAATTTGATGGTCCAATTGATGAAAAAGGCAACCCGGCTGATGATGCTTTTGTTGAAGTTTATACCGAACCACATGATTTGATGAAAGTGCGAGGTTCGCTGGAGAAAGCCGGAATCAAGACTAAGTCCGCGGCTTTAACTTATCTTCCGCAAACTACCGTGGCGATTTCCGAAGAACAAATCGCGCGAGAATTGCTGGATTTAATCAACGTAATTGAAGAAGATGAAGACGTAAATGAAGTCTTCAGTAATTTTGAAATTGCCGAGGCTGTTTTGGAAAAGTTGGTGTAAGGTTTTTTCTAAATCAGACTTAAGCGCACGGCACCGCCTGTTTCCAGCTCAACTCAAAAATAATATTGCGAAAGAAATCGGCAATGTCCGGATTTTGAATGATGGTGCAGGTCATTTGGCTTTCAGTGTAGGACATGAGCGCCACTTTGTCGTCCCAGTTAAAAAACCCGGAAGTCCATTTTAGTTCTGCCGGAAGCAATCTGACTTCAATTTTGTATTCCTTGGCTTTTTTGTTGACCCTGGTGGCAAAGTCACATGGTGGAAAAATCAGCTTGGTATAAATGTTTTTGGCTCCTCTGCGCGCAAAATAATTTTCCAGATAAGCCGGTTCCAGCAGTTTGGAAAATATGTCCACATAAGTAAAAACCCGCACGCCGTTTTTGGCAGTGAGAGTTTCTTCCAACATCTTTTTAAAGCCATCAACGCCCTCATAAAATTTTACGGTCGGCACACTTCGACTGACATTTTTCACCGAATTTAAAATTTTCGTAATATAGTCCAGATTTGATTCCATCAGCTTCAACTCATTATATTTAGTCTGAAGTAACCGTTTTAAAATATCGGGATCTTCCGCTGCAATCAGGCGTCTTTTGCCCTTCAAAGTTTCAAACAATAGACCTTTTTTAAGGAGTTCCTTAACCGCACTATGGCAAGTTATGCGATTCAAATTTAACTTTGCGGACACTTCCATGACCGTAGTAGTTCCAAGCTCCAAACATTCAACATAAATAGAAGCTTCGGTCTGATTGCAGCCGAACTGTTTTAATTGTTGAAAGATCCGCTGGAGATCGACTTTATTGAGCATAAAATGGTTTATTTACATTAAATGTAGAATATTTTTCTACATATATATTATATTATATAAATCCTTTGATCAAGCCAATAAATGGACTTACCACACTGTTGATTTGATGATTTGTAGCATGTTAATTGACTAAAATCCTCATTGGATTATGATGTTGACGTAATCAATATTTCATTTCTTTGTATATTTATGCCATTCATTCAAGAATTTCAAAATTTGCTTCTGACCAAACCGCGCTTCAACTTAAAAAGCGTGATGGCGGAAAACTGCGATTATGCCGATACCGCCGTGAAATCAAAAAATTGTTATTACAGTTTTGGGACTTTCTACTGCGAAGATGTCTACTTTGCCCGCTACTCCCGCAAGTGCAGCAACAGTAGCGGTCTAACCTTCTGCATGAACTGCGAGTGGTGCTCGGAATGCATTGATTGCGTAAACTGTTACATGGCCGATTATTGCCAGGATTGCAGCAACTGCGCCGAAGTCCAATTTTGCCAGGACTGCTTTGGCTGCAAAAACTGTTTCGGCTGCGTAGGCTTGTATCAAAAGCAATATTGTTTTTTCAATAAGCAATTATCAAAAGAAGAATACGAAAGAAATGTGAAAGCATACCAAATTCAAAATACAACTTATCACCCTACGATTCGTGCGAAAATGCGGGAAATCAAAAAAACAATCCCGCAAATTGGCATCCACCAGGTCAAAACCGAGGACTGCGTTGGTGATCACATTACCGAAAGCAAAAATTGTTATCAGTGTTACGACATTTTTGCCTCCGAGGATTGTTTTTACAATATTGAAGCCAACGGTAATAAAGATTCGTGCGATATTACGGTTTGTTTTGAGACGGAAGCCTGTTACAGCTGCGTACAATCGCCACTGAATTATAACTGCAATTTTCTTTTTCAGGTCGATAATTCAAGCGATAGCGAATTTTGCGCCTACTCACGCAAACTAAAAGACTGCTTTGGCTGTGTGTATTTGGAAAACAAGGAATATCACATCTTAAACAAGCCATATTCGCCCGAAGAATATAAAAAAGAAGTTCAAAGAATTAAGGCGGAACTTCAAAAATCGGGACAATATAATATGAATCTTTTTCTGGTCAGCGATTACGAAAAAAAGCGAATTGCTACCGAAACTGATTCGGTGATAAGTCCTTAGAACAGGGCATAATGCCGATGCGCGTACGTATGCGGGTGCGCTGAAATTAAAAAACTCCGCACATAAAATTATATTCTCAAAAAATTTATTTATTTATTTCAAACTTATGACAACGCAAAATCCCACACAGGCTGGCCAACAAAACGCTTTTCAATCACAACAAAATTCACAACAAACAACGCAGGGCGCGACTCAGCCAGAAGGCCAAACTCGTCTAAAATGCAAGAATCCGACTTGCGCAAAAGAATTTTTGGTCATCCCCCAGGAAAAAAACTTCTACATCAAAAAACAATTGCCTATGCCTGACTTTTGCCCGGCCTGCCGCCATCAACAGCGCATGGCACTCCGCGCGGAACGCAAACTTTATTCACGTAAATGCGATAAATGCAGCAATTCGATGCTCTCAACTTATCCAAACGACGCTCCATATAAAATTTACTGCCAAAAATGTTTCTGGGAAAATATTGGGTAGCCAATGGCCTAAAAATCGTCCCTGCTACTCCTCAAACTTGTAGGTCATGTTTGGGTCAAGGTTGAATGTGTCTCCTTTATCGTGAGAAGTTGCCTTGCGAATAATGACGTCGGTAAAAGATTCGGCGTGATTTGGAGTGGTCTTTTCAACCGACTCTTCCTCTTCACCATCATTTGGAAATTTCTTTTCAAGATTGAATTCCGGTAAAACCGCCGCTTTTTCAACTTCCGGTTCCGGCTTTGGCATAGCGGTAAATCCGCTCATGAAATCGTTTGCTGTGGCAGTTGGATTGGCTTTTTCCGCTGGCGCTGATTGGCCTATTTGTCCAAACTGCGGGATTTGCCCAGTTTGCATTGTTGGCCCGGGCATTTGTGCGCCCCCACCCAGTTGACCTGCTCCTGTAGCCTCCTCTTCCGTTTCTGATAATTTCAAATGTTCCTTTTGGAAAGCTTTGATTTTTTCGATCACCATGGCTTCGGTTCCGGCAAGATCGTTGCTTTGAATTTTGAATCCTGCGGCTTGCACATGCCCTCCGCCGCCAAACATTCCGGCAATTTTGCTGGCATCAATACTGGCTGAAGTCGTACGAACACTTCCGGAAATAACTCCATCCGTTTTTTGTTTCAATAATAAAACAACTTCCGTCCCCGGTGCATTTGTAAGAAGTTCGTCAATAATTCCACCTGTTTCATCTTCGCGACTTTCGGTATCGGAAAAATCTTTCAGACTTAAAGTTGTCCAAACAAATCGGTATTTTTGGTCCAGTTTAATATTGGTCAAAATGCGACCCCAAAGCCGTAAAGTGGATAGATGCTTGGTCTTAAAAACGTGTTTAATAATTTCCTGTTGGCGCGCTCCATATTTAATCAATTTCGCAGAAGCGGCAAAAGATCTTGGCGTGGTATTGGCGTTTTGGAAACTGCCTGTATCGGTAATAATTCCAGCCAATAAAAGTGTAGCTACATCTTCATCAAATAATTCCACATTAGTGCGCTGTTCCATTTCTTCGATCAATGGCAAAAGGATTTCTGTTGTAGCAGAAGCCATAATATCGACCAAATTTATTTTTCCAAAATTATCATTGGAAGCGTGATGATCAATATTAATAACCGGCAAACTGGTAAAAAGTTCAGGATTGTCCTCATAAAAACGGCCGAGTTGAACAAGATCGCCGGTATCCACCGTAACAATCACGTCATATTTGCTTGGACCGTGGTGAAAAGAAACTTCATCGGCAGAAAATTGGCCTTTTTTGGCAGTGACAATAATATTAACTTTATTGTTTTCGAGTTTGGTTTTAATAGTGTCGATTTTGGCTTTGGCACAATCAATAGTCACAATAAAATCGGGCGAAGCGGTCAGATCTTCATGAATAACATTAGTCGTTGGAAGAAACTGAAAAGCTTCGGGAACAGGTTCCGGACTTACCACTGTCACTTCTTTGCCAAGTTTTTTTAGGATCAAATAAAGCGCTAAAGCGCTGCCCAAAGAATCGCCATCGGCAGGCGCAGAAGGCATAACCAGAATGCTCTTACTCTGCAATAAAATGTCGGTGATTTGTTTGCGAATTTGGTCCATAAACTAATTTGGGAGAACTGGAGATCCGAGAGGAACTGAATCCGGATTCGAATCTATCGGTTAATTATAATATATTTTTCAGGATTGGTCAATGGTGCGTTCTCTCTCATGTCAAATGCGACATAGCGAATTGATGGGAGTCTGCACGTAACACTTGCGTGA
The DNA here is from genome assembly GCA_041659405.1 of Candidatus Altimarinota bacterium. Lineage (GTDB taxonomy): Bacteria > Patescibacteriota > Gracilibacteria > UBA1369 > UBA1369 > JBAZYK01. Next base: position 80,287 of record JBAZYK010000001.1, read on the forward strand.
CGAAGAGCCCACTTTAGCAAAGCAAAAGAACGAAAGCAATAGTCAAAAAAAACCTCTCCAATGAATTTTTCAAGGGAGAGGCTTTTGATAGTAGTGATCGAAGGAAAAGGTTAAGCTTTTACTTCAACTCCGTTTTTTGCTTCAGCGGCGGCTTCAGCTTCAGCCTTGGCTTGGGCTTCGTCTTCGGCTTCAGTAGTTAAAAAGTGAAATGCTGCCTCAAGGTCAGCTGGCATGGAAAGAAAATCTTTAGCCAATTTACCCGATCTAAAACACATATCATTATCATCAAATTCAACCACTCGATTTCCAACTTGAATGCTCATGGTTTGCACTCCTTTTACCCCTACATCCTGTAATTTTTTCATAATTTCTCCAGCGAACTCGGCTGGAGAGAGGTCTTCAGGTTGAGCGATAGCACCCATGGCGCTAGCTCCAATAGAAGCACTTTCTGTTCGTTCGGCAGCTGGACGTTCAGCGGTTAGTTGTTCATCGACTGAACTTGGGGCAACCACATCTGCGCCATTTACTTCACCTGAAAGTTCTGGTTTTTGGGGATTAGACATGTATTTAAAATTATAGAATTAATCACGCGAAACTATACTATTTACTGCAAATATGTCAAGGGTTGCTTTTTCAAAAACTCCTGGTGGAGTAAGCTGCCGCGCTTCAGCCCGAGTAATCAGCGTTCCAATAAACGTGATTATTACGGCCTGTCCCAAAAAAAGTAAGGTGATAAGGAATTTCATAAATTGTGTTAGATGTAGATACCTTTAATAACGCGCATTCATAAAAAGCATTACAAAAAATCGCACTTTGATTTAGTGTGCAAGATATTATCCGACTGGTGGAGTTCTGTGAACTTGCGTTTCTTCTCTACTCCGCTGCCTTAAAATCGACTGCCCTTAGCTGTAAATGGCTTGTGCCTTTCCAGTCGTTTTTTTCAAGATGGCAAACTAAATCAATTGGAGAGCCTTCGGCCAGCATGTTTTCGTGCTCACCCAATTTGAAGGCGATTACCGGAATTCTTTTTACACTGCCCGAGTTTTGTCCCGAAATTTCGGCTTTAAAATGGAGGTGATTTTGCTCTTTGCCTACACGTTTTGGCAGAAGCGGTCGAACTCCACGAAATAAAAATAATGGCTGTTCATTGCTGACACCGAAAGGCTCCATCTGCTCCAAAAAAGTCATCAGATTTTCATTGATGTCATCCGCGGAAAGTTCACAATCAATATTTAAACTTGGGCGCACTGTTGCCATTGGCAGTTTTCCTTGGGCATAAGCGCTCATGGCCTCAATGAATCCTGGTAATTTTTCTTTGCGGATATTAAATCCGGCAGCCTGGGCATGGCCTCCAAAATGTTCAAGGTGGTCACGATGGGCTGTTAAAGCTTCAACCACATTAAAAAATTCCGGACTGCGTGCGGAAGCCACTAAATAATCCCCAAAATCCTGAAGAATCATACTTGGCATTGTATATTTTTCGGCGATTTTTGCCGCAATCAATCCCAAAATCCCAACATGCCAATCAGGGCTTGAGGCAATGAAAATTTTGACTCCGTTACTTGTCTGGTTTGTGCCGTTTTTTAAATGGTCCTGATCTTTCTGAAATTGTTCTTCGGCTTCAATCATGGCTTTTATAACCATCTGCTGACGTTCCTGATTTAATTTTTCCAAATGCAGAGCCAGAAGTTTGCCTTTTGCCACGTCATCATTCAGCAAAAGTTGCAGCGCGTAATAAGGGTGATCAATGCGACCGGCGGCATTAAGACGCGGAGAAATGCGGAAACCAATCGTATTAATATCAATTTTTTCATCAGGCAGAACACCGGAAAGTTCTTTTAAAGACTGCAATCCCGGCCATTTGGTATTTTTCAAAGCTTCCAATCCGTACTTTACAATAATGCGGTTTTCGCCCTGAAGCGGGCCAATATCGGCAACCGTTCCAAGACTCGCCAAATCGAACAATGAAAATAAATATTCATCGCGCTCTTCACCTTCAAACTTGTCGGTAATTAGCGCGGAAGCCAGTTTTAAAGCCACTCCTGCGCCGGTTAATCCCTTAAAAGGATAATTACAATCGGGCTGCCCGGGATGCAAAATGGCATAGGCCTGATCAGGAATACTTTCCGGAATGGTGTGGTGATCCGTAATGATAACGTCAATACCGTGCATTTTGGCCAGCGCGATCTGGTTTTTGCAGGAAATTCCACAATCAACAGTAATAACAAGCGTGACACCGACCTTGGCAAAATCTTCAACAAAGGCGTTGCTTAAGCCATAACCATCTTTAACACGATGTGGTAATCGATATGAAATTCGGGCACCCAAAATCTGCAAAGTTTTAACTAAAATCGCCGTTCCGCTGATTCCATCAACGTCATAATCGCCAAAAATAATAATTTTTTCTTTGTCGGCGATGGCTTTTTTAATTCTTTCCACGGCCCGGTCCATGTTTTTCATTACAAACGGGTTGTGAAAGCCCTTTTTGTAGTTTGGCGAAAGATACGCCTGAATCTGATCTTTATCGGTTAATCCTCTGTTTGCCAATAATTTTTGGATCACGTTTTTTTCGGGATCGGCATTTTTGATATTCCAATTTTTGTTGAGGACGGACACGGAAATTCAATTAGTGATTAGCAATTTTTCGATTTATGATTTAGGAGATTGGATTTTTATTTCCCGAATCCTGTTTTTCCAATTCTGCGCCCTGAATCCAATGAATATTTTTATATTTTTTGAACCAGGTGAGCTGACGTTTGGCGTAATTGCGGGTATTTTGTTTGATTGTTTCAACCGCTTCTTCCAATGGGCATTCACCCCTTACAAAAGGGCCTAATTCTTTATAACCGAGAGAGGACATTGAAGGCAATGTTTCTTTATATCCTTTCAATAAAAGTGTTTTAAATTCATTCAAAAGTCCACGATTAATCTGATTATCCACACGCTGATTTATCCTTGCGTAAAGCTCTTCGCGCGGCCAGTCAATTCCGATCACAAAAACATTAAAAGCCGGCTCGCCTTTGGTGTCGATTTTGCGTGTGTTTCCGGCAAGATTAATTTCCAAAGCACGAATCACATAACGAATATTGTTGGGATGAATTCGTTTTGCCGCCTGTGGATCTTTTTCCTGAAGTATTTTATATAAAGCTTCAATGCCGTTTTTTTCGCAGAATTCAGTCATTTCCTGACGCAACTTTGGATTTGGCGGGACCTCGGGAATCTGATAATTTTGAATGATGGCGTTAATATAAAGTCCGGTTCCACCAACTAACATTGGAATGTGTTTGCGACGATAAATTTCATCGATTGTTTTAAGGGCGAGCCTTTTATAATCCGCGAGTGTAAATTCCTCGGTTGGTTCCAAAAAATCCAATAAATGATGAGGAACGCCTTCCTGCTGCGGTGGAAGAATCTTGTCCGTGCCAATATCCATGTATTTGTAAACCTGGCGAGAATCGGTGGAAATTATTTCTCCATGATAAAGTTTAGCTATTTTTAAGCTTAATGCCGTTTTTCCCGAGGCTGTTGGCCCTAAAACCACAATGAGCGGTTTTTTATTTTCAAGATTTTGGAGAAAATCTTGGAGTTCTTTAAAAATATCCATTTGAATGTTGAGATTGTTGGTTAGATAGAGCCTGCTCTGCTAGCGGTAGCAATAAACACTTTGTCCATAGCGGACTGATTCTAGAGCTTTTATCTTCAATTGTCGACTAATTATCTTGACAGGAATAGGAAATTTCCATATATTTTCCGGCGTCAGAGACAGTAGGTCCGCTTTTGGGAACTTGTGATATAAGAAAGGTCGAATCATTAAGCCAAAACTATAAATCCTGCCGAGACCAGACACAAGGCGTAGCCGAAGTGTCCCTAAAAAGGAAGCGAGCCGCAAGGCAAGCAACCCGGAACGGAGTGGAAGCCAATAGGCCAAAACAAAGTTCCCTAGGATTGTTCTCAACTGTCATGACTGTTGAGATTTTTTTAAATTATTCTATGGCTGTTACAAAGGCAAAAAAATCCGAAGTCCTAAACGAACTAAATGAAAAGTTCGCAAAAGCAAAAGCAATTTATTTTGCTCAGAACAAAGGTCTTCCGGTAAAAAAGATTACTGATCTTCGCAAAAAACTCTACAAGGATGGTGTTGAAATGATGGTAGCAAAAAAGACTCTTATTCGTCTTTCAGCTAAAAACAACAATCTGCCAGAGATCCCGGATAGTATGATGGAAGGTGCCGTTTCGGCTTCTTTCAGCTACTTGGACGTGGTTGCTCCAGCTCGTCTTTTGTATCAATTTTCGAAAACTAACGAAAATTTACAATTACTTGGCGCAATCGTTGATGGCAAATTGATGAGCAAAGCCGAAGTTAATCAGTTAGCTACATTACCTTCACGTGAAGTATTGTTGGCAAAATTGGTTGGCAGTATGAAGTCTCCTATTTCCGGTCTTCACGGAGTACTTTCCGGTGTTATGCGTAAATTTGTTTACAGTCTTAAAGCTGTACACGATAAAAAAGCTTCAGCTTAGTTTGAAGCCGGACTCGCCCGGTGCGAGCGGTTATTATCACGAAAATTCTAAATATTTATTTCATAATTTATTACTCAAATGGCAGACGTAACTCTTAGCAAGGATGCAGAAAAAATCCTTGAAATGGTTGAACAACTTACAGTTCTCGACCTTGCAAACCTGGTAAAGGCAATGGAAGAAAAATTCGGTGTTAGCGCAGCAGCTCCAGTTATGATGGCAGCAGCAGGTGGCGCAGCAGCTCCAGCTGAAGAAGAATCAGCTACTGTTACAGTTACACTTCTTTCATCAGGTGCACAAAAAATCAACGTAATCAAAGCGGTTCGTGAGGTTACAGGTCTTGGTCTTAAAGAAGCTAAAGACTTAGTTGATGGCGCTCCAAAGCCAGTTAAAGAAGGAGTACCACGCGACGAAGCAGCTAAAATGAAGAAAGCTTTGGAAGACGCAGGCGCAACAGTTGAGGTTAAATAGTTAGAGACTCAAAAAATATAAATTAAAAAGCCCCGGAATTTTTCGGGGCTTTTTTTGATGATTGATTTAAGGATGAAGAAAATTTTGAGACCTGATATCTATTTTTTCTTTGAATCTTTTCCGGCAAGCTCTTTTTCACAGGCCCTGCGTCTATCAAATTTGTTTATTTCTGCCTGTAGATATGCTTTTCTTCCTGCTGTTGTTGGATTTTCAACATAAGCAGCGACCACGCTTTCCAAAGCTTCACTTTTAGATTTAAATTCTGGATCGCTATCTGTACATGTCAAAAATTCTTCCGTCTCGGTCCAATGAAGATTTTTTCGAGTTTGTTTTAACAATCCAGCAATGCCCGCGTCTTTTTTAGCTTCTTTTTTCATTCGATCTGTACATTTCACTTTTTCTGTTAGTTTTGCAGTTTCCAGTTGCATTAAAGCTCCATAAGCTTCCGTAGTTGGACTATCATAAAAGGCTTGTCTGCGCTTATCGCTTCCACCACCCGTAGTTTTGTCAGCAACAAGTTCACAAGCTTTCCAATCGGTCTGGCTCTGGCCTCCACTATAAGAGCGCATATTTAAATCTTTTTGAATAGCACCCTGCTTTTTCTCTTCATCCTTAAACGCCGGATCCTTCATTATTTCCTGAGCTTTTTTGGCTTTTGGTGGGCATTCTATAGCCACCTGATGAAGGCAGGCATTCCCTGCTTCATATACTTCAGCTAATTTGTCAGCCAGTCCTCTTTTGATCATTTCATCATCAATACATGTGTCATTTGGATCAAATGCACCTGAACATGATGCCATAACATCGTCAGGTATATTTTTTTTACTTAATACTCTAAGTCCACTGACACATTCTTTGCTAGCATTTTGGCAAATAAAGGCAATTTTCGGCTCAATTTTTTGTAATTCGCTAATTAGTGCGTTTTGTTCAGCCATAAGAGCAGAAACCTTGTCTTTTATGGCTTTTGCGTTCTTGGTAGCATCTTCAGAATGATCATTTTGTGGCAGCACGTTCACACTATGTCCAGTTTCAGAAGAATCAGCTTTTAAACCCAGTTGAGTTGGTGTTGGCGTTGGCGCAGTTTTTGCAGTTTGATTATGACAGGCAGCAAGCGCCAGAGATGCCGATAAAACGAAGTCTAATTTTTTCATTGTTGAAGGAAAATTGAGTTAAAATTGGATAACTTACGTTTGGACTGCATCCTATCCCTCAGTGGCCTTTACATATCCTGAAAATATTGACTCCGCCAGTGCCGGGAAAAGTACACCGTGAGTAGTAAGCCAAAAACCGACTATCCACTTTATAAACCTTCGGTGCCGAAGTTTATTCATTTATTTTATCAGCCACATCGTTCATGCAGGAAAGTGCACGTTTTTCGCAAGGAATAAGTTTTTTTAAAGCTGGAGTTTCTATAGTTGCTGCTTTCATGCCTTCTATTTCACCACAAACCACAGAAGGATCTATTCCGGTTATCATTTCAAAATTATCGCATTGAGCGTCAATTCTTCGATTAATAAAATCATGAGCTGGTTCACTTAATTTAATGGATTTCCTCAATTGAGCTTCACAGTCAGTCAGTTTTTTTTCGCAATCAGCAAATTGTTTACTCAGGTCTGGAGAGGGAGTGCCTGCTAAAGTTTTTTCAATTTCGTTTCTTTGAAGATTAATTTTATGATCAATAATCATTATCTCATCTCGTGCCTCTTTTGCGGCAGCAACTCTATTCAAACATTGCCCAGCACCAAACACTTCAGCAGCTGACCCGGCTACGATACCGCCAATAACTAATGCATGTTTTATTCGTGAATCTAATGACATATTTATAAAATTATTTGCCAACTAGGTAACTCATTTAAACATAACTTGTATTTATTGTCAAATTCAAATCTACGTCTCATTGACCGCCATTCTGTACCTCAGACCCTTTTTGTGCTAAAATGATGAGAAAATTAAAAATAAAAACTAATTATGGCAAATCCTCTTATCGATCTTTCGAATAATTCTTCCGGAAATGCGGATGCTGCGAAGACTACGCCTGCGGCTAAAACTCCGCCCGTGTTGGAGTTGAAACCTGAGTCGAAGCCGACCGCTGCCCCAAAAGCCCCAGTAGCTTCCGTGAAACCGGATGCAGCTTCACCAAAACCACTGGACGAAAACCTGAGTTTTTCGAATATTTTTACCCAGTCCAAACCTACGGAAAAAGATTCAAAAATGGTTCGATCTATCATCGCCCAAAAGGAATCTTTGCAGCAGATGAAGCCAATTTTAGGCTCTGCTCCTGATTTGGAAAAAACGCTGGAAATGGAAAAACAGTATCGTCTTAAACGAAAATTGCGCCTGGTTCAAACATTGTTTGTGATAGTTTTTGTTTTGAGTGCAGGCATGTTTGGGTTTTTGTATACTCAACTTTCTCCGGATTTTGGCTACTTTGGCGCAAACGTGACCCAACGGCTTACGGACGAAAATAGCAATTTGCGCAAACTTCAGACTGACTTAAACAAGGTTCATTACCTCACCGCTCAGCAGAATTTAAACAATTTCAGTTATCAGGCTGATCGCTTTTTTGGAAATATGATCAGATCGCAAGATCCGAATGTTACCGCCCAGGATAAAACCGTAGCTTTAGCCAATATCGAAGCGGCTAAAAAGACTTTACCAAATTTATTGGCTGATATTCGTGTAAATTTAACTGCTCCGTTCGTGGCTCAAACATTTCAAAGCCTGGCAGAACCGGCACAAACCGATGATGAAAAATTAAGCAAGGCCGAAGAGGATCTGCGTACTGCAATTCAGGACGATAAAAGAGCTATCGGTCCAAAACCCACCAGCATTGACGATATTCAAACCGGTAAACTGCTGGATAATACGCTTAAACTCGTTGGAAACCGTCAACTTATCAACACAATTCAAAGTATTTCTTTAGACGATTTCAAGAAAAGTCTTGAAGATTTTCAGGCTACGAATAATCAACAAAATGAAACTCATTTGCGTGATCTGATTGGGAAAATTCTATCTTCAACCAACAGTGAACTGGCTACGATTGCCGATGTAAAACACACCCGTATTTTATGGTCAACGATCGTAAAGCGAATTGATGGGGTAACTGCGGAAGTTTATGCCGCTTATAATCCTCCAATCGCGCAGGATAGTATCCGTTATACCGGTTATGATTTTGATACGGCAACCAACAAAATTGTGCTTTCCGGAGCGACAAAAACGACTTCCGGAGCAAACTTCACACTGATGAGCGACTTGATGGCGCACCTGGAACAATCTCCATATTTTCAGAAAATTGAGATGCGTTCATTTTCAAAAAACAAACAGGGTGATGGCACGACAACAGCCGCCGGATATTCCGCAAATTTCAAAATTGATTTAAAGCTTTCCGCAAGCGGTTCTTGACACTTATTTGTAAATTATTTTTATGGCAACAGCCGCAATTAAAAAAAGAGGTTATATCAATTCCATCCAAAGTTATTTAATTTTTGGAGCGATTCTGCTTGGCGTATCCGCCTATTTTGGCTATCAACAAATCAACAATTACTTGGCCGCGAATGACGCTTTAAAGCTTGAACAGGACAATTTATCAACTATGCAAACCAACGTTGCCCAGGTTAAAACCGACTACGCAAATTTGAAAAAACAATATGATGAACAGATCGCGAGCATTAATGACGCTCTGCAATTTGTGTTGCCTGAGCAGGAAGCTTATACCAATCTGGTTCGTATTTTTGATCAATTTTCCGCACAGAATAATTCACAGGCAAATCCATTTTTTGTCAGTGATGTAAAATTTGGAACTTCACGTCAGGATACCAAAAACGACTATTCAGTTTTGCCGGTTACAATGACAATCAACGCCAGCAAAAGTAATTTAATGAAATTCCTGCAATTTATTGAAAATTCCGGAATGCTGGAAAACAAGACCAGGCTGATGGATATTCGATCAATCAGTATTAATTTTTCTTCCGCGGATGGCGCCAGTGATCCCACCTTAAATGTTTCACTTGCCGTGAATGCTTATTTTCAAAAAACTAAAACTACTACAACAGCTACAACCGCTACAACTCCTACAAATTAAGGTCTGACTACAATGCCCGAAGCAACCAAATTACAACAATTACAGGACTCAATTTTAGCGGGAAATATTCCCCAGCTGGTTTTGAGCACGATTAGTTATGCTTTGGATTTGCGATCTTCCGATATCCATATAGAGCCACAGGAAAACACTGTGCGCATTCGTTATCGCGTTGATGGTGTGTTGCGCCAGATTGTTGAATACCCTTTAAATATTCATCCGGCTGTCGTTTCGCGCATTAAAATTATGTCCAATTTGAAGATTGATGAACAACGTATTCCGCAGGATGGACGCTCGGAAGTGACCACAAAAGATGGCCGTGAAATGGATTTGCGTGTTTCAACTTTGCCAACCGTAAACGGTGAAAAGATTGTAATGCGTATTCAGGATCGTTCACGCAAAATTCCCGATCTGCCGGAACTTGGCTTGCAGTCTAGCAGTTTACGTTCTTTTGAACAGGCTTTGGCGCTTCCAAATGGAATTATTTTAACAACAGGACCAACCGGTTCGGGAAAAACTACAACCATGTATTCGGCTTTGGCCCGCCTAAATAAAATTGATGTAAATATTTTAACAATTGAAGATCCGGTAGAAATCCAAATGGATGGCTTGAATCAAAGTCAGGTTCACGCGGATATTAATTACACCTTTGCAAATGGCTTGCGTACGGCTTTACGTCAGGATCCGAACATTATAATGGTGGGTGAAATTCGTGATCGTGAAACAATTGAAATTGCGATTGAAGCGTCTTTAACAGGTCATTTGGTTTTATCAACAATTCATACAAACAGCGCGGTGGAAACTTTAACACGTATTGATAACATGGGAGTTCCGCCATTTTTGATGGCTTCAACAATTGAACTTATTATTGCGCAGCGCTTGGTTAGAAAACTGTGCGATGCCTGCAAACAGCCCGATACTCCGAGTGCCGAGATGGTGGACAATGTAAATCATGCATTAAAAAGCTTGCAGCCGACCGATGAAATCGAACCGGAAAAACTAAAAACCATGTCTTTCTTTAAGGCGGTTGGTTGTGATGTTTGTGAGCATATCGGTTATAAAGGACGTCTTGGTTTATATGAAATTTTAAGAATGAATAATGAAATTCGCAAACTGGTTTTGGCCAGAGCGAGTTCTATAGATATAGAAAAAGCGGCAATGAAAAATGGCATGGTTACTCTGGAACAAGCCGGAATTATTAAGGCTCTTAAAGGAGAAACTGCGCTGGACGAAATTTACCGCGTGGCGAAGAGGATGGAGGAATAACTCGGGATGTGGGACTTAGGTTCAATTATAAATTATAAAATTTCTTAATTAAAACGACGTGCCGGAAAAACAATCGAAAGGATTTGGACAATCAGAAAACAAACAACTCTTTACTTTAAAAGCTGAAGAGTCAAAAGAGCCTATGCTGGATAAGCAAATTCAGCTTAATATTGCCGATGCCCGCGTAGGCAAAATTCTCCTGCGTCAAAAGTTGGGTTACAATCACCTGACGGGGAATCCGATAATTGACTTTTATGGCCGTATAAATGGTTATTTTGTCGATCACACTAAAATCAAAATCAAAGATAAGGCAACCGTTTTTCGTTTGCTTGCGGTGATGATTAATGCCGGACTTTCGATTATTAAATCATTGAAAACTCTGGCTTCGCAGAATGAAAAAATCCCAAGACTCAGCAAAACTTTGCTGCAAATGGCGGACGCGATTGAAGGTGGAAAAAGTCTTTCCGGTGCCATGGAACAATATCCCGAGATTTTCAGTGAAGCCGAAATTGGTATGGTACATGCCGGTGAGGCTTCGGGCCAACTTAATAAAACTTTGCGTGACCTGGCGGAAGATGTGGAAAAATCGGCCAGTTTAATGGGCAAAATCAAGGGCGCCCTGGTTTATCCAATTGCGATTATGGGGCTTGTAGTTGTGGTTGTTTTTGTGATGATGATTGTGGTTGTGCCGCAACTCAGTAAACTTTTTTCGCAAACCGGTCATGATTTGCCTTTGCCAACCCAGGTTCTGATGGGCATCAGTAATTTTTCAGTAAATTTTTGGCCACTGATTTTGTTGATAGCTTCGATAAGTTTTGTGGCGATTACCGCCTGGAAAAAAACTAAATCCGGAAAATATTTTTGGGATTTGATGCTGTTGAAATTGCCGATTTTTGGCAATGTGATCCAAAAAGGTACGTTGGCAAAATTCGCCCGTTCTTTTGGAAACCTGCTTGGTAGCGGCGTTCCGATTATTAAATCTTTGGAAATTGTGGGAAATGCAATTGGCAATGAAGTTTATAAAGAAAGACTTTTTTTAACCGCGGAAGATATGAAACGCGGTATTCCGATGGCCGAGAATATGGCTGAAAGCAAGCTTTTTCCGTCCATGCTTGTAAACATGATTGAAATCGGCGAACAAACCGCGCAGCTTGAAAACGTGACCAAAAAAGTTGCGGAATTTTATGATGAAGAGGTTGATAACGTGGTTAACGCGCTGACTAAAGTGATGGAGCCGATGATTATGGTGATCGTTGGTGTGGTTGTTGGAGGAATCGTTGCGGCCATCATGCTGCCAATTATTCAACTTACAAATATCACTGGTGGATTTTCGTAAAATTATAAAAATCTAAACTAACCAATATGAACATCAAAAAATACATTAAAGATCATAAAACAATGACGATGACAGTTGTTGGAATTTTGGCTACTGTGGCCACTGTTTCGGCAGTGTATTTTTCCAATGGTGGATTGTTTTCGGGAAAATTGATTGGATTGATTAACCCGGTTTCTATACCAAAAATACTACCGCCCATTACCGACTTTGGCGTAACCAATACCTATTTATCCGCCACTACTCTGGATTTGGCAGCGGCAAATCATAGTATTACTTTCACTTATGGTTTCAAGGCTACTAAAGCTCCCGATCTTTTCATTTATGTTCTGCCGAATGGGAGTAACAATGATGTCAGTAAAGCTTTAAAAAAATGGGACTGGGCGGCTCTCAATCCGGTTGACGGCTATAATTCTGTTTCCTGGGATGGAATCGATACAAATACAAATAAACCTGCCGCGGTTGGAACTTATTATTTTTATACTTATTACCTTCCATTTATTTTTGATAAAAATCCAAATACGGCTCTAACGTTACAATCAACGCCTTTTCAGGTAATAAATACACCCAAACTTATAATTCCGCCGATTCCGGATGTTCCACCACAGCAACCTGTTAAAATTCCGTTTAACGATACAACCATAGCCAATATCACATCCACACCGGCCCAAATCGTTTTGGGGAAGGATGCCTTACAAGTTACCGTGAATACATCATTTATGAATGCCAACTATGCTGTAAGGCTGCAATTTGATGTTGATCCGAGTGGGTCTTCTATTCAAAATCCCAATCAAACTATTCAGTGGAATGGTACAAATACTTATGTTTTTAATTTTGATGCTAATGCCCTGTCCGCTATGAGTGCCGGTACCCATAATTATCAGGTAGATTTGTATGATAGTAACGTTGGGACAAATGATTGGCGGATGGGCACTTTTACAGCTGTTCTCCCACAGGTTCTGCAACCTGTGAAAATTCCGGTTCCGGTTGTTCCGGTTGTTCCGGTTGTTCCGGTTGTTCCGGTCGTTCCAGCGGTTCCGGTGGTTCCCGTCGTTCCCGTCGTTCCACCTGCTCCGGTGGTTCCTCCTGCGGCTCAAACCCCCGGTTGTGCCGGATACTATGACATTCTTTTGAATTCCACTACCTGCCAACAATATGGGCCAGCTTTGGAATATGCAAAGACAAAAAAAATTATGACCGGTAATCCGGATGGCACATTTGGGCCTTATGATTACCTGCAACGTGACCAGATTTTGAAAGTGCTTAAGCTGGGCGATGCAAACGTCCCTGCCAACTTATGCAATAATGTAACACCATTTCCGGATGTTCCAAGTGTGCTTTGGTCTTGTAATTTAATCGCTGAAGCAAAACAAAACTTGATTATAACCGGTTATTTGGCTACGGGACTTTATATGCCTTCTAATCCGGTTAATCGCGCAGAATTTGCAACGATGATGACCAGAATGTTGAAATCTAAATTTAATATTTCTGTTCCTTTGGATTCAGCAAAAAATTATAAAGATGTTCCACCAACCGGTTGGTACACCAATTACGCAGCTTTCTTTTTTATGAATGGTTTGTTTCCGGGTGACTACATGAATCCACCCAAGCCAATGACCAGAGTTGAAGTAGCTCAAATTGTTTATATGCTGCACGTTCTTGGAAAATTTTAGTGGTGATTTTGGGAATTTTCAGAAGCTGAATTTGCGCAATGTCCATTTTTGTGTTATGATACTATGAAAATAAAAATTTAATCAAAACAAATATGGACATCAAAAAATACATTCAGGCTCATAGAACAATGACGATGGTCGTCGGTGGCATTTTGGCTACCGTGGTTACCGCAAGTGCGGTTTATTTTTCCAGTGGTGGATTGTTCTCGGGAAATTTGAGCGGTCTTAATATTAATGCACGACCGCAAGTTAACTTTGCGCCTGGCGTAAGTGAGCCATCTCTATCTTCCCCTACTCTTGATTTGGAAAACCCAAAAATTACTTTTACTTATGGTTTTAAAAAGGATGTAACTCCTACTGTTGATATTAGTGTTATAGATAAAAATAGTGGTGCTGTATTAATGACCTGGGGGCTGACTCCTCCAAATGATAATAGTTATAATTCAATCTCTTGGGATGGAAAAGTTGGAAAGGCTGCGATACCTGGAAATTCGTATTTTTTCAGAACTTCTTACTCACTGGCGGGCAAGATGCAAATTGTTGAATCAAACCCTTTTCAGGCCGTGGCCCCACTTAATGTTAAACCGGTTGTGCAAATACCTTTAAGCGCTACTTGTACACCTTCAGCTATAACTGGAGTTGTAGGAGATACAATCACCTACACGGCAACTATTAAAGGTGGAGTTCCTCCATATAAAACTCGATGGAGTGAAAGTAAAGCAGATTTTCTAAAAAACGGCAGTTTGGCAGACAATGCCGGTACAAATGCATATAAAATTACGTATTCAAACGTTGGAGAGAAAACAACAATGGTTACTCAAGTTATTGATAATGAGAACAACACAATTAACGATATCACTTGTACTCCCGCTGTAACTATTAACCTGGCACCTGCTAATGCGCAAGCAGGGCAACCAAATGCTCAAAATGCAAATCTTGCACTTCAAAATAACCCTCTAGCTAACAACGCTCAAGCAGGACAACCTGATGCTGTTCCGCCAGTGCAACTTAAGGATGTATGTAGTGCCTCTCCTCTAAACGGAAATGTGGGAGATACAATTACCTATACTGCAAATATTTCCGGTGGAACTCCTCCATACACGACGCAATGGAGTAATTCAGATACCCCTAAAGTTACTTTCTGGGGCAATACTTATAAAATTGAATATAAAATTGCGGGGCCTAAAACAGTAACTTTAACAATTACTGATAAGGCCGGAGCCACGCTATCTGATCCTAAATGTCCTGGTGTGACCATTAACGAAAATCAGGCGGTGAATCAAATTGCTCCTAGTCCTATACAAAAAATTGGAGTCCCAACCAAAATCGTAGTGCAATGTGCTGCGACACCAAGTCCGGCCAATGTGGGCGATACCGTAACATGGAAAGTTACCGGTAATGTGCCTGCGGGATCCGGATATTTATGGGATGGCAATATTATGCCCCCAATAAATCAACCAACCGCTACGGCTGTTTATCAAAATACTTCACCTAAAAATGTTTCGGTTAAAATCACCGCTCCTAATAAAGGATATCAGGATTCGGATGTGACTAACTGCACAACATTGACTGTTAATGATTCTGGAAAACCGGCGTTGAGTAATTTTACACTTTCCGCCAGTTCTTATACTCTTGGTGATCCGAACAAATATATTACATTTGGAGGAACTTTAAGCGGTGCTGGTGCTCCCAACGCTTCCAATACAAACCTGGTGTTTTCAATCCTGGATTCAAATAATATTAAAGTGCTGAATTGGACATCAATAAATCAGTCAAATGGCCCGGTAAATGGTTTATGGAATGGCTTACACCTGGATAATAGTCCCGTTACCCCGGGTCAATATTTCTTTACGGCCCAGGCTGTTAAAGGAATTCTTTCTTCACCAATTATAAAATCCGATCCGTTTATGGTTAATCCGGCTGCTCCAGCTGCTCAAAAAATTGATCTTGGTAAAGTAGGGCTTGTTCAAAATGGCCAACCAGCTGCTTCAAAAGATTTTCTTGTAAGCTGTTCTACCAATGCTTCGTCTTCAACAAAAGTTGGTGATTCAGTAACTTGGACAGTTAAACCTTCGTTCGGATTACTTCCATCCGGTATGACTTATAAATGGGGTGGAGGATATGGCAATGCAACTAGTGCATCGTTATCTCAGGGACCTTCACTTGTTACTTCATATTCAACCGCTGGAGCCGTTGCACCTGTTACTGTAGCTTTGACAGCTTCCGGTTATAATCCAAGAACTTTCACATGTACTCCGACAATTACTATTGCCGCCGCACAACCATCTGCACAAAAAGTTGTTGGACTGCCCGGTAAATTGGGTTCAGGTTCAGGCTCTGATTTGGGTTCTGGTTCAGGTTCAGGCTCTGATTTGGGCTCCGGCTCGGGTTCTGGCTCTGATTTGGGATCTGTTTCTGGGTCTGGTTCTGGCTGCGTAGGCACCACTTGCTCAACTACCGGTAACACAATTATTCCTAAAGAAGAACCGGTCGCTATCGTAGACCAACCGGTGGATAATTCAGATAATACTCCGGTCGAAGATAACACTCCTGCGTCTGATATTATTGAAACTCCCGTGGATAATACTCCTGCGTCTGATCTTCCTGAAAATCCCCCAATCGATAATCCACAACCACCGGCTCCAGCTTCAGCACAAATCCCCGGCTGTGCTGGTTATTATGATGATGAACTGACTTTGGGTTCTGCCCTATGCAAACTATATGATGCTGCTTTGGAATATGCAAAGACTTACAACTTTATGACCGGTAATGCAGATGGCAACTTCGGGCCTCATGATAACTTACAACGTGATCAAATTGCGAAAATAGCGCTTGAGATTGGAAATAAATTCGTTGTTGGCACCGATTATTGTAATGGCGTTCCTTCATTTCCGGATGTTCCACTTTCCGCCTGGTCATCACAATATCTCTGCTATGCAAAACAATTTGGCATTGTAACCGGTTATGGCGATGGGCTTTATAGGCCAAGTAATCCGGTTACCAACTCGGAATTTGTGGCCATAATGTCTCGAATGCTGAAGGTAAATTATGGGATACTCATCCCTTTGGATGCATCAAAAAACTATCTGGATGTTTCAACGAGTGACTGGTACGCACGTTACTCAGCTTTCTTCTTTAAATGGGGTTTGATTGTAGGTGATTACCTGTATCCGGAAAAGCCAACAATAAGAATCGACGTCGTTCAAGTTATTTATATGATGCACATTCTTTTTGGAAAGTTTTAGGGATGAGTTTTAGGATAATGCGATGTTCAATGTTGGCCGGCTGCTTGCGGTCAGGAAATCCGCACATCTTGTGACAGGTTTCTATCAGCTAATGTTTAATCTGTTTCATGAAAAGTCCCCCGGGGGACTTTTTTTGAAATTGGCGATTCTTCTCTTCCTGAAGCCAGAATTTTCGGATTACCGGAATCTATTTGGGATTGTTTTTCCATCCTGGCAAGATTTTTTTGGTTTTCAGATTGTGAGCGGGCCTTGATTTTTCATTAGTAATTATTCATACTGAAAGTAGAAAAGTTGGAATTTTAAACTTTTGTTTATGAAGAAAATTAGAATCGTTCGCACTCAATCCAAAGGCATGGTAACTATTCCGGCGGAATTCCGCCAAAAATTGGGCATAAATGAAAACAGTCTACTGGAAGCGAAAATTGTAAAAAAAGGAATCTTGTTTTTAAAAATTAATTATAATTCATTGAAAATAGAAAAAAAACAGCCTGGCGAAATTTATTCAGAAAAACAGATTCAAGAGTGGCTTTTGCGTGACAAATTAGATGCTCGCACCCAAGCCAAAGTAAAAAAACTCTTAAATAAATAATCCGCCATGATAAAGCTTTTCCTTGATGCAAATATTCTTTTTGCAGCCACTGCATCTATCAGTGGTGGTTCAAGAGCGCTTTTTGACTTAGCTCAAAAAAAATTGATATCCCTTGTTTCGAGTGAGTATGCTTTACATGAAGCAAAAATTAATATCGAAAAGAAGCTTGGGCACGAAAAACTCGTTGATTTCTATAAACTTGTGAGCTGGCTTACTGATGTTTATAAAAAGCCACTTACAAAAAGTGAACTGAGCGCTTTTCAAGAAATTATTGTTGCCAAAGATATTCCAATTTTAGCTGGAGCAAAAAAACTGGAGGTTGATTTCCTTATCACACTCGATAAAAAAGACTTTCAAAATATGAAAATGAAAGCGACAAAATTTCCATTTCAAATTCTTTCTCCCGGCGATTTTTTGAGAGCATTTCCGTATAACACGTAGCGCCGGCTGATTATTCCGCCATTATGTCGATGTCGGCCGGTTGCTTGCGGTCCATGTATTCGCACATCTCGTGACAGGTTTCGACCCTGGCAAGATTTTTTTTCGGATCATGCGCTTTTTTATTTTGGCTTACAGATGCGAACTTTCAACTATTTTCGCCGTCCCGGGACGGAATTTTCACAGAATGTTCTTTGCAATGAGTGATACTTTGTGGTATCATAGTATGAAAAACAAAAATTTATTTAAAAATATTTAACCAAAACAAATATGGACATCAAGAAATTTATTTCAGAAAAGAAAGTAGCACTGCTTGTTACAGCAGGTGTTTTAGTTGCCGTAACCGCAGGTGCGTTTTACTTCTCCCAAGGTAGTTTGTTTAAGGGGGCTTTACCTGGACTTAGGCCAGTAGGCGTAAGTGGAGTTACTGTGACACCTACAACTTTTGATTCAACAAAAGATGGGCAGTCTGTAGATATTACTTTAGACTATTACTTTAACCAAAGTGATGGGTATAATAGTAAAGTAAATATTAAATTGTTCAAAAATGGAGACTCTTCTCCTGTAGTGGATGTGGATAAGGTTTCCACTGATGGAAAAATTAATTTTTTTGAATGGCATACTCCTTATTCCAAGGCGTTAGATGGTACTTATACTTTCAAACTTGATTATTTATATAAAGGGCCACTTGATGTTAATGGTGTTACAAAAACAGTTACTTCCCCACCTTTCACAATTCTGACGTCGGTACCTCCTGGTGGAATGCCCCCGGGTATTCCTGTTGCAGCTATTAATAAAGTTACCGTGATACCTGCTAGTTACGAATATTCTGTTGGACAAAGCGCAAATATGAGCTTTACCCTGGATTACTTTTTCCAAAAAGATGATGGAGATAAAGACCCAAAAGTAACAATCACAGTAATGAAGTCCGGTGGTGGTCTGCTTAAAGATACTGTAGCCAATCCTGCTATGGCCTTATCAGGTAACCAACTTGTAACTAATGGTGGTGAAAATAAATTTTCCTGGGATAAATCATATGATCCAAATTTAGATGGTACATATTATTTTAAACTTGATTATTCATATCAAAATTCGGATCCGGTTCCGCAACTTGTAACTTTGTCAGTTAAATCACCAACTTTCACAATTAATCATGTTGCTGCTGTAAAACCAGATGCAAGCTGTAAACCATCTTTAAGCAGTGTCGTTTCAGGCTCATCAGTGAGTTGGACTGCAACGGTTACTCCTCAAGGCGCTTTGACACCTCTATATCATTGGAGTGGTGATGTAGCTGATGTTTCTCAGCTTGATATGAAATCACCTGAGTTAAGCTTTACTACTTCCTATAAAACTGTTGGCAAAAAAGCTGTTTATTTCAAGATTCCAGAAGGAATTAATAGTTATAAATCTGTACTTTGTGATGGTTTGATGGTTAATGCGTCTGAACAAAAAGTTCCAACTTTAACCGGAACCGCTACCCCAATCAAATATACCTTGGGTCAAGGTGATATTAGTTTTGATGTAAAGGTTGCTAATGCAGCAGTTGGCAATCATGTAACATTTGCAGAAAAAGGATATCCAGATGCAATTTTGTTAGACAGGCCATTAATTAATGGCGCTACCGGTTATAAATTCAATCCAACAGATGTAAAATTGGCTGCCGGAAAATATGTAATGCTTGCGACATTATATGATGTAAGTGTTCAAAAACCTTACAGTGCCAAAAGTATTTCTCTTGATTCTGTGGAAATTCCATTTGAAGTTGTTTCAGCTGGTCAACCTCCTGCTGATAAAGATTTCCCAGCGGACCTGGCTTGTACTGTTAAACCACTGGTTTCAGCAAAAGTTGGTGATTCCGTTACTTGGTCTGTTAATAACATGATCTCAGGTACTACTTATAGTTGGAGTGTTTCTGGTTCTGGCGCTTATACAGGTACAAATAAGAATCTCTTGAAGCAGACTGCCCGTTCTTTTACGACTACTTACCCAGGTGCGGTAACGGCTAATATGACTGTGACTTTGGAACAAGCTGGCTATACTACAAAGAGTGTTGACTGTGGAGAACTTGAAATTGTAGCTGCTGCGGCTCCTGCTGATAAAGATTTCCCAGCGAACTTGGCTTGTACTGTTCAACCACAAGGATCGGCAACGGTTGATAATAACGTAACTTGGACTGTTGCTAATGCCCCATCAGGTACAACTTATAGTTGGAGTGTTTCTGGTTCTGGCGCTTATACAGGTACAAATAAGAATCTCTTGAAGCAGACTGCCCGTTCTTTTACGACTACTTACCCAGGTGCGGTAACGGCTAATATGACTGTGACTTTGGAACAAACTGGTTACAAGACAACAACTTTAGCCTGTGGAGAACTTGAAATTGTAGCTGTTTCTCCTCCAGGTCCAAACTGTGTCGGTTCAAGCTGTCCTCCTACTCCTACCGATTGTGTCGGTTCAAGCTGTCCTCCTGATCGTACTCCCGACTGCGTTGGTACCGCTTGTAATCCTGAACCTACTCCAACACCAACACCAACACCTACACCTACTCCAACTCCAACACCTACACCTGTTCCGGGATGTGCAGGTTACTATGACATTCCGTTGAATTCTACTACATGCCAAAAATATTCTACTATTTTGCAGGATGTAAAAGATCGCGGCATTATGACAGGTACCGCAGATGGCAATTTTGATCCTTATGGTTACTTACAACGTGATCAGATTTTGAAGGTGCTTAAGCTGGGTAGACTTGTAAACGAGAAATTATGTACTAATTTGTCACCATTCCCGGATGTTCCTCGTGGTCTTTGGTCTTGCAGCTTAATTGCTGAAGCACAACAGGCCGGCTGGATTACAGGTTATTTGGATACAGGACTTTACATGCCTTATAATCCGGTTAATCGTGCTGAATTCACAGCAATATTGTTCCGCATGTTAACTCGTACTTTTAACTTCCATGCTCCTTTGGATGCATCAATTAATTTTAGCGATGTTCCAACAGACGTTTGGTTCAGCCGTTTTGCGGCTGCCGCCTATAAGTTGGCCTGGTTTAGTGGAACGTTTATGTATCCTGATAAGCCAATGACCAGAATTGAAGTTGCCCAGATCATTCATCAATTGTATGTAAATGGACAAATAAATTAATCATGGAGAATGCAGGTGAATAAGCAGCTGACGCAAAAAAAACGCGCTCGCTCGAGGAAGGAAATCAAAAAAAATTGCCTTTCTCACAAAAAAATTATATATTTATTAAGAATTTCTTTAACAAAATACACATGAAAACAAACTTAAAAAATTGGTCACAGGGTGCACTCAAGGGCTTCACGCTCATTGAATTACTCATCGTGATCACAATTATCGGTATCCTAGCAGTGGCTTTGTTGCCATCAGTACTAGGTGCTCCAGCCCGCGCAAGAGACGCGGCTAGAAAAGCGGATTTGAATAACATTGTTGCGGGATTGGAAACTTATAATAGTGATAATCAAAAGTATCCTGATACTGCTGGTAATTGTAGTGCTGTTGATGGTCTAACAAATTTCTCACAATATTTTCAGGGGGGCAAAATACCAAAAGATCCTCAGACAGGTTCATATCTATACTGTGGAGTTACAGGGAATGGGTCAGTGTCATATTACATCGTTTCCAAAGTTGAAATCGCAGGTGATGGAAATGCTTATTACGCTAGCGCTCCTTCAACTTCTATATTAGCTGATGTTTTTGGAGGTGCGACAATAATTGATCAATGTAAGCCAAAAAAATCAGCTGCAGCAAATGATTGTAATTACTATTTAATTGTAAAATAATTTATTAGATGGATTTTTAAAAAGCTCTCCCTTAAACCCGGAGGGCTTTTTTTGTTGTTTAAAGAATTGCGCTGCGTTTTTTGTACCAATGTGTTCGGATTGAGTGGGGCGCGCGGCGCCTGCACTGCTTGCGCACTTTCGCGCTGACCTTTGGATTGCACCACTTTAGGTGAGTCAAAAAACTCCGTAGCATTTTAAAACAATTTTGCCATAATTCAAAAGTGGCGTGATTTGCGTTTTGGTATTCCGATTTTACGGCTTACATATGCCACATTCTCAATTCGCACCCTTCCTCCCCGGGGAGGGATTACCGGCCAAGGCGCACTTTCTTGTGTCGGCGGTTTTGGCTCGATGGGGTTGGAGTGTGCCCGGGGCTGACGAATTTTTTCAAATAAAGAATTGGACAAGAGGACGCAGCCGTTTGGTTCGCAAAGCCAAAAAACAAAGAATTTGCCAATATGGGAAAATAGTCCACAATCGACTCCGGTAATCCGTAAATTTTGGCTTCAGGAAAAGAATAATCGCCAATTTTAAAAAAGTCCCCCGGGGGACATCCGATGATTTTATGCCGATTTCATAATCAGTTTAATTTTTTTTAATGTTGGAAGATTAAACTGGACAGCGAATCTGGAATTTTTGCTAAACGGATTTTTATGGAAACTATCATGTTGGACAGCTCGGTTTGGATATCGTTATTGGGACAGGATGTGAACACGGAAAATGCTGAAAAAATTCATGATCACATTAAATCACTAAAATGTGAGATAATATTACCCATAATTATTTATGTAGAAGTTACAAATAATATTATTAAACTGGATAAAACCGGCTTGATTAGGGGGAATTTCGAGGAAATTATTAGATTAAATAAAATAAAAATCCTTTTTCCGTCAGAGAAATTTTGGTACAATGCGATTGTTAATTGTACAAAAGGAATAAGGCTTAAAACGCTCGATTTGCTGATTCTTAACAGTGTCCTTGAATATAAAGTCGGAGAATTCTTCACTTTTGATAAAAAACTTAAAGCAGCATATGATTTAATCAAAAAATTATGAAAAAATCTGTAAAAAGAAAATCAAAAAAACTGGAGGAGCAAAAACTGCTCATAAAAATCCGTTTGGCACGTGTAAAAATACCGGGCAATGATTCCGTAAAGTACATACAAAGCAACAGGTAAGCTTGAGGATACGAGAGCGTGAGGTCAAAAGCCCTCCCCTTAAATCCGGCGTTTTTTTGTTGTCTTTAAAACAATTTTGCCATAATTCAAAAGTGGCGTGGTTTGCGTTTTGGTATTCCGATTTTACGGCTTACATATGCCACATTCTCAATTCACACCCTTCCTCCCCGGGGAGGGATTACCGGCCAAGGCGCACTTTTGTTCGTATAAAGAATTGCGCAGGGTAACGCAGAAGTTTGGCTCGCAAAGCCAAAAAACAAAGAATTTGCCAATATGGGAAAATGATTCGCAACAGACTCCGGTAATCCGTAAATTTTGGCTTCAGGAAGAGAAGAATCGCCAATTTTAAAAAAGTCCCCCGGGGGACAATTTATGAAGCAGGAACCCGGCGGAGTGCCATACGGTGGCTTGCCGCTGCGGAGGTGAAATTTGGGGCGGTAATTATGCGCACTTTTTCAGGCCAATGATTTTATGCCGATTTCATAATCCGTTTAAAAAATTTTAATGTCGAAAGATTAAACTGGACAGCGAAATCTAGCCGGCGGTTAGGTTTTTCGGTTATCATTGATTATGTTACTTATGAAAACGGCACTTTTGGACAGCTCGGTTTGGATATCGTCTTTTATCAAAGATGTTCATGAACAAAAAGTGAAATCAATTTTTGATAAGTTAATGATGGAAAATGCAAAAATAATATTACCGAAAATTGTTTATGCTGAGATTATGAATAACCTCATTCGCGTTGATCACACTTGCAAACTTTCCCGCAAAGCAAAGGAAAATCTATTAAATAATGTAAAAATAAGTGTTATCGACTTTAAAGCGGAATTCTGGCATAAGAAAATCGAGTACTATGCAAAATCGGTCCGGCTCAAAACTATGGATCTTTTGATTCTTGCATCTGCATTTGAATTTAATGTAAATGAGTTTTATACTTTTGATGTGAAATTGATGAATGCTTTTAATATTTTAAAATCGCGCCATGATAAAAAAAACAATTAAACGAAAGAAACAGGAAAAACGGGATTTAAAATTTCTTATCAAGGAGCTTGATAAGGTGCAGATTAGCGTTGGAAAGAAGTTTGATTCCGTAAAGTTCATACACAGTAATAGATAAGCCTAAGGATGCGAGAGTGAGGTCTATTCAAAGAGACTTATCTTTACCCCTGGAGGGCTTTTTTGTTGTCTAAAGGATTGCGCAAGGGAACGTAGCAGTTTGGCTCGCAAAGCCGAAAAACAAAGAATTTGCCAATATGGGAAAATAGTCCACAATCGACTCCGGTAATCCGTAAATTTTGGCTTCAGGAAGAGAAGAATCGCCAATTTTAAAAAAGTCCCCCGGGGGACAATTTATGAAGCAGGAACCCGGCGGAGTGCCATACGGGGGCTTGCTCCTGCGAGCCGATGATTTTATGTCGATTTCATAATCAGTTTAAAAATTTTTAATGTCGGAAGATTAAACTGGACAGTGAATCTGGAATTTTTGCTAAACGGATTTTTATGGAAACTATCATGTTGGACAGCTCGGTTTGGATATCGTTTTTTGCTGAAGATTGCCATACTCCTGAGGCTAAAAGGATATTATCTAGAATAGAATCCGGTGAAGACATAATATTAATTCCATCAATTATTTATGCCGAAATTATTAATAATCTCACGAAATTAGACAAAACCCTTAAATCAGTAAGTGTGGCAGAAATAGCTTTTAAAAATATAAAAATAAAATTTATGAATCCGGACAGGAAATTTTGGTTTAAAAAACTCAAGCACTATTCCCTTAAAGTACAATTAAAAACAATGGACCTCGCCATTCTTGCAATTGCATTTGAATATAAAGTAAATCAGTTATATAGTTTTGATATAAAGCTGCAGAAGGCCTACGAATATCTAAGAAATCATTATGAATAAGAAAAGAATTAAAATTGTAACAAAAAAAATAGAAATATTGCCTACTGATGACTTCAGGACGATTATAAAAAAAATGGATAAAATCCGGATAAAAATTAAAGGATTTAACTCCGTGAAGTTCATACACAGTAATAGGTAAGCCTAAAAAGGCGTGTTTTCCCGTAACTGCGCGCGACGATTGAAATTATTTCACGGCTGCGGCTATTTGGCGGAAGACTTTTCCAGTCTGATAACGCGCTTGTTGAGTTGTTTGATTTTTATGTTCATTGGGGCAATCGTTTTGTAGATTGCGTTAAATTTTTCGTCCTGCTGATCAAATCTTTCATTGATTTCGGAGAATTTCTGATTCATGTAGTTTTCCATGCTAATATTTGAATCTTTTAAATCCTCAACGTCTTCACGAAGCATGGCAACTTCCATCTTTAGTATGCCAATTTCTTCCCTCATTTGTAACATTTCCGCTATTACTTGCCCCAGCCCTAAAGATAAAGCGCCAATATCACGAAGCATGGGTTTGAAATATTTTTCCTCAAGTTTTGCTTCAAAGCTTTTTTCAAATTCGGCGAAACGTGTGTCAAACTTTTCATCCATCTTTGCGTCCATCCTCTTTTCGAACTCCGCAAACCGCAGATCAAACTTTTCATCCATCTTTGCATCCATCTTCTTTTCGAACTCCGCAAACCGCAGATCAAACTTTTCATCCATCTTTGCGTCCATCTTCTTTTCGAACTCCGCAAACCGCAGGTCGAACTTTTCGTCCATCTTTGCGTCCATCTTCTTTTCAAATTCGGCAAATCTAACCTTGAGCTGCGCGTCGAGGACCGTTTCGATTAAATCTGCCAGTTGTTTTAGGGTTGCTTGGTCAAACATAGTGGGGGTTTTAGATTATTAAATTAGTTCATGCCCGTTTAAAGGACAAGTGCATTTTAAAGAATCGACATGAAGAAAAACTAAAATGTTTCTTAAATTATGTTTAAATCCTGAAGGCAAACAACATCCGCATTTTCAGTCAATCTAAAATTACGAAATTTGGCCCTTTTAAGGCTTTTATGACCGATTTTTGATACTTAATTTGGCCGGATTTTGGTAAAATATAGAGAAGTAAAAAATGCCTGCGGAAAGTGCCGTCACAAAGCCATCAATGTTGTCAGGCTCCGGCGCCAAATCAAAAAAACGCGCCCGGCGGTGCTGATCAACAAAAACGTCTCTAACAAAAAGAAAAATCGATGTCTGAATACAAAAACATACAACGAGTTATTGCCGGCCTGATCCTCTTCTTTTTGAACGTCCAAATTTTGGAAGTTCCGCTTAGTAAAGCGGCTCAGGACTGGGCAGCGCAGGGGCAAGCAAACGCCGCATCCGCCCAAGGCGCTTTATCCACCATTCCATCCGCAAAAGCCGTTGATCCAAATCAAAATCCGGCAACTTTGCCTCATTTGGGAATCATCGCCATTTTGGTTGATGACGATTTGATGAACAATAAACAAAATTATGCCGGGCTAACGGCTCAATATGCAAAAGACCTGAATACTCAATTGCTTTCCGACCGTGTTCATCGTTATGCGATTGACGCGCAGAGCTCGCAGCCGAATACAAAATCGCTAATAATTAAAACTTCCCCAACCTCAAAGGTTGAAGATATTGCAAATAGCTTAGAAAAGTTGTACCTGGAAGGTGATGGCAGCAAGGGCAAAATCACCAACCTGGTTGGAGTTGTCACAATTGGTGATGTGCCTTTGCCGGTTGTGAATAAAAATGGTTATCGTTTTGTAAGCATGATGCCTTATACCGATTTTGAGGATAAGGTTTATATTTTTGACGCGGCCAGTAGCGACTATCTGCCAAATCCAAATTTAAAATTTGCCAAAGAAGAAGTCTGGCAGGGCGTGATCAAACCTCCACTAAAAGGCGAAGAAGGCAATAATCTTTTGGCTTCTTATTTCGACAAAAATCATCTGTATCACGCCGGAAATGCTGATTATTCCGTTTTTGATAAAAAGCTTTTATTTGCGGATCTGTACAACGAATTCAAATCCATGAATAAATTGCAGTTTAATAGTTATTTGCGCTACTTGGCGCACTGGGCCGATTTTGCTTATCTGCGTTTTAATAAACATTTAGCTGATCAGTTTTTGCAGGAAGTTACGGGCAAACTTAAGGAGCAGGGCGTACCAACAAGTACCAAGGATGCACAGGCGACAGCGGCAAAACAGCAGGCTGAATTAAATCAGGCCGGAATCCCAAGTGATGGGTTGTTAACTCCCCCATGTGATAAAGATTGCGAGGATGCCAAGAGTAAAAATCCAAAACTTCCCAAGGGCGACAATAATGTGCAAGCCGCGCCCTCTTCAACCAATAGCATGCCGGATATTCAAACCCGCACGCTCATTTTGAATTTTGTAAGTAAGTACGTTCAGCTTTTTGATAAATTTTTATCAACAATTAATGATTGGGCCAATTATACCGGCCGCTATAAGGCTGCTTATGAGGATGGCAATGGCAACACTTTAAGCGACATTCACAGTATTCCGGCGCTTATAAGTATCAAGGATCAAAATACCAGTGAATATTTTAAACAGGTAAATGACAGCATTGAAAGTGCGATAGACCAACGTGCCCAGGAACTGCAAAACAGCATGTTAATGATCCAAAATGTTCACTTGAGTGGACAGGTTTTGCTTAGTGGACAACCAAAACCACAAGACCTTTTACCATGGGATTTTGTGAATTTTTCGGAACATACTTTTGGCAATTTTAAGACTTTATCCGTAAATGGCGTTCCGGCTTTTGCAATGCAAAGCACGGCTGATTGCAGTATTTATCGTGGATCAAACAACAATGGCACAAATTCGGTGATGACAAAATCAATCAAGATTTACAATCCAAAATCGGCAAGTCAAAGTGAAAATTTTGCCGATGACATTGTTAATTTTGGTGGATGTTTGGGCAATAATTATAGCCACCCTGAACGCTGTTTCCCGGAAGCTGCGATTGTTCCGGTTTTTGACCTTGTGGGGTCCAAAGAAGTTGATCCTGCAACCGTTCCGGAAAGTGCCACAAATTACCGCGCCTGCTATGATTTTAAAGAGAAAAATAACTTTGCAAAATACATTGATCAGGTTGGAACATACCTGAAATTATTTAAATTATTGAAAGATGATCCGACCGCACAAGACTCGCTCGATCCAATATTAAAAACGTTTGGGTCTTCACATCTTCCCACGTCACAAATATTTATTTTTATATCGCCAAATGTGTTTATCACCCTGGCTGATGTTTTAAAGAAATTAAATATTCCCGCTGACGACTGGGGGCAGATTGGTGAAGGCTTTTTGGCTAATCTAAAACAAAATCAGTATGTGCTAAATAACCCTTTTCCCGGTGTTGATTCTTTGACTATCAATTTAACCGCCGAGGCGGCTGTGGATAATTTGAAAAATGCTCCGATAATTTTGCCAACAATTTCTTATCATAAAGAGCCGACTGCGGATGTTCATAATAAGCCTTATACAAGTATTAATGAACAATTGCAGGCCGGTGGATTTACCGAAAGTTTACCAAGTGATAATCCCCGTTATGTGGCTTTCCAAGACAAACAAGGGTACTTTCAGAAAATTTATTATCCGGATGCTTTTTCGGCAAAAAGTTATAACGATTATTTAAAATCATTACAGGACACCGAAAATAAAATTCTTGATCTGTATGGAAAATTTGACGTTAATCTGGCTCAAAAAAATGAACACTTCTTAACGAAATTACTTGGGGAACAGGATCAACAAAACGCTAAGGACAAGAGCATTTTTGACATTATTGGTGCCGCAAAATTGACGGATGCTTTTTCCTGGAAAGATTTGAATATCGATCAAAAGCATAATTATGTATTTACCGAATATTTGGGCGCAAAGGCCGATCCATATGTGGAAAAAATGAAGAGTGGTTATGAAGCCATGTATTTTGTGAGCCGTGGAAGTACGGATACTTTCCAAACGCAATTTAATGGCGATTATCCGGAAGATGACAAGGATTTAAGTTTGGATAGTGCTTTGCATCCGGCCAATACTCCGGAAACTTCACCAAGTGATGCCGGTTATGCTAAAGCCAAAGAAGAAGGTGAAGGCATCTTTATTTTTGAATGGTTTAAAGAAATTGTTAAGTGGGTCAAAGAAACCACCAATAAATTAAGCGCGACTATCCAACTTGAGCCGGTTTGCGGCGTGAATGATGGAAAAGATCCTGAAACCGGTGGGGCCGGTGTTGGCCAAGGGCCTGTGAGTCAAACGGCAAATACAAGCAGGTTGATGATTTCCGCCAATAAAAATGTTTTAAAAACAGGCTCCGGTGATACTTTGACTTTGACGGTTGTAGGCGTGGATAACAAAAATATTATCCAGGCTGCAGATAGTCAAACCATGGTTGATTTGACCATTTCCAAAAGCAATGGACAGGATGTGGTGACAATCGCAAGTACTCATCCAATGCAATTAAGCGGCGGGCGCACGACTTTTATGCTTCAGGCTACGGATGTTATTGGCAATGTAACGGTTAATGCGTTTGTTCAGGGCAAAAAAATCACTTCCAATACTGTGCCTATCAGTTCGACCAAAGGCAGCATTCGACTACTTTCTTATGTGCGTACTACAGGTGTTGTTTACGCGGAAAAAGTTGCTTCCGGATTTATAATTAAAGATGCAAATGGAAATGTGATTGCAGAAGTGGATGGCAAAACCGGCATGGTGACAATTAAAGATGATCGTTATCAGCTTTTGGCACAACCTTCGGAAGGGGCTAAACCGGTGCGTCTTTCGGTTCAACAAAAAACCGGAGATCTAATTGTGGCGAGTGTCTTTTTTGCGGTTGATGGAAAACAGCCGATTTTAATTGATGGCCCGGATGTTGATTATCTGAAATCTTTTGCCGATCTTGCTGGCGTGCATCTAAAAGATCTTTCCAATAAAGATGATTATTCCGCGCAAAAATCGAGTAATTCGTTTAACAAAAATGGAATTTATTTATACGAAAAAAATGGAAATAATCAAAATAAATTTGGCATTATAGATACTTTGGGGAATGTTTACCTTGCGGCCGGTTTTGGCTTTCAGATGAAGTCCCCTGCGCAAGGAGCTGATCCGGTTATTTTCCAGATTTTGGGCAAAGACAATAAAGCTTTATTTGAAATTTATTTGGGTATTCAGAATCCAACGGTGCAGATTCTGAAGCCCGAAGGTGATTATGCCGCTTACAATACTTTGAATAAGTCCCAGTCTGATTTTAATGAAATTCTACTTCAGGGCGCGTTTAAATTGCCGACAGGTAGCGAAAGTCAGAATTCGGACCTTTGGAATAAAGGCGCTACTGCAGGCGTTATTCCGGACAGTGATAACGATGGCTTAAACGATCTGCAGGAACTTTTAATCGGCACTAATCCAAAGAATGCGGACACCAACGGTGATTTGATTAAAGATGGCGACGAAATCAATAAAAATCTTAGTCCGTTCATTAAAGATACGGCTCTGTTTAAAGATTTAACGCCGGCGCACGAAGCCTTTAACGATATTTTAAAACTTTATAAACGTGGAATTATTTCCGGTTATGCCGATGGAACCTTTAAGCCTGAAAGATTATTAAGCCGTGAAGAATTTGTAAAATTGGATTTGGGAGCCATTTGTATTTATTGCACAAAACTAAGCGAAACTGTGAAGAAATCAATTGACGCGGTTTATAATCAAAGTCCTTTCCCGGATAAAAACTTTACGCCAAACCTCTTATATTGTGTTAAAGAGGCCAAAAATCGTTCGATCGTTTCCGGATATAAAGGCGGGAATCAAGCCGGATATTATTTGCCGACCAATTCAATCAGCCGCGCGGAAGCGAGCAAAATTATTTTGGAAACCGCACGTCAGCAGGGAAACAGTAAAATCGCCGTTGATCCTTCAATTCCGGATGGCAAACCATGGTATTACAATTACGTTTTAACCACTCAAAAAGAACATTTCTATCCCAACGGTCGCTTTAAAGAGCTTGATACACTTGCTCCCGCTGAGTTTAAAACCTGGTTTGATGCTCAGTTACAACAGGCTGCAAGCGGACAAAGTAATGCCTTTGTGACTTGGATTTCCGGTGGAATTACGCGCGCGGAATTTTCGATTATGGTTTCCCGTTTGATCAATAAAACCGATTGTTTCGCGGACGACCAGGACCACGAGGGCTTATCCGATAATCTGGAAAAATATGTGTATGGAAGTTCTCCAACCAATCCGGACACGGATAATGGCGGCGTTGATGATTTTACGGAAGTCGTAAATCAGATGAATCCGCTTGATAAAAAAGATGATAATGATTCCGATGGCGATGGCATGCCAAACAGTTTTGAGGTTAAATATGGCTTGAATCCGTTTGATCCTACCGATACAAATAAGGATAAAGACTTTGATGGTCTAACCAATTTGGAAGAATATCAATATGGAACCGATCCGTCCAATCCTGACACGGATGGTGGTGGCGTTAACGATGGCGATGAAGTTTTGCAGAAAATAAATCCGCTTGATGCCAAAGACGATTTTAAAAATGCCGGTGCCAAAAACGGTTCATACATCGTTGGCGACAATATTTTTGATAACTATGTTTTTGACCAGCAAACACCTCCGGCCAATACTTCAAGTATAAATTTTGAAGATCAGGTGCCGGCAGATGGCAAGAGCAAGCTGTTTTTACGCGCAGAAGTTTTAAATGACAATGGCGACATAGATACCGCCCAAAATGGAACGGTTAAAATTTATCGCAAAACGGATTCCGGGAATTTTGCCAAGATTTCTCCCGATCAGGTTAAATTGCAAAAGGGCGTTGCCGAAAGTGAAATTACCGCTTCTACCCACGCCGGTGAATATGTGGTTAACGCAGAATTGAATGGCAAGAAACTTCCGGTGGATGATAAATCAATTTTTGTTACACCGCTTGATCCGGCCAAAATCGAAATAAAAGTTGAATCTGCGTCTATTAAAAGTGGTGGGTTATCCAACACAATTGCTTATGTTTATCTTGAGGATGTAAACGGCAATATTGTAAATAATGGCACTAATCAATTAACTTTTACTGTTGATGGACCCGGCCTGATTACTACCGGGGATGAAGATCCACAGCAAGATGGCATACAACTTTCAAGCGTCAGTGGTGAATTTGAGGTCATGATCGCTTCACAAAAAGACCCCGGACAAATTACATTAAAGGCAACCTATCAGGCGCCGATTGATGAATTGGTAAGCCCTGAATTGGCCGCGGGTACCCAGGCGGTTACTCATATTTACTCGCGTGATGATTTGCATTTGACGCTTATTCCGGCAAATGGAAGTATCCCATCCGATTACAGCACCGTTACAAGTTTGCAAGCTTCCGTGCTGGATAAAAATAATCAGGTTGTAAAAAACTTTAATGGAGTGGCACAGTTTGCTCTGCTTGACCCGCAACTTGGGAAACTGGTTTCAGGCTCTTCACAAGCGGTAAAAAACGGTCAGGCGCAAAATGCTTTTCAGGCAAGTAACAAAGCCGGTGATGCTAACATTTCTGTGACAATAAATGGATTTGATCCTGCAAACGCGATTGTAAAAACTGCTCCAAAAGAGGCCAAGAAAATTGTTTTAGAGGCGGCAAGCGATACAATCGAAAGCAATCCTTCATCAATAATGGAGGTTATTGGCAAACTTTATGACACCGACAATAATTTGGTGACTAATAACTCGACTACCCAGGTGACTATTCGCCTTACGGACGCAACCAAGCCTTATGGATTATTCGACAACCAGGCTGTACAAGCCAAAAACGGTATCGTGAAATTCGCTCTTCGCGGGACGGGGAAAACCGGCCCAATTAACATTATTGCTTCCGCGAAAGGACTTTTAGATGGTGGTTTGCAACTTCAGAGCGTAAATAATTTCAAGGCGGATGATTTAAAAAATATTAATCCACAGGTTTTATTTGCCGCGGTTTTGGGTTCGGCTTTTGGTGATACATTTAAGGATAACTATCTTGGTGGATGGTTCCTGTTTTCGGGAAAAACCCAAAGTGTACTTTCGTTGATGAGTGATCCAAAACCACATTTGGGACTTGTTCAAGTGGATTATAGCGGACGAATTAAAGCTTTGAGCAGTGATAGGCTTGAGTCTAAAATCATTCCCGGGAATGCGGTTAATCAGCCTACCCGTGTTATTTACACAGACACATTGACCAGCCAAAACATCGCGGAAGTTTTTGCGATTGCCAAACCACAAACTGCGGCAAAGGTTTTGGCTGCGCAAGCGCCCGTTGCAAATCTGGCTGAAGGTATTTATCTGCAGAATCTTTCAGATACTCAGGATTATAGTGTTGCTCAGGCCGGTGACAGCGTAAGCCTGGTTAATAAAGGTAATGAAGCTGTGAAGATTTTCAACAATGGCGCGGTGAAAATTTTTGATAACAACTTTGCCCTTAAATATGACCCTGCGGCCAATGATGCCTATTTTATTTTACAAATTTATGATGGTGGCGTCGCGGCGGCCCAAATTATTTATGCCTATGGCTTTAGCGGCGATGTTCAAAAATTACCGTTTGAATTTGCGTATTCCAATCAAGCAAATTATCAACCGGGTGTTTATGTACACATGCTGGATTCCGGTAAACAGTTTGAATTACTTCCATCTTTTTCTGGTAACTCAACCGCTTTGCCACAGGGCGCGCTAATCACGGATACAAGCGAAGAAATGGCTAACACTCAGGCTCCCGGACTAAGTTATTCTTCAATTGAAACGGCAGCGGATAATCCCGGTGTTGGCTTTCAGGGCGATAATAAATTTATGCTGCTTTTCTCCGCTGGTAATTCCGTGGGCGAAGCAAACGTGCCATACGCTTCAGAAATTGGCGTGGTGCTTGGTGATCCTACAGTCCGCCTAAATAATAAAATCAATGTTTCCAAAACCGGATTCACTCAAGATATTGGTCAGGAAATTTATTTTGGGAATGCCGTAATTCAGGAAATGCAGCCAATAGATTATAACTCCGATGGCAATAAAGATTTGGTTGTGGCTTATCAGGATGGAAAAATGCGCTTGCTGCAAAATACCAATTCTTATCCGCGCTTTACGGATAAAGGCGTGCTGCTAAATTTCCCAAATGGAATAATCAGTTTTACGGTTGGAGATTTTAATAAAGATAATCAACCGGACATTGTGGTTGCTTCACAAGATAGCTGTAGAAAGGGCGAAATCTGCATTGATGAATATGTGAATAATAATGGTAATTTTGTTCGCAACCATTTAAAGTTGCAGGGTTTCACCGATAAAAATCGCATTAACATGATTCGCTCCGGCGACATGAATAGTGATGGTTATGCAGACCTGGTTACCTCCGATGATGCAGGGGTAATCCGCGTTTTCTATAATCGTGGTGGCAGTTTTGACAAAGGCCAATTCATTGGATCACTGGGCGTTCATATCGCTCAAAACGATAATTTAAAAACCGAAGTTTTGGTTGCTTACGACGGCATGCCGAAAGTTGATCCTAAAGATTCAAACAGTGAACTTAATTTCAGAGAATTGCCGGTGCAATTGCCTAGGAGTGGCTTAAGCGCTGCAGATCAGCAGGCTTATGATGAAGCTCTTAATTCCGGATCGGATGCTGCAACTATCACAAGTTCTCCGTTAACGGATCAAACTCAGACTCAATTTCTTTTTGCCGATGTTGATCCGGCACTTTTTGCGTCCGAAAAACGTGCCAAGGATTTAACGCCTCCACTTGATACTTTGGCTCGTGGCGATGAAGTGGCTTACACAATAACTCTAAAAAATAGCGGTAATAATGATTTGCAAAATGTAATGGTGAGTGACGTTGTGCCAACAAGCATGGAAATTGAAAAAGATACAATTACCTGTAACGACTGCGGGAAAGAAACCATGCGAATTGGTGAAACCGGAGAAAGTTTACGTCCGTATATTTTCAGCGGATTCAGTATTCCTAAAAAAGGAGAGCGCACTATTACCTATAAATCCAAAGTTAAAACTACGCCAAGAGTAAAAATTTATCTTGGTCAGAATTTGGATGCTGCCTATCCACAGGATAATTTTATGGATATTGGCGCCGCTCCGGATGGAAATAACACCGGAAGAATGACTTATTTCTATTCGATTTCACAAAATCAGGTTAGTCAAGAAATGAATTATGGAACTTATGTTTCTCCTCCGCCGGATCCAAAACTGGACGCACCTCCTCCTCCGGCAGATCCTTTAGGCATTGGGTCGCCTACTCCAAGCATGTTTGAGCTAAAAGATGATGACGGTATTCCGATTGTTTTAAAGGATTATCAGGACAAGCAAAATGGCGCGCCAAATGTAGATCAGACAATTTCCGATGAAGATTCGGACGGTTTGTCCAACTCCTGGGATGATTTTAATCAGGGGCTAAATGATCTTGATGCGGGCATTAGCAATGCCGCAGATGGCATTCAGGGCGCGATTGCCATGTTTACCTGTGGTGGTGGTTGTATTCCAATGCCTGTGAATTTTGCTTTTTTGGCTACCGGAAGTATTAACGTAATGGGTCTTCCGCTTGGCTTTGATCCCGGCTTGCCGGTTTTTGGCTGGGGCGCCCCATACCCGCCATTTCTTTGGCCGGGTAGCCCTTATCAGACAACACTTGGTGGAAGAATTTATCTTTCCCCAACTGCAACAATGAGCCTTGGAGTCGGTGTTTGTATTGGGCCATATCCGGTGGGCCTGTGTTGGGCCATTTCAGTCCCTCCGGTACTTTTGGGAATGGCAGGAATGTGTGAAGCGATTTCCGGCGGAATTGGAAAAGCTTTTGCCGGGGTCAATAACGCAATCCAATCGGTGAATAATTTGACCATAAGTTCAGATGGCACGCCACCGGACGCGGATAGCTCCGGCAGGTCCGAAACAGGCGGGGTTAAGGGCAGCGCGACTTTGGGGAATTATCAATACAAAGCCAGTGTTGGAACCAATTTCCGTATACCCGGATTCCCTGCATTTATTACCAAATGGATCAGCGATCAAACTTCTGAAATCATTAATAAATTGACCGATTTACCGGACTTTTATTTCTTATATCCGGACCCAACTTCCATCATTGGAATGGTTGTTCCAACCGATGAAGGTCAACAAAGTGGCAATTCCAAACGCACAAAATCTTTTACTTTCCCATCTTTCTCGGCTGATCCGTTTAAAGATAAAAGCGGTTTGGTGAAAGTGGCAAACACTTTTAATCCAAATAAAATTCTGGCTTTCATGAACAGTTTGCCGCTGATTCAGATTGAAGCTAAAGAAGTTACAATTAAGATTCCGGCCCTTTCAGATAAGGAAATCGAGAAATTCAAAGCTGACGCGCAACAATGGGTTGAAGATGAACGCAATGAAGTTAACAGAGTTTTAGCCTTGTGGGGATGCGGTAAAAAGCACCTTGATGCAAGCTGGAATCTGGTTACCGAAGACGGTGATTATGTGTCACCTTACCAAACCATGTGTGACAAATTGCTCTTAAATATGACAGATTTGAAGGGAGCAATCGAAAAAAATATTGCCGTAATTGAGGCATATAAGGAATTGCCACGTCAAATTTTGGCCTGGAGAAATATTTACAAGAAATACCTTACTCAAATTATTTGTTATATTGACGCGATAATTCAATTCACCGGCGGTTATATTAAAAAACAACAGAGTCGCATAATGCTCTGGATTAAAATGATCAAGGAAGTTAAAGAGCTGATTGAAACATGGAAAGCCATTCTTGATTTAATTATTAATTATCAGGCTACGTGTGACCGCTGCAGTAACGCGCGCTTTACGCTGGTGGAACTTATTTTGCGTCTGTTTGCCATAATTCCGGCGCCACCCGTGATCCCTTTTCCAAAGTGGCCGGATATTTATCTGGATTTGTCGCAGGTTAAAACCGGCTTAAAGATTTTATGGCCCGATGTGAAATTTATTCCCGAACGGTTGATCCTGCCAAAAATTCCTAGGTTAATTTTGCCGGATTTACCGACATTGACGCTTAATTTGCCGGAGATTCCGGTTATCCCGGGTCCACCAAAAATCAATCTTGATTTGCCGGATTTACCACCGTTGCCACTTCCTTCTTTGCCGGATATTCCACCTCCACCAAAGGTGCCCGGTATACCGGCACAGGTTAAAATCGTGATCAATATCATTAAAACCATTCTTAGGATATGGTGCATGATTAAAAAAGGACTCCTGCCGGTACCTGAATTGATGCTTAAGGGGCATATCGAACAAATGACAGAGCGTTCGCTTTCTCCGCTGCTGCCAATTGATTTGGGAATCAAACTGCAGTTCCCGCCAATTAAATACGAATCACTGGATCGTATTGAAATTATTGGTAAAACAAATTTCCAACTTGAGTTTGGATTCATTTATGACTTTGTGAATAACCTTGCCGAAAAATGGAATTCGCTTGCGACCGACCTGGTTAATCTGCTTAATAAAAAAGTCCAGGATGCCGCCAAGGCTGCCCAATCCGCCGCTGATGCCGCCAACAAAGCTGCTAAAGAAGCCGTGCCGGGTGGAAATATTGATGTAGGCCCGGGTGGCGTAAACAAGAGCAGCAGCTTGATGCAGTTAATCGGTTCCATAGAACATAATTATGTCGCGGATAGCGGCACAATGAGTGATATTGCCGAAATTAAGGCGATGGCGCAGGAGCTTGGCGATACAGGCACTTCTGCCGATGTTAATGCCCTTTCTGTTCCGGTTGAAAATATGACAAATGCAGATTTGGATAGCATTTTGAAACAGCTTGAGCAAAATGATCCATATCTTGGATCGGCGCTTAAAGAATTAAAGATCGCCTCAAAAGATTTGGAAAAAACCGCTAAAGATGCCGCTGAAAATAATAAGGAAATCGAAAAAGATATTCATCTAACAGCAACCGAAACTTATTTGTCTAAAGATGATCCGCTTTTAAACCGCTCACTTTCCGACGTGAAATCGGGTATTGCGCTACAAGATCTGCCAACTCTTGATGTCCAAAATAAAATGGTGGCAATGCGTGATGCATTTATTAGTTATTCCGATGATCAAACATCTGCCAACGATCAAATTAACCAAATGCAGGATCTGGAAAGCATTGGCCGATTCTTGGCTCAAGCTAAGCCACTTCAAGACTACCTCAAACAGGATGTAAATGGTGAAAACCGCGGGGTGGCTGCAATTGGCAGTGACAGCGCGACTTCATCCTTTACCACAAGTTTAAATCCAAGTTCCAATTCGTCAAAAGGATTCAATGCAATCAATGACCAGCTTTCAATGGCCGAGTCTTTCGGTTCATTTGCCGAAGATGCCCGCAAAAAATTCACGGAAGGCACTCGTTATTTGGCTGCTGTAAGCGGCCCACCGGATACTGCCGGCAATTTTACTCCGCAGGTTATTCCTAAAGGACTTTATATTTATAATCCGGTTGATCAGATCAACGAGCGTTTAATTAAATATACCGCTGAAGTTGATCAACCGGCGCAAATGGCTTTTATTGATGCGAATGCCGACTCCGATGAAGACTTCTTTTACGCTTATGGCAGCAATATTTACATGAAAGAAAATTATAAGATTCCGGATGTTCCAACATTTTATGCCGGGGATCCAAAAGAATATCAGTTGAGCGATATATTGCCGGCTGCTCCGGAAGTTAATAATTTTGAAACGGTTTTAAATAATAATAAAAATATTGAACTTACGTGGAATATGGCAACCTATAGCGATGTTTCCGGATACGAAATTGCTTACGGCTTAACACCGGATACTTTTGCGGGGGCTGCAGATGAACCTTCAAATCTGCCGGTTCATAAAATTGGTGCGCTGATTGATTCTGCAATTTTGCCTAACAATGAAGATCAGGTTATTAAGGCAATAATCAAGAAAGGAACTTATCAAATAAATGGGGTGCCACCTGCCGCAGACGGCCTTGTTACCGCTGATCAGCCACTGCAAACCGATGACGGCAGTGAGGTTGAATTGAATTACAGCGCCAGCGCAAAAGTTACGGTGCCGGGTAATGTTATGTTTAGGCCGCCAACAATTTCAGGTCCGCAAATGGTCGCGGCCAACGTGCAGGGTGATGTGTTTTTCAGCGGACCGCAGCGCACTATTTTACTTTCCGGTTCCAATAAATTCCAGATTCCCGCTAATGCTTCCATCCACGCAATGACGGCAACAGCTTTGAATTTTTATGTTAAAGATCAGCTAACTGCGACTATGCTATTGCCGCTAAACGCCGTGTTCCAAGTTTCAAAAAATTATACGGATCCAATTTCCATTCAGGTTCAAAATGGTGGAATAGAAGTTGTTAATCCGGATAAAATCGTTCCTCATCAACGAATAATTAACGGTTTGATAATGGATTACGATCTGCCAATTACGTCCGAGAATGGCGGCACGGCCAATGTTCTGTTTGCGAATGGTTCTTATATGCGGGTTGATGTTAATGAAGATCTAACTTTTAAAAAACTAAATGCCACCGATACGCCGGACCTTAAACTCGAGCTGCCAAATGGCTTCTATTACGCACGTATTCGTTCTTTTGATCACCTGGGTTCACTTGGCACAGTTTCCAGTTTGAATCTTTTGGCTCCGACAATTTGTGCCGATAAATCAGATCCATTCCCAAATGGTGGTGAAAGTGAGCGAACAGTTTCAATCTTTAAGACTTTAAAAATTGACTCTTCCAAGTCTTTTGCGCCGGACGGGAAAATTATTTTGTATTATCTTGATACCGATTTAACCAAAGACAGTGACAACAACGGTGACCTTACAGATGATAAAAATATGGGTCACGACTTGGATACCCATGCCGATTCCGATGGCGATGGCATAACCAATAATGACCTTGATGCCGCGGTTTTTGAACTTGGACCATATACCGATCTTAAAGACCGTGAAGTGATGTTGAATGTTGTGGATGAAGGCTTAAATCGCGCTCAGCAAAAAATCACTATTCATGTGGTTGTGCCGAATATCAAACTTGACCCGGAAACCGCTACACAGGGCAAGATCCAGGGAAGTATCAACATGCCGGAAAACAATATTCCAATTGCCTTTGTGCGTGATCGTGGCGGTGTTTTGACGCCAATTCAAACTAAATCAGCCAATAGTAATGGAAAATATTTCACAGATGATAATGGAAAATTTGTGGTGAATGATTTGAATTTGAAAGACACGATTGTAATTAAGAACAGTCAGGGACAAATTATTGGCGAAGTTGATCCAAATACCGGAAAAGTTATTTTGAAGGATAACCGCTATCATTTGGAAGTTTTGCCTGCAGAAAGGCCTCTTTTGCCAACTCGTATTGTTACCAAAGAAACAGCCACCGGCCTAATTATCAATACGATGCTGCTGATTCCGGATGCGAATACAGATACCACAATCGATAAACCGGATCTGGTTTATAACTCCACCGGTGTTGGCATATTCAATGGTGTTCATGCCAAAGATGGAAATACTTTTGATGAGTTTGAATATAATAAAATTCCTTCCGATGATGCCAATTATCCGGGTGGAATTGAAATCACAGAAACAACAACCAAAAAACGGGCCGCGATTTTGGATACCGGTGGAAATTTCTATGTGCTGGATAGCCGCTTAAGCCTGCGCTTAAAAGACACTACTTCTTTGGAAGATCCGCTGGTGATTGAAATTGTTTTGAATAAAGATTCCGCAAGTACGGTTATCGGCGAGTTCTATGTTGCCGTACACAGCACTAAGGGTTTGCAAATGCTGCCAAAGGCCAAGTTCCAATCTTATGTGGACCAGGCCAATAGCCGTGGACCTTTGTATGACAGCGACAATGACGGCATGCCGGATCAATGGGAACTTATTTATGGCTTAAGTCCAAAAGATCCTACCGATGCCGGCAAAGATAACGACAACGATGGTCTGACCAATCTGGAAGAATATCGCGCAAGCACTTCTCCACTTAATCCGGATACAAACGGTGATGGCATTTCTGATGGTGATGAATTGAAATATGGCCGTGCTCCTGGCAAAAAACTGGTTCTGCCTTACAGCGATATTGCGCAAAATCATCCTTACTATGAAAGTATTTTCAAGTTGTGGATTCGTCGCATTTTTGAAGGAATTCCGGGCTGGGGAAAGCAGTTGTTTGAACCTGATTCTTATCTTACACGTGCCGAATATGCGGACTTAATGTTGAAGATTTTCTGTATTATTCCGCGTAAGGAAGCCTATGACGGCCCTTCACCTTTTAATGATGTACCGTATGTAAAAGGCCAATTGCCATGGTATTACGCCATTATCAAAGAAGCTTTTTTCCAGGGTTTTGTTACAGGTTATCTTAAAGATGCTAAACAAATTCCTTACAAACCAAATGGCACTATTTCACGCGCGGAAGCGGTTAAAGTGATTTTGGAAGCTCTACAAAAACAGGGAGTGATTGAGATGGGCCAGATTCCGGCATTACCCGCTGGAACGCCTTATTATGCGCCTTACATGCAAATTGCCCAGGATTTGACGCCTTATTTAAAGAAGGCCGGATCTGTTAAAAAGCCATTTATTGTTACTGCGGATGAAGCAGCGCGGCCGGAAGATCCATTAACAAGAGCCGGATTTTTGGCTATGGCTGACCGCGTTTTGACAACTTCGGATTGTTCGGTACTTGATGATGATCACGATGGCATGCCAAGTCACTGGGAACTATTAAATGGCTTGAACCCACACAATGCCAGCGATGCGGCAAAAGATCCGGACCGTGATAACCTAACCAATTTGGAAGAATATAAACACGGAACCGACCCGCATAATCCGGATACGGATGCTGGTGGCGTTAATGATGGCGATGAGGTCAAGAAAAATGGCACATTCCCGCTTGATCCGGCTGATGATCATTCGCAGCCACTGATTTCCGCGCCTGCCAATTTGCCTGATCCACGCAGTGATTTGACCGAAGGGGTCTACATTATTCAGGATCCATGCGCAACTTGTCCTTGTCCTTCGGCAATCGACCACACCGCCGATCTGATTGTTGGTGATAAAGTTTTTGGTTTGATTTCCAATAATGACAAACTCAAGCCAATAATTTACAGCAAGAGCAACGAAGTTGAAATTACCGAAATCCCGCAGCCGGATGCCGCGGCAACGTCACATGTGATTATTGAAAAAGTCGTTCAACAATAACTATTTATGTCAACGTGGTGTTGTCCTCTGTATGCCCTTTTTCTGGTATAATATTAAGAAATATTCACTCAACCGAAATAGCTAAAAAATAGGCATATGCAAACGAATAAAATACAATCCGACTCTTCACAAAACCAAAAGCTTTCCCTTAAAACCCACGCCCTAATGGTGGTGATGGCCTGCTTGCTGTTTTTGGGAAATTCTTTCGATAACGCGCAAGTGCTAAAAGCTCAAGGTGGAGCCAGCGTCGACAATTCCATTCCTCTGAATATTTTTAGCAGTTATCAAACCGACACCAATTATCAGTGTGAACCTGCCATGAAAGAGTTTGCTTCAAAGCAACTTGAGGATTTTCGTAAGTTTACCGAAACAAATTTTCAAAATAAAAGTTCAACGGCTTCATTGCTTGATAACGCCATTCAAAAATATCGTGAGTTGCGTAAAGGCTTAATGGCGGCTTATTCCCAGTATTATCCAAACCAGGGGGCCTTTATTTTAAGCATTGCGGCACAGCCGAATTCCTGTTTGAAAATTGTTCAAGACACGCTTGGTGATGCCCAGATTCTGTTAAAAACTCATGCAATTACAACTTCCGGAGTTAAAAAATCTTCGGGGCTTTTGGAAAAATATCAATCGATCAATGGTCAACTTCAAAATCTTAACCAGCAATTTACAAGTATGAAAGCCCTTTTTGACACTTTCTCGCAAAAATTGCCATGTTACGTCAAGAAAGGTGAATGCCTTAAATAGCCCGGAACAAGCCTGATTGTTAAAATAAAAACTATGAAAAATCTTATTAAAACTCTACCAATTCGCTTAAAGGTAACCATTGGCCTGATGCTGATGCTGGTGATTTTTCTGTTGTTCAATGTGGTTAAACTAAGGGCTTTGCAATCTTCATATACTTTTTACGACAATCCGGATCTTTCGATTTCTGATGTCATGACCGCTTATCATACATACATAAATGATACGGTTAATGGTTACACCAGCACCATGCTGGCGGCTCCGCTTACAGATAAACGCGGTAATCCACCGGAAAACAGTAATAATTGTCCCGACGATCCGCAGAAAAACTTTAGTACTTATTGTTTAGCTGTTCAGCTTATAGGAGATGATGGCAAGAATTTTAAAGGATTCATTAACTACAAAACAGCGCTACAGAATCGCAGAAATCAGTTGGCAGATAAAGATCCGCTAAATCCTTATGTCCAGGGGGCGGTTAACATGGTCGATTCTTTAACGGCAATCCGTTATTTTGCCATAAGACAGACAAATCTTGACAAGGAAATTGATAATGCAAAGAAAGCCATAGATACAACTTTGGCCACTTATGATGAGTTGCGAATTCTTTATCCGATGCATAAAGAATATGTAAATATTTTTAATGCTTTGGTGAATTATCGTGACAAACTGGTGGAAGTACGCCATGAAACAGACCAATTCCCATCACGATTTATTGACGTGACCACCTCTAAATGTACGTAAAACTATGAAAAAAATACTCTACATTTTGGGGTTTCTGATGTTCTCGACGGCATTGTTGAGCCCGTTTGTAAGTCATAGAGTTTTTGGGGCCGACACTCAAAATCAGGACACTGACTGCAAAAAAGCGGGCAGCTATTCCGAATCGCAAAAGTGCGTGCCATTTAGCACCGTAAGTATTTTTAATAAACTCAGCATTTTAGATAAAAAATGGGGCGATATTTTTGGAAGCGAAGATCCCACTGTTCTTGGACAAGGTATGTATAATTTTATTTACAAAGAAGTTGGCGTAAGCCCGGAAGTTAACGCCGCGAAAAATGTTACCGGCAAATATGGCACTACAGAAGCCGAAATGGCCCAAATCCTTACCGGCAATATTTCATCGATT
The DNA here is from genome assembly GCA_041659405.1 of Candidatus Altimarinota bacterium. Lineage (GTDB taxonomy): Bacteria > Patescibacteriota > Gracilibacteria > UBA1369 > UBA1369 > JBAZYK01. Next base: position 123,833 of record JBAZYK010000001.1, read on the forward strand.
TTAAAGAAGTATCCTTCATTACCGCAAGAAGTGGCAATGAAAAAAGTGGCGGAAATTCAGCAACAGTTTCAGGATGAAAAGGATATATTGGCTTTAAAAAACAGTATTGAAGCCACAGTTACTCCAAGTGAAATGTTTACAAATGGAACGACAACAGACTCCGGTTTTGACCTGGTAGAAGACCTGCGTGACATTGAAACGATTCTATTCTTGAAGTCCGATCCGATTGATGTTGGTGCAAACTGGGTCGGTAATAATGATCCAAATGCCGGTTATGCTTATAATCCTCCGGGTGGAGGAGGAGCCGGTGGCAATGCAGGCGGTGCCGGTGGTGGCGCAGGCGGTAACGCAGGCGGGGCCGGCGCAGGTCAGGCAAATAATCAACAAAATGCAAATCAGGTGGCACAGAATAAAGTCCCAAAGACGCCTTCCGCCAATCCGAATATTTGTTTTGGTAATAATAGCCTGGCTCAAGCCGTGAATTCTTTTGATAAAGCCAATCCCCCTGCTCAAAACCCTGTGTCCGGGAATCAAAAACAGCAAAATGCCGGCGCGGGTTCAAACGAAAATTCTGCTTTAACTGCAGGTGGAAGCTTAGATATTTTGCCTATTAATGAGCCACAAACTCCGCCGGTGGTAGCGGCTCCCGCAGGCCAATGGGGTAAAAAAGATCCGTGTGATGATAAAGTTTTCTGCCTACAGGTGAATTTTGTGATGAAACCGGTTGAACTATTTCAAACACCGGATAACTGCATTGCCTGCCATGTGGAAAAAATTAATGCAAAATTAAAAGACACAATTGGTCATAGTTTGACTCCGGGTAAAGCTACCGGAAACCTGATGGAACCTGAAATCTGTAAAACGGCGGCCGCGACCTCGTTTGGAACGTTGGCATTTAATTTTTATGCCGTACCAAAGCCGGTTCAGACTCCAGCCAATGACGATTTAATTTATGGAACAAGCATTGTTGATGAGTGGAGCAGCTTTGTTGGCACATACAAGCCATTTCCGTTCTATGAAAAAAATCCACCCAAAGCAAGCGATACAAAGGCGGATTTAATTCCTCCTTCCGAAATTGAGCGTGCCACCAAGTCGGCAATTGCCAATGCAGCTCCAGATGCCACTTTTGAGCAGATCCAAAAGGCGGTAACCGATGAGCTTAACGCCAATCAACAACTCAGAAATCAGCAAATTGGCATAGCCGAGCCTTCAACCCAGAGCGATAACGATGTTGGCTTTTATCAGTCAATTCTTCGTCAGTTGGAACAAATGAATTTTTATTTCGATAATTTTAAAAATATTTTGCACAGTCTTCATGAACCGGTAGACAGTATTCCCGGCCAGCAAGCCTGCACCGAACTAAAAAATAAGAAACAGTGTGACTGAGGCGACTGATGAGCTCATTGGCCATAGCTGAGTGAGCGCATGCGAACGAAGCTAATATGGCCAATAGAGCGAAGAAGGAGCCTCAAAACGGAGAAAAAGGTAAAAAAGAATCCTCAAAAAAACTAAAAAACTTATGAAAAAAACTCAACTTATTATTACCGGCCTGCTGATCTTTACCCTTGGAATCTCCCAAAATTCCGGGACGAATGGTAGTGCTAATCCAAGCTCAGTAATTTCCGCATTTTCAGAGATGCAAGTTGCCCTGGCCGCTGACCCGAATGCCGTGGCTCAATTGGGCAATGAACTCATTTGTAAAGGTGGTAGCCGTGACTGGATTGCCTTCCTTTCCGCCGTAATCAGCTATGACGATTTTGTTGAGTACTGGCGCGATATTATTGGTATGCCCCCGGCATTTGTTAACAGCCGTTATGCCGCCAACTATTGTCTATTTTTGGATGTTGATAACCTTTTAAACAGGGTCAAAAAGGCCCGTGAACAGCTGCGTAAAGCCTTTTATGCCTGTGATCCAAACTCAGCCTCATTTAAAAAAACATATTATCGCCTGGAAGCGGAACTTTTCTTTTTACGAAAATATATTAACGTGAGCAGTGGTACGATAATTCCGGTAAATGAACAAAAAGTTTACGACCAACTAAGCGCATATTATGTTTTAGATAAGAACGCATTCACTAAAGATGAAATCAAACTGCTTTTTGATCAATTGAAATCAAAATATGCGGCACGCATGGAAAGTTACATCCAATGTAAAGATCCCGGATGGGAAGATCTAATGTTAAAAATTAGAGAATTAAGGGATAACGTAAAAGGTGGTTTTGGCATAAAAGAGGCAGCCGAAACCATTAAAAACAGCTTCAATAAAGTTATCAATACTCCACTAAAAAGATCCGGAAACTTTCTTGGGGGGCTTTTGGATGGCAAAATCAATGGGGTCAGTCCATTACAGGCCTGGGGTGACATTATGCAGGAAATCAGTAGCAATGCGCCAACCGGTTATTCTTTTGATCGATTACAAACTGCCACAGTTACGGAGCAGTCCAGATATGACAATGCCATTCAAAAAGCAACCTATTTGGCTCAGTACGAAGCACTTTATAAGAATAGCTCCGCCGAAATTTTCTCCAGTATTATGGACCGTTTGACCAGTCTGGAGGGAATTATTACCAAGACCTTCAACTACATGAATCAAACCACCCAGTGCGCAAAGGGCTTGTTGGATAAGGCGTGCTAACAAGGTGGTAATGGCGTTGCAAGCAAAGCTCAGCTTGCGATAGAAATGAACACTTCGTGCATGGTGACATAAAAAAAACCCCTAATGACATAGGAGTTTTTTTAAGGCTTTCTAGGGCTTATAGTTAAAGTTCTTTCTGCAGCTTAGCGCTTTTACAAGCGTTTTCCCAATCGGGCTTCCGAAAAATGATTCGGTTGTCCCTTCCTCCCGGGCCATTTTTGGAGAGGAGCTTGCTCCGCTCGCGGTAGAAGTAAGCACTTCGCGCGTGGAGGATGGTTTAAGCTACATAGTCCCAGGGCGGTGGCCCAGACGACGGGACGCGCTCATGCGCACTTGCCAATTCAGTTTTGGCAGGGCTCAGTGGAGCACATACGAGAGAATTGTTCCTTTGAACTTTTCTCTCCATGTTATGTTTTCACTGGTTTGTGGGGATTTTTTTATTCCGGTCAATGTTCCGATAATTTCACTGTTATCAGTTCTGCAATACATGCAGCGTTCACATTTAGTGGAAATAGATATCCCGCAATTGAGACAATTAAAGATCATTCTTTAAGTTGGTTTGATTTTGTATGTAAATGAAGATGTTTTTCAATTTGTAGTACCCCTATTCAAGGACGTAGTGGTCCAGTTCGAACATTTTATCTGCTGGATCAAGCCGTTTTTTGGGTACAACATTACCGTCAGGATTCTTTGGGGAATCTGACTTTTTTGATTTGCCGGATGGGAATTCAGGTAACATCAGCTCTTTTGGATTTAAGGCCGGTGCTGCTTTTATTACTACATTTTCGTGTTGTTCGATATTTGGACTTTTTAAAGCATCTTCTTTCGTCTCTACTACGAGGTCGAGTGAAACTTGAGAAGTTTCTTTGGGAGTCAAACTCTTTCTGGACTTTGCTACAGACGTCTCCGCCTGCTCATCCAGAAAGCGACTAACATCGCTTTCACGGATCCGATATACCCTTCCCAACTTACTGGCCTTCAATTTACCTTGTTTTATAAATTTTAAGACAGTGAAGGGGTGCATTTGCAACTTCTGGGCAACCTGATCTGGAGTAAGAATATTTTCTTCCATCTAGCTCAACTTTAATTAGTAATAAGTCATTGGGGCTTGATTTAAAAGTTTTTAAACCTTTTAACCAATCCAAGACAATCTAACTAAAGTTTAACATTATTTTAATGAACAGACAATGATATAAACCTTTGTTTATTTATCTGGGATACTTATATCACAAACAACATAACTATTCAAGATTTTTAGCAAGTTAATTTAAGTCTAGGCCATTCTATTAAACTTTATTAAACAGTTTATCAACGAGTTTTGAACACCTTATGTACATTGCTTTGATTAAATTCTATTATATTTTAGGCAATTCTATTAAACTCTAGGCAATTCTATTAAATCTAATAGGGGTTGGTTTGAATCAATTTAAATATAAAAAAGCCAAACTCCGTTTAAAAGAGTTTGGCTAAATTTTGTATAAAATAACCCTTCCAGGGTTGAACTATATTATGGCTAATCTTAAGGAAGATTATTTTAGCACCTTTTTAAGCCATTGGCCCGTGTATGATGCGGCGACCTTGGCTACCTGCTCGGGTGTGCCTTTGGCGATGACTTCTCCGCCATTTTCTCCGCCTTCTGGGCCCAAATCAATAATGTAATCAACGGATTTAATCACATCAAGGTTGTGTTCAATACAAAGCACTGTATTGCCTTTTTCCACCAGCCTTTGCAGTACATCCAATAATTTCTTAACATCATCAAAATGCAAACCGGTGGTTGGCTCATCCAAAACATATAAAGTCTGACCTGTAGATTTCTTGGAAAGCTCGGTGGCAAGTTTAATACGCTGCGCCTCACCTCCGGAAAGAGTTGTAGCAGACTGGCCCAAATGGATATAACTCAAACCAACTTCATATAAAGTTTCCAGTTTGGCTTTGATATTTGGGATTGCCTGGAAAAATTCCAAAGCTTCCGCAACGGTCATTTCCAAGACATCGGCAATATTTTTTCCGCGATAAGTGACTTCCAGGGCTTCGTGATTATAGCGTTTGCCCTTACAAACCTCACATGGAACGTAAATATCAGGCAAAAAGTGCATTTCAATTTTTTTGATACCGTCTCCGGCACAGGCTTCACAACGACCACCTTTAACATTAAAGCTAAAACGTCCGGATTTATAGCCACGAAGTTTGGATTCCGGGGTTGATGCAAAAAGATCACGAACCTCGGTAAAAACGCCGGTATAAGTGGCAGGATTACTTCTTGGAGTTCTGCCGATTGGTGATTGGTCGATATTGATGATCTTATCAAGCTTTTCAATGCCTTCAATGCGTTCATGCTTCCCTACAGAGGTCTTTGTGCCGTAAATGACCTTGGATACCTCTTTGACCAAAATATCGTTTATAAGCGTCGATTTTCCAGACCCGGAAACACCCGTAACACCAATAAAAGTGCCAAGAGGAAATTCGGCGGAAGCATTTCTTAAGTTATGTTCACCGGCATTTACTATTTTTATATAACTGCCATTCCCCTTGCGGCGTTTTTTAGGAATTGAAATTTCTTTTTTGCCGCTTAAATATTGTCCGGTTATGGAATTTGGATTTTTCATAATTTCCGCAGGAGTTCCGGCGGCAATTACCTGCCCACCATCTTTTCCCGCGCCGGGACCAATATCCAAAATATAATCGGAAGCAAGCATGGTATCCACGTCATGCTCAACCACAATCACGGTATTTCCAAGATCACGCAAAGAAATAAGTGTCTTAATTAATTTTGCATTATCATTTTGATGAAGGCCAATAGATGGCTCATCCAAGACATAAACAACCCCAGAAAGACGTGAACCAATTTGAGTTGCCAGACGAATACGTTGCGCTTCTCCGCCGGAAAGGGTGTTTGCGGCTCGATCAAGCGTTAAATAAGAAAGACCAACATCCTGCAAAAAGCTTAAACGATTAAGTATTTCTTTTAAAATAAGACGCGCGATCTGCTCTTCCATCTCGCTCATTTTTAAACTTTGGAAGAAGTTGATGGCTTTGTTAACGGAAAGTTCGGTAGTTTGAATAATAGACTTATCATTCACTAAAACGGCCAGAATTTCGGGTTTCAAACGATTCCCGTGACAATCAGGGCACTTTAAAATCCGCATAAATTTTTCGATCTTTTTGCGGATATAGTCGGAATCGGTCTCCAGATAGCGACGTTCCAGATTTGGGATCACTCCTTCAAAAGTGGTGTTATATTCGCCTTTAAATGCGGAATCACCGGCGTTGTTGCCCATCTGAACCGTATATTTTTTGCTGCTATCGCCATAAAGAATAATTTTCATGATTTCCGGACTGAGCTTTTTGATCGGCGCGTTCATGGAAAATTTGTGAGTTTTGGCCACAGATTCCAGAATGCGGTTGTACCAAGTAAGATGCGAAGTTGTCGCGGACCAGGGCATAATCGCGCCTTCGGCCGGAGTAAGATTTTCATTTGGGATAACCAGTTTTGGATCAATTTCCAACTTGGTTCCAAGGCCATGACAGGTAGGACAAGCGCCCTGCGGACTGTTAAAAGAAAAGCTTCTTGGACTTATTTCAGCAATATTTACGCCACAATCCAGGCAGGCAAAATGTTCGGAAAAAGTTTGTTGGTCTTTAGTGTCGTTATCCATGATTGTCATGACACCTTCGCCGTGTTTAAGAGCAGTCTCAACAGAATCGGCCAAACGGGTACGATCCGGATTAGGAAGCTCAATCTCATCACCGGAAGACAGCTTCTGGAACAGCCTTTTCAGGTTTTTGACCACAAGACGATCAACCACAATATCAATCGAATGTTTTTTGTTTTCTTCGAGTTCGGGAATATCTAAAATGCTGACAACTTCGCCGTCAACGCGCACGCGGACAAAACCATCTTTTTTAATTTTTTCAAAAACTTTGACGTGACTGCCTTTGCGATCTTTAACAACCGGCGCAAGGAGGAGAATTTTTTTGTTTTCCGGCATGTTACCAACCGTATCAATGATCTGGCTGGCGGTTTGGCGCATGATCGGCTTATTGCAATTTGGACAGTGCGGATGACCGATTTTGGCGTATAAAAGACGTAAATAGTCGTAAATTTCGGTTACGGTTCCAACCGTGGAGCGCGGATTCCTGCTGGCAGTTTTTTGATCAATGGAAATTGCCGGACTTAAGCCTTCAATCGAGTCAACATCCGGTTTTTCCATCAATTGCAAAAATTGGCGGGCGTAGGTTGAAAGGCTTTCCACATATCTTCTTTGTCCTTCAGCGTAAATGGTATCAAAAGCGAGCGAAGACTTGCCGGAGCCGGAAAGGCCGGTCATAACCGTTAATTTGTCACGCGGAATTTCCACACTGATGTTTTTAAGGTTGTGGATGCGGGCGCCTTTAACAATGATTTTGTCGTGTTGCATGAGTGAAAATTCTTTTAGAAGTTCTAGGTTCAGTATTTATTTTCTTGCTGTGAACGCTTCGCCTGTTCGCTGCGGACTTGCTTTGTACGCGAAGCGGACGAATGTGCTCGCCCGTTTCGCCCTCGGTCGTTGCCCTCGGGTACGCCTCCGCGAAGGTCTCGCATCATGATGCTCGACCGGCTGCGCTCGCAATGTCACAGCAAGAAAATAAATACTGAACAAAGCATATAAAAAAATTTAACCTTTAGGTTAAATCTTCTTTAAATACAGCCAAGATAGGCTAGCACGGAATTTTAAAAAGGGCAAGAGCGTGTTTGGGAATTCTTCAGGTTAATGTTTCAAATGGGGGGCGCTTTCTACCAGATTTAATAATCTGTTTAGATTTATTTAATCTTATCCGTGCTAAGCTGGTTTAAAAGTTGATTGATGAAATAGTTATTTTAGTATACATTTGAAATGTACATTTAATTTACTATTCCTACATCCCATGATCAATATTAATGATGAAATGAAGCTTATTGGCGCTACTGAATTGCGTACTGAAGTCCCTAAATTGATTAACGATCTTAAAATGAAAACAGTTATTGTGACCAAGCGCGGCAAACCCGTTGCGGTCCTTCAAAACTACACCAAATATCAGGAAAAAGAAGATCTGCTGGACACTTTTGAAGACCTGGTGCTTGGCCATTTGGCTAAAGAGCGCCATGAAAAAAGTCAAAAAAGTGATTATATTCCCGCATCGGCCGTTTGGAAAAAACTTGGCATTTAACCTGACTACTACCTAAGGCTGATCAATATGTATGAAATCGTTTATCATTCACTGGTTCTGAAAGATGATTTTAAAAAAATCTCTAAAGCTGACCAAAAAAAGCTTGTTCGCGCCATTGATAAAAAATTGACGCAGGCGCCGGATGTTTTTGGTAAACCTCTCAGCGCAGAATTAAGAGGATATTATCGTTTACGCCTGGATCCTTACCGCGTAATTTATCGTATCGAAAAACAAAAAATCATTGTTTACGTTATTAAAATTGGCCTTAGAAAAGACCTCCTTGCTTATATCCAGGCCGCAAAAAGATTGGGGCTGATGAAGAATTGAATCAAAAATCATTGCGCTCATTTACTTGTGCGCGCGCACAGATTTTGGTGTGTTTTTTTGGCTGGATTAAGAGATATCCCATCGTTAGGCATCAGGTAATTTGTATTCTAAAATTCAATCTTTTGGGGAATTGTTTTTTTTACGGATTAGCCTGCCCTAGAATCTCTGGCTGCTGCTACTTTGGCTTCGGCGGATTCTTTTTCAAAATACAAAATTTCAGCCTCGTCACCTGTATGAGCTCTATAAATTCTTACGAGATATTTGTCATTTTCATTTTTTCCAAGCCACATTTCGTAGTAACCTAAGTCCTTTCCCTCTTTATCCGTATTTTCCTTAGTTAGCAATTCTTCTGCTTTCTCCGTTATTGGCTTAGGTAGCTTTTTAAAATCAGTTTTTTCTAGTTTATTTTTTTTATATCCTTCTGGTTTGATAAATTTACCTTTTTTGTTTTTTTCTTTTATTATTTTTATTTGCACTTGTTCCTTTGGGGCTTCTACACTTGCAGGAGCTGCGTCGGACGAAACTATGGATACTTGAGGCGCAGCAGCAGGTTCAGCGGCAACTGTTGGAGCAGGTGCTTGAGAAGCTGAATCTTCGGCAGGGCTTGCTGCAGGTGCCATTAAAGATTGACCTGTTGCTGGGATTTGTTCAGTAGTTGTCGTCGACCCTTCAGAAAATCTTTTTAAATCTGCCATAGTTAGCTTTGTGATTTTTTTCCAATCAATGCGAGTTTTATCTTGAGCCTTGTTTGTGACACCTCCAATGTTTGCCAAATGGTTTTTCACTAGATCAGGCCATTTTGATTGATCTTCTTCTGCACTTAATAATCTTTCAAGAATTGTTCTAACCCTTACTCTTAGATTTGTATTTTCAACTCGAGAAACAAAGTCGTTAGTGAAAATTGTTTTTGCATATTCTCTGTATTCTCTCCATTGCTTTTGATTTGAATCTGATTCTGGCCCCAGAATAACTCTTTTTTCTAAAATAGATAAACCCTCGGGAGCATTGTTAAGCGCCCATTGGACAGGACTTTGTAGAGCTGCGATTTTAGCATTTCTAGTGTCTTCATTTTTTTCGTCGCGAATGACAGGCTCCTGGAGTTTTAAATAAGTTTCATAACCCTTGAATGCTTTTGCTCCAGCAGAGTCACTATTATCTTTAAATTGGCGATTTGCTTCGAACATTAATCCCCAAATCCTGCCGGTAAATTTGGATGTATCGCTTATGTCGGGGCTATTCTCATTAAATCCCTGGTCTATGCAATATTGAACGCTTCCTCTTGGGGCTGCCTTGAGAACTTCTCCATTGGGCCCACCGTCTTCTAATGTTTCATATCCCCCGTCATGAAAAGTATCGACAAAAGACATGTAATTTGCCCCACCGGTCATTGATTTGTTTTGAGCCTTTTTTGCTTCTTCGACAAAATCTTTATATTTTGCGGCCGCAGCTTCGGGGCCTTCGGTTTCATAAATTACTTGCAACATTGTTTTTAAGGCACTCTTCATTTGCTCACTTGACCAAGTACTTTCCTCCCTTTCCGGTTCTTTCCTTACTCCACTTGCATCAATATAACTTGGTTTTTTGATATAAGGGATCGTGGCTTGATCATCGAAACTGGTAACTCCTCCAATAATAACTTCGTCAATAGGCCGTAATGATACGGATTTATCATAAAATTTACCAACGGCACCGTACATAAATTTATCAAAATCCTCATCTGATTCACCGAAGGGCTTGGCAAGATTAGAGCGATATCTTTCCTGCATTTTTAGATCTTGCGGCAAAGCATCAGACATCTCTTTTGCTGTTTGCTTGGCATTTTCCGTAATTTTAGCATTTGATTCAGCTAATTTACTTTGTATTGCTTCTAAAACTTTGGCTTTTAGCCCCGCCAATGCATTCTTATATTCAGACCTTGTTTTTTCGACCTCATCCAAATCGGCATTCTCAGCCTTTTCGGCAAGGATGGCTGCAATATTTTTTCCCATTAATTTTCCGATGTGATTATCGATGGCTTTTTCTACTTCGGTTTTTTGTTCTTCCCAATTGATTACAACATCTCGTTTTGAAGGCAGAGCCTTCTCTCCGGCTTCGGCTAAAGGATGCTGATATTCTTGGACGTTGACCTCATAACAAAACCTCCTTGAGGTCAGATTAATTTTGTAATTAAAGCAGGTGATTTTCTTTATCATAGTTATATTTGTTTGAGGATATTTTCAGCCTCACTGAGGTCTTTTTGTTCTAATTTATTTTGTTTATTTTTTATTAATTTTTCGGAATATTTTTTGTAAATGCCTGATCCTTCGGCCTCGAAATCATTTAATAACCGATTTTTTTTAATAATAAAATCCTGGATTATTTTGTCATTAACATATTTTTCCTGAATAACGACAGGATAAAGTCTCATCAATAAAGTTTTATTTTTTTCAGAAATGGCTTTTTCAATCTGCTGAATATCCATCCTGGAAAGATACTTCATAGCTTTTGAACTATAGAAAAGCTCTTGAAAATTTTGGATAGAAAACGGTTTTATAATTGTGCTTTGCGTAGCCATAAAATTTGTTTTTGAATTTCTTTTTATTTTACCATAAAATGGCCGGATTTACAAATCAGCTTCATTAAAAATGCCTTAAATTGGAGTGGAATTTATATTTTCATTTCCTTGCCTATCATTTCTTCCATTTCCGGATGCTTTTTTTGATGGATGTAGAGCTCTGTTCTTCGGCGAATGAAGTCTTCGGCGGTGCGCACGAATTCGTGGTCTATGCCGTAGAAAAGTTGGGCCCAAATGACCGGCGACTGTGAGATAATGCGCGATGCAGGATCGAGCTGCGTTGGTACGTGCTGCGATTTTGACTCAGTTTTGTCCGTGGATCTGTGCCCGGGCACAGATTTATTTGTTTTAGCCGGGTGCTGGCCAAAATGCTCCTCCAAATACGGCAAAAACTGGTCAATTTGGCTACCATAGGTGTTGAGTAGATTGTCGGCGATATCCGGATCGAGCGCTTGTAATTGCGATTTTTGGGCAAGTTTATGTTTTTTAAATTCGGCGAAATTTTGTTCATGGAAATTGCTGCCCGGAAGTTTTTGGTCGGCGGTATGGCATTTAGAAGCTCTTTTTTGGGCCACCAAATCCGTAACTTTTTGGGCCAATCTGCGATAGGTGGTTATTTTTCCTCCAACAACGGAAATTAGCGTCCCGTTATAGCCAATCTGGTCAGTTTTTAGCTTGTATTCGCGGGTAACGGCTCCTTCCTTTACGCCCTCAACATGCAAAAGCGGACGCAATCCCGCATAATCGGCAACAATATCGCTTAATTTTAATTTTTTTTCCGGAAATAAACGATTGAGTTCGGTAAGCAGATAATCACGATCACCGTCATTAGCCTTCACCTCATCAGGATTTTTTTGATAGTCGGTATCGGTAGTTCCAACCAGCGAATATTCGCCCCAGGGGATCACGAAAAAGACACGTCCATCATATTGTGCGCCAATCAATAAAGCCTGCTCATTGGTAATTTTTGGGATGAAAAAATGAATGCCTTTGGTTAGGCGTAGGTTGGAATAAGGACTTTTGAGAAATGATTTAGGAGAATTGGAACCATGCTGGTTTTCCTTGCCCGGCTGACTTGCTTCATCTTGCTCCTCTTCCACATGCCATTTTTTAAGATTTTGATCGAGCCACGGGCCGGTGGCGTTAACGATAATTGGGGCGATGTAAGTCGTTTTTTCGGCTGTGAGCACGTCCTGGCAAACCACTTCAACGCCGTCAGCACGCTCTTCTCTGGGCTTCCCATTTTTTCCGTCGATGGAAAAATGCGCTTTAATAGTCGCCACTTCGGTATAGTTTTTAACGGTCGCACCATGTTTGGCAGCATCCTGAATATTGGCCAATACAAGCCGTGCGTCATTGGTTTGAGCATCATAATAAATTCCGCCACCTTTCAAGCCTTCTTTTTTAAGATTGGGAATAAGTTTCAGAACTCCCTTTTTGCTGAGGTTTTTGTGCCATTTAAGATTCTGGAATCCCGCCATCAAATCATACAAAAGCATGCCAAGCTTCACGAGCCACGCCGGGCGTTTATCGCCTTTATAAACAGGAATCACAAAGCCGAGCATGTGGACCAGCTGTGGCGCGATTTTAGTGAGGATTTTGCGCTCGTGGCAGGCCTCCCAAACCAGTTTAAAATCGTAATTTTCCAGATAACGGATGCCCCCGTGAATGAGTTTGGTGGATCTGCTGCTTGTGCCATAGGCAAAATCGTCCTTATCCACAAGCAGGACTTTAAGGCCGCGCATAGCGCTGTCACGGGCAATTCCCGCGCCATTGATGCCGCCGCCGATGATGATTAGGTCGAAGTGGGTTGGATTGGCCTTATGCGTGGTGGTATCGGATTGTTTTTTGGAAGGGCTGGTATTCACGCGATTAAAAATTAATAATTTCACCAATATTTTTAAGAATAAGTTCCGGCTTGACTTGGCTTTTTTTAGCCATTTTCAAGGTCGTTTCCCCACTTAAAACCAGGGCGCTTGTGATCCCGTAATCGTTGGCGCCTTTTATGTCTGTGTAAAGGCGATCGCCGATCATGATCATCTCGTTTTTGGTGCATTTAAGTCGTTTTTGGAGTTGCTGGTAAATGATTGGCTGCGGCTTGCCAATGATGACGGGCTTGCGGGTGGTTGCGCGCGCCTTGGTTGCGTCTCCCTCTTTAGCCTGATTGGTCGCAGAGAAAGCTGTTTCAAAGGCATTTAGCAATGTGCCAATATCAGGATGAAATCCATCGGTAGTGGGCACAAGCGTGTCCGGATGAGTCGCATAAAAAGGCACTCCGGCCATGATGTAATCGTAAGCGATGCAGAATTTTTGGTAATTGAAAGTGGTGTCAAAAGTAAGAACTACTGCTTGAGGCAGGGCTTTCGAGCGCGCAGAACTTTCTTTAAAAAAGCTGATCGCTGAACTCATTTCCGGGTCAGGTCGTTGCGCATTATGCGCCGTTGATTTTTTTGAAGATTGTGATGAATGCGTGTGCGCGCGCACAGATTCATGGCTGTTTTCTGGCTTATTTAAGCTATTTTGAGTTTTATTTTCTTCGTCAAGCTTTATAAGTTCAAATCCCGCCTCTACAAATTCACGCTCAACTTCCGGCGTGGCCATTAAAAAAATCCTGCGCAAACCTTGCTGCTGTAGATATTCAATCGTTGCATTCAGACTCGTATAGATTTCATCTTCTTTTGGAGCCAGCCCAATTTTGTTTAGCTTCTGCAGATATTCGGCTGTGCTTTTGGAAGAATTATTACTCAAAAAAATCGGTTTGCGCCCGCTATCACGCAAAGTTTTAATAAATTTTTTAGTGTATGGGAAAAGTTTAGAACCGCGGTAAAGCGTTCCATCCAAATCCAACAAAAAATATTTTTTATACTGGAGAATAGAATTTGGCACAAATAAATTGGTGAAGGCTTGTTTTTAGCCCGCTTATTGTATTCTTTTTGAGATAACTCCTCAAACAAATCTAATGGTCAGCTTTTTCCCAAAAATCCTGCCAATTTTCATCAACTGTTTCGTTCGGTTGTCACCAATCCATATTCCTTGTGATCCTCTTTTTTTTCAAGCAGATAACTCAGCAAAATGTAACCGGCGGTCAGGTATGGAACAATCAAAAAGGTCCAGTTCATCTCTAAAAATAGATTAAAAAGGGCATGCAAACCAATCGCAATCAGCAGGCCTTCCATCATTTTTTCTTCTTTGAAACGGACGTCTTTTTTAAAATGGAAAATCCTGGCCATGGTTCTAAAAATCGGCCAACGTTTTTTGTTATGCTCATCCTGTAAAACCGGTCCCGCAAACTGGGCAAGGCCATAGTAATAGCCCAAAACTCCCGAAAACATTAAGTGGGCAAAAGTTGAAAATAGTGAGCGGAAAACGAAAGGATAAAAAATATTTTCCGGACCACGGTTGGTAATAATCGTATTAAAATAAATGATGTTTTCGATGAAAGCAAAGCCAAGCGCGGCAGTTACCGCAATTTCAATCGCATCATCAACGGAACAGATTTTTCCGCGATCTGTGGCTTTCATAGCCCAAAATTTGGTCACCTCTTCAATCACTCCAACAATCAAAAATGTCAAAATAACTTCAAGTGGAATAAGGCCAAAACTCGCAAATCCAATCAGATCGTCCTTGAACGGATGCGTGTATTGGAAGGCATTAAGCCAGGGAAAGTATTGCCACATGTATTTGTAAACCATTAGCGGCGCAACCGAAACTGCGCCTGCAATAAACGTAATCAGCGACATGCTTTTTTTACCGACCTGTTTTTTATAAAAAATGTAGCCCCAAATGCAGGCCGGAACGATGGCCAGAAGAATGGAAAGGGCGATTTTAACAAAATTTTCTGTAAAAATACTGGTGAGAGCTGTGGGCATTTTGATTTTGTTTTTATTTTGGATTCGGCTTTTGACGTTATGTTATTATAACACCTTTCGCCGATTTTTGCCAGGATTTTAAAAAGGCCTTAGAATGGCTGATCTTCCACAGCCGCGTGCATTTTATTTGCAATTTTTGTTTTTAAATTTAACTGCTGATGTTGGCGAATAGTTTTTTCACCGAGATTGAGGTCGGCGGCGAGGTCCGGTTCGATTTCATGAGTTGCCGTAATAATGGTTTGATGCGTTTGAATGGCTTCCAACAGCATTCTTTGGCGACTACCATCAAGCTCGGAGAAAACGTCATCCAATAAAAGTAAAGGCTTTTGGCCGGATTTTTGCTGATAAAATTCAAGCTCCAAAAGTTTAAGACTTAGCAGCAATGAACGATATTCCCCGCGAGAAGCATGCTGTGAAAGTGGCAGCCCATTCAGGTAAAACACCAGGTCATCACGGTGCGGCCCGATGCTGGTGTGTTCGGATTTGAAATCTTTAGGTTGAGCGGCCTTGAGCGCTTTTTGATAAGCTTCCTTAATTTGTTCGAGTGAAATGTTGCTGATGGATTCCGCTGTTGTGCGGGAATCCGCCGTACTTGAAAAATTTGTTTTTTTTGCGGAATCACCTGTTGGCAAATAATCACCCAAACAATGTTGATAGTGAGCGGTAACTTCCTCATTCCCCTGCGAAATTTTTCGGTACTGCGCCTGCAAATTTTGATGAAAAAATTCAATTGATTTGGCGCGTTCCTGAATCAGAACACTGCCGTTTTCAATCAGCTGCTCGTCCCAAATTTCCACGTCGGCAGCTTTGGCATATCCATCTTTCAACTGATGCAAAAGCGTGTTTCTTTGATCCAAAATACGACGATATGCCCGCAAAGCCTGATAATATTTTTTGTTGATTTGAAGATTCAAAATATCCAGATAACGACGGCGTAAATCCGGCCCCAGATAAAGCATATTCAAATCTTCCGGATGAAAAAACACCACCTGAAATGAGCCGATAAAATTGGCGGCACTGGTCTTAACACCATTTTTTTTGTGAACCTTGCCAGGATGCGGAGGTCGACCTAAAAAAACCTCAAGCTCAAAGGGCTGGTTGTAGCTGGAATTGAAAAATTGAGATAGCCCCGTGGTGGAATTGGCGCTCAAACTGTCAGCGGTTCGTTTTAAAAATTCGGCATCTGCAGCGGGGTGTCCTGTAGCGCGGTTCGACGCGGCATCTACCGCAAAAAAGCCTTTAACACGCCCAAATTCGGTTTCCCACTGGACCATATCTTCGTGATTATTGGTGCGAAAAGATTTGGTCAGCGCCAACAAATAAATGGCTTCAAGAATGTTAGTTTTGCCCTGCGCATTTTCGCCCACGATGTAGGTTACGGGCTGACTTGAGTCAAACTCGAGCTCGAATTTTTGGTGATTACGGAACTGTTCTAAAATGAGTTTTTTCAGATGCATGGTGGAGTTTTAGCGGGGATGCGCGTAAGAAATTTCAGGGTACATGGGCGTGTTTTGCGCGTTGTTTTGCGTGTGGCTCCCTTATAGCATCCACTAGCCCCATGGTCAATTTTGAATCCCTAGAGTCGCATGCTTTGAAAGGCATTTGGCCCAAAGTCGACTCTGCCCAAATGCTCTGATTTTTTGTACATGTCGATCACGCGGGTGGGGCTCTAAATCTCTGCACTTTCCGATCACGCGGGGAAAGCTCTAAACCGTTGCACAACCTGATCAATCACATACTTTGCTTTGCCGATTTCGCTGGTTACATCAGCCGATTTTCGGACTTTCCACAACCTTGGCGACAAATCTTCATTTTCAATTAGTCCCAAATGTGCAATGCGTTCGTGTGCCTTGCATAAGCCATAAAGCCGATCAGAGTCGTGAACATTTTCGAGCGCAAATCTTTGCGTGTGGTGTTTGATGTTGAGTTTTTTATTGCAGCCCGGAAACGCGCACTGGCCGTTGGTTCTTGAAGTAACATATCGGTCGATTTTGGCCGGAATATGCCGCGAATCGGTCTTCACCGGATCCGGTTTTTGCTCTTCAAGATGTTCTTCACGCATCTGCAAAAGTTGTTTCATCAGATCATTCCAGTCACCATTTTCGCCTTTAAGTTTTTCCAGTTGAGCCAGAATTTCCGGATCAAGCTGCATGGCCACAAGCTTTTTGACGGATTGAAAAGTTTCTGGCGTATTCGGGATTTTCGGGACGTCCCAAGAAATATCCTCAGATTTTGGCTCAAATAAGCCAATTTGATTTTGGCCGGTTTCATTGTTTGTATGATGCAAGTTTTTGTTTTGCAAATTTTCAGTATCGAAATTTTCAACTTTCTTAAATTCTTGAACGTAGGTTCTTAAGGTGTGATTGCTCATTTCCATCGCTTTTTCAGCCCAGAAATTCGCATCTTCTTGAGTCGCGATTTTCACTAATGGCCGAACCGCATTAATTCCTTTTGTTTCCACAACTTTCAGCAAAGCCGGTTTGTCTTCAATTTTCTTCAAAACCCACAAAGCATCATCGACCGAAGGATGGCTCATCCCCGCCAACTTTGCCGCATATTCGTAAATGTCCCTGAAACCTTTTTTCTTCCAAATTTCGTACTTTTCGATTTCTGGAAGCAGTAAAGAGCACTTCCAAATCCATTCCTTGGCGTTCCTGCCAAACGTTACAAATTTTTCATGCAGAATTTTTTCCTGAACCGTTATTTTTTGAAGATTTGTTTGCATATTTTCTTGGGTTAAATTTTGAATAAAATTCCATGTATGTCATATCCAAATTTTCCCTCTGTTTAGGCAATAAATCCACACTAAATCCTCAAATCATGATGACTAATTTGATAGATATTTTATGGGTGAGTGTATACTCACCTTAACCATTTCTTTTCAGTAAATTTTGCATTCGTAAGTAATATTGTATTACGATTGTTTACTAATTACTTTTCTATAATTTATGCGATCCATATTGAACATTGACCTCCGAGACAAAAAACCAAAAGAAGAACTCATCAGTGAAGATGAACTTTTAAATATGGCAAAAATAGCTGAACAAGAATATAAAACCGGCAAAACCAAAACTCTTAAAAGCCTAAAAGATTTGATGTAAGCCTATATCGGTTGGTTTTCACGCACCATGAAAATCCATTTTATTTGATTATTTTGACGTACAAAGCACCTTTAGCTAAACTCATCGGTGTCTAATCAGTCTGAATTTTTAAAAAACTACGATAATGAATGATACCAAGCAAAAATCACCGGAAGAAGAAGAGCTCCACGGCATGCGCCATACTTGCTCGCATATGCTGGCGCAGGCGATTTTGGAAATGTTTCCGGATGCCAAGTTGGCGATTGGGCCAACCATTGAAAATGGCTTTTATTATGATTTTGATTTGCCGCGAACTTTGATTCCGGAAGATTTGGAACTTTTACAGGGAAAAATGGAAAGAATCGCTAATGAAAGACAAATTTTTGAAAGATTGGAAGAGCCTGTTGAAAAAGCGATCGAGTTTTTTAAGAAAGTTGGACAGCCTTATAAAATGGAAATTGCGTCGGATCTTAAAGATGGAGGTGAAAAAATCGTGACCTTCTATGAGAACCGTTTGCCGGCTAATTATAAAGGTAAAAGCGGTAATCCCGGTGATCTTAAATTTTCGGATTTGTGTCGCGGTGGGCACACTGAAAATACCGGAAAAACAGGTGTATTTAAGTTAACAAAAATTGCCGGAGCGTACTGGCGCGGTGATGAAAAACGTCCGATGTTACAGCGTATTTATGGTGTTTGTTTTAAGACCAAACAGGAACTCCATGATTATTTACAACATCTGGAAGAAGCCAAAAAACGCGATCATCGCAAACTCGGCAAAGAACTTGAACTCTTTACGATTATTGACGAAATTGGCCCGGGCATGCCGCTTTTTTATCCTAAGGGCGCAATTTTAAGACGCACTTTGGAAAACTATATTACCGAATTGCAGGAACGACGTGGTTATTTGCCGATCTGGATCCCACATATCACCAAAGGCCGTCTTTATGAAATTTCCGGACATCTGCAAAAATATGACGCAATGTATCCGCCAATGTCTTTGCAGGATGAGGCTGATTATTATTTGAAGCCGATGAACTGTCCGCATTTTATGATGCTTTATAAGAGTTTGCCGCATTCTTACCGTGATCTTCCGGTGCGTTATGTTTGCACGACCACCAATTATCGCTATGAAAAATCCGGAGAATTGAATGGACTGACCCGCGTTCGCGCGCTGACACAGGACGATTGTCATGTGTTTATGCGACCGGATCAGATCGGGCAGGAGATTAATTTGATGCTGGATATGGTTGCGGATGTTTATAAAACTTTTGGTTTTAATGATTTCTGGGTGCGCATTTCTACGCATGATCCTGCCAATAAAGAAAAATATATCGGCGATCCCGAGATTTGGAAAAACAGTGAAGCGGCGCTACAAGACTTGATTGAAAAACGTGGTTGGAAGCATGAAATCGGCGTGGGAGAAGCGGCTTTCTATGGACCTAAACTGGACTTTATTTTCAAAGATGTTTTGGGCCGTGACTGGCAACTTTCCACGATTCAGTTGGATATGAATTTGCCGCAAAGATTTGACCTTGAATATGTAACTGCTGAAGGTGGCAAAGAAAGACCGGTAGTTGTCCACAGGGCTATTCTTGGCTCTACTGAACGCTTTTTAGGTATTTTGATTGAGCACTTTGGTGGTTCTTTCCCAACCTGGTTGGCTCCACTTCAGGTGATGATTTTGCCGGTTTCGGAAAAGCATCTTGAATATGGTCGAAAACTGCATGAAGATTTTTTGGACAAAGGCATTCGCGTTGAAATAGACGAAAACAATGAAAGCCTTGGCAAAAAAATTCGCGCGGCCGAACTTAAAAAAGTGCCTTACATGCTGATCGTGGGCGACAAGGAAGTGGAAAGTGGTGACGTTTCCGTCCGCAGCAGAAAGACCAAAGATCAAACTACAATGAGTAAGGATGAGTTTGCGTCAAAGATTCTGGAGGAAACAAAGACCAGAAGTTTGTAATCGCAAATAAAGCTCGCTCAGCTTGCGGTAGAAATAGGCACTTCGCGCGTGCTTGAATAAATTAAGCAACGTCTGATTCATCGTCCGCTCTGTCATCATCTGGAGATTGCTCAGCTTCATCAACTGAACCTGCTTTCGGTGGAGTTGTTGATGGGCGTACCCGACTGATCGGTCCTCCTTGTCCGTGAATTTTTTCTCTGGTTTCCCCACTAAGCCTTTTGATCGTTCTGAGCACCTTTGCATTATCCTTCTCTGTTCTACCGGGAATTCCGGAAATCCCTTTTAAGAGCAAAATTCTTTCTGCTTGCGTCAAGCCTTTGGATAACTGATCATTAGTTAAAAATGCAGCAAATGATTCTTGGTCGATAGGTTTATAGAAACTATGGTTATGTCTATTACGCAAAGCTAGAGCCTTGATACGGGCCTGTTGATAAGCCACTAGGTCAATTGGGTATCTATCCACCCCACTTTGGGGAGATTCATCATCGCGCCCACTTTCCGGGCCTTGTTTTTCAGGTGATGTATTTCCATGGTTCATCTCAATTTTGTTATATTTTATTAAATCTTTTCTATTTTACACCTTTCGTGACTTATGTCAATGTCCGCCGGTGGTTTGATGTTGGCTTGATGTGGTCGACCTGGTCTTTCTGTGGCTACTACCTTGCTGAAGTTTTAAAGCTTCCACTGTTCATGACAATTTTTCGAGCAGTTTGTCTGGCGGCTATTTTTTCACGTTTTCTGTAGGTTTGTGAACCGTAAACTACTGCAGGATGCAGAATATGGTCTATGACAGGCGCTTCACGCTTGGCACGATATTTTTTGTATGAGCTTTCGGTGTTATCACTGACACTGTAAAGCAAAAAATCCTTTAAGTTTTGAACAACCGTTATTTCAAAATTCATCCTGGTTTGATCTTTACCAACAAAGGCATATCCGGACATATTTTCCCTATTGTGTGCGGGAAAAGCGCTGTTTTCATTTTGCTCTTTTTCTTCGGTGAAGCGTGTCGTTTTTTTACCATCAGTCATGAAATTTCTGGCAAAATATTTACGCAGATCTTCATAATCTGCCGGATTAACCGGAATAATGCTGGTGCGCACCAAGTCGGTAAAATCCGGATGTTTTTTTCCTTCACGAAGAAAATTGGATATTATGGAAAAAAGATCTTTATCGTGAAATAATTGTTCATTTTCGTTGGCATAAAAATAAACAGGAATTGTTTTTGGCCCCTCATGGGTGGGAATAGTTACAGTAGTTTGATAAAATTTCTTGTTCTCGATTTCGTGCAGTACCGAGCCATCTTCACCTGTATTTTTCTCGGCTGGTCGATCCTGAAGAGATTTTTCATCAGTTATAAAATCATACCTGTTACCGTTGCTTCCGTTTGGATTTTCTTTAACTCTAAAAGAGATTGTTTTAATTTTCTCTTCGGTCAGCTCGCCCATCTCAAGAAATTCAATAAAGAAATCTCTAATGGCATCACGATCCTTGATTCGATTTTGAACATCTCTAATGTTGGCACATTTTCTAACGATTATCATGTATTTTAAAACGGTTCCGGCTTCATGACTTAACACTTTTAAAACATTGGATCTTCCATGCTTTTTTATTAATGCTTCCTGCCGCTCTTTTGGAAGTTTCCGCAATAAATAAACAGGTCTAATGCTCCACTGTAACAGCTCTTCAACATTGTCAGAAGCCATTATTTCTTTCGTGAAATCATATTCTTTTCTGACCGGATCAT
Source organism: Candidatus Altimarinota bacterium (assembly GCA_041659405.1). Lineage (GTDB taxonomy): Bacteria > Patescibacteriota > Gracilibacteria > UBA1369 > UBA1369 > JBAZYK01. Next base: position 145,195 of record JBAZYK010000001.1, read on the forward strand.
TTTGATCAGTGTCGGCAAAAAACTCATTAAAGCTCCATTCAATAAAATCCTTGGCCTGTCCAAGATCTTTAGCCAGTGTTTCCCGGTCATTATTACTGGTGTAATGTCTAAGCAATGGGGCCCGATGTTCCGGTTTTGCCAAAAGAAATTTCCAGACAGCTTTTTTAATGGTTGGTGCCGAAATTACTTTTTCCATTCCACGTTGATTGGTACTTGTAAATTCATCAAAATCGGGCTCATCACTCATTTCCGCGGCACGGGCATCAGCAATTACCGGCTCAAAAAATCTGGTCCAGACTTTGTCAAAATCCGCTTCGTTTTCTCGAGGGAATCCATTGGAATCCTGTGGTAAATTTGCATCTACCGCTCCACGAATACTATCCGTGGATGTTTCGGTCTGATCTTCGGTTCCAAGAAACCACCGATAAAGCTCATTATGAATAACATGTTCATCTAAAATTTCATTTTCATTCAAAAATTCAATAAATTTCTTAATGTTTCCCGTATTCGCTATTACTTCAGTGTTTTTCCGTGATATCAGTCGTGGGAAAATATACTCTTTCATAAATTCTTCCGCGTCTGCTCCAAATTCTTCACGAAAAGTTTTTTTGGAAATATGCGCGGCAGTTTCATTGATTTTTTCAACCAGGAGTGCCTTAAGTTCACTATCAAACAAGTCAATAACTTTCAAATCGGGATATTGCTTCTTCAATTTTTGTAAATTTTGATAGAGTGAAGCTATACTTTTTTCATATCTATTTAAAAATTTGAGAAGTTTTGCTTTTGCTTCCTGAAACTGCGGATCTTCCGGCGTTAATGGGTTTTCAATATTTTCAGTCGGCGCTTGAATGTTCTTGATAAAATCGGCAGCCAAAGAAGTTGCAAATCCATTGCGGAAAATTGCCATAAATTCGTGCTCGAGCATGCCATATTTCGTAAACGCACGTGTGACCAGGTCTCTGATTAAGCCCTTGATTGGTGCGTCAGGTTTTGAATTCAATTCTTCAGCATAATCTGAAAGATCAGCGAATTCCGGGCTTTGCACAATGCGGTGAGGCAAATCTATTTGTTCCGCTAAATTAATCATTATAGTTAAATCATAAAAAACCTCTTTCCGTGAAGAGATTCATTGTTTTTGAAACTTTCATTGGCATTCATTCTATGAATTTTCAAAAAAGTGTCAAGGGCTTTTTCACTGAAGGGGCGCAAGAGATTTTGTTATGCTTAAGCCTTTGCTGGTAAGATGACAGAAGGTTGGTTATTTACCTGCGTATGGTTAAGCATTTTCAAAAAATAAGCACTTCGTGCGTGCTTGATGAAGTGATTGAGTTATTGTGGTTAACGGTTGTTTTTGCTTTACCCTTGGTCTTTTTGCCGAGTCTTTACACCACCTTTGAAATACCAAAAGTGGTGCTTTTTAGGGTGGTGACCTGGATTATGCTTTTGCTGTTTTTGATCAGGATCGGCAGGCATGGGATGAAATTTGGCAGGTCAAAAATGATCAAATGGCTTTGGATTTTTGGCGGAGCGTTTTTGACTTTTTATCTATTGGCGACAATCTTTTCGACGTCACCGATTGTTAGTATTTTCGGCTTTTATCCACGCTTTCAGGGGCTTTATACTTTTTCGTGTTATGTAATTTTCGCGCTGATTGTTTTTCTGCAAATTGGCTCACAGGCCGATAAAACCAGTCGCGAAACCCAAGTTCGGCGAATCATAAAAACCATTTTTATTTCGGTGAGTCTGGTTTCGGTAATTGCGCTTTTGCAAAAATTTTTGCCGGGATTTTTGGCTTTCTGGAACGATCAGGCTTTTGAAGGCAGAATTTATGGAACCATGGCCAATCCAAATTATTTGGGCAGTATTTTGGTAATGATTATTCCGTTGATGCTGATACGGCTTGTGGAAAACGAGGAAGAATCAAAGAAAAATAGAGCCACCTCAAAAAACATTTTTACAAAAACCATGCTTGTTTTGGCGCTTCTGCTAAATTTTACGGCACTTTATTTTACATATAGTCGCGCGGCTTTTGTGGGGCTTGCCATAGGTCTGTTTTTTGCATTTTGGGTAATGGCAAAGAAGAAACATTCACCGGGAGTATTTTGGGTAACAGTAGGAGGAATTTTGGTAATAGTTGGATTTGTGGTTGTTGTGAATCTTTTTGGGCAGAACTGGAAATCAACTTTTCTGGAGAGACTAAAATTTCAGGGTCAATATACCGTTTCCGCGGAAACCCGCCTGGAGCTTTGGCCGGCTGTAACACGCCAAATCTTGGCTAGACCTCTGCTTGGTTATGGGCCGGAAACTTTCGCGTTAACGTTTCCAAATTTTGCCCCTAAAAATATCAACACTTCACCATTAAAAGGTGCATATCCCGACCGTGCTCACAATGAAATTCTGGATATGGCCGTGCAAATTGGCATACCCGGACTTATGGCCTATCTGGGATTTTTAATTTTATTTTTCGTTATCGCGACAAAAAAAATCATCAATGATAAAAGCCAATCATCCTGGTATTATTTGGGATTATTAAGCGGAATTCTGGCCCTGTTTGTTTCCAATCAATTCGGATTTTCGGTTACCACGTTGTGGGTTTATTTCTTTCTGTTTGTGGCTGTATTGCTGCAATATCTACCGCCTGACGATAACAGCAAGAAGCTTGCTCAGCGGCTGTTTGCAAAATCAAAGCCGACTATCCCGGACACTTCGCACTCGGCTGTTGGCCTCGTCGAAATGGGTACTTCGCGCATGCGGATAAATATTTTTTTCAAAATCATATTTGTTTTATTGGTACTTGGTGCGGGATCCTGGTTTGTCTTTTTTCATGATGTGCGCCTGATTGAAGCGGATCTTTTGTATCGAAAAGGAGTAGACATATCAAACAATAATCCCGATAATCATAATTCTGAAGTTTATAGTCAATACCTGCAAAAAGCGGCTTTGTTACAGCCAGATCAGTATCAACGATGAACCTTTTGACAATAGCCCGTTTGAAAAAACCGGGGGTTGACTTTTTAAAAATGCAACCTAAAATGCATGGCTAGTTCATCCAAATTAGTAATTGCTAATTCTTAAATTAAGTAAAAGTGGGAATCCAAGACCTAGAAATTCATCTTTCACCAAAAACGGTTTTCCAAATTGCACCTGGAATTCCGGTTACCAATACAGTTATTACGATGTGGGTTGTAATGGCGATTTTGATTGGGCTGGCTTTGGCTGTTCGTCTGACATTGAAGTTTGTTCCTAAAGGGTTCTTCCAAAATTTTGTGGAATGGTCGCTTCATGGCCTTTATAACTTTATGGAAGAAGTTGGCGGAAAGGCCGCAAAGAAGCATTTCACGATTTTTATAACTTTCTTTTTGACGATTCTTTTTTCCAACTGGCTTGGGATTGCCATGGGTTTAATCGCTGAAGAATCAGGTTTTTTACGCGCCCCTACCAGCGACTTGAATACCACGGCCGCTTTTGCGCTTGTGGCCTTCATTTATTTTGAATATCAGGGAATGAAATCACATGGTTTTTTGGGACACCTTGGACACTTTGTGAATTTAAAAGCCCTTTTCACCGGAGGTGGAATGGGAATTATTGACTTCTTTGTTGGACTTTTGCATATTGTTTCGGAATTGGTTCGTCCGCTTGCGCTTGCTCTTCGTCTTTTTGGAAATATTTTTGGAGGAGAAATCGTTTTAACTGTGGCATTCTTATTGATTGGGCCGGCCTTCCCTCTGCCATTTATGGGTCTTGAAGTTATTATCGGTTTGATTCAGGCGTTTGTATTCTCGGTTTTGTTCTTAACATTTACGACCCTGAATACGGCTCATGAAGAAGAAGACAATGAAGTAATTGCTCCTACCAAAGAAGAACAGTCTGCTCCTATCGACGTCATTGTTGGTAGAGCGCAACATGGAAAATCCGGTGTACCGGCATAATAGCTTGATGCTGGCTTTTAAGGATTGATTAATCATCTTAAAAGCCGCCACTGAGAGATTATCTCACATTTATTTCTTAACTCATTTAAAATATGAGTCTTACTACTCTCGCTGCAGCCATCGCAATTGGTCTAGGCGTATTAATGCCAGCGTTCTCAATCGGTCGTATCGGTTCAAAAGCTGTTGAATCCATTGCTCGTCAGCCGGAAGCTGCTGCAAAAATTCAGTTGAATATGATTCTTTCTGCGGCTTTCGCTGAAGGTCTTGGTATTTTCTCTTTCGTTATCGCTATTTTGATCTTAAATAAAGCTTAATAGCTTTATGGAAATGGCTTATTTGTTTAAAAATTTATGAACGAACTAATATTCGCCCAGATTGCTCTGGCATCCCCTGCGGAAGCTACAGAGAACATTAATGCTGAAAATGCCCAGGCAAAAACCGGAACTGAAGCTCAAACGCTGGTTCCGGAAAAAGAGCATGAAACTCAAGGGCTTTCAATTCAACCGGTTGTGGTGCTCACACAGGTTTTAAACCTGTTGATATTGATGCTTGCTTTGTATTTCATTCTTTACAAACCTCTTCTTAAGATGATGACCGAGCGTGAGAAGAAAATAAAGGATGGCGTTGAAAACGCAGATAAAGCAGACAAAATGTTAAGTGAAGCTACCGTTACTCAGGCTGAAATTGTTAAAAAAGCCAATATGGAAGGCCAGCAGGTTATGGAGAAAGCTCGCAAAGCCGGTGAAGAACTCAAATCCGGAATTGTTGGAAACGCCCATACCGAAGCCGGCCAAATCATTAAGTCCGGCCATCAATTGGTTGAAATGGAAAAATCCAAAACTTTGCAGGAACTAAAGAGTAAGGCTGTAAACATTATAATTAAAGCTACAGAAAACATCCTGAAAGAAAAATTGGATGCTCAAAAAGATGCTAAATTTATTGACGAAAGTCTTAATTCAATCAGTGCATGATCTCAACAAATTCTCATTTAAAATACGGCAAAGCGCTCTATGAAGTCGCTTCAAAAAAACAGGAGGAAGCCCCTATTTTGCATGAGCTAAAAGCGGTTTGCGAACTTTATCATCATGTTAAGATTAAAAAAATGATGGATTCGCTTTCTCTGATGGAGAAATCCGCACGAGACCTGGTTTTGGATAAAACTTTTGAAGGTAAAGTAAATCTGCTTGTTGTGAATTTGTTAAAAATGCTGGCTTCAGCTAGAAAATTGGTTTTATTACCAAAGGTTTATGAAGCTTACAGCCAGATTTATCATGAAGCTAAAGGCATTGAAGAGGTTGTGATTGCTTCGGCGCGGCCTTTAAGCAAGGATGAAGAACATAATCTGATTAAAAAACTTGAAGAGAAAATGAAGAAAAAAATATCGGTCCATTTTAAAACTGATGCTGCACTTATTGGTGGCGTGCAAATCTTTGAAAGGGGCTATCTGACTGACTTTTCGGTTCAACATTATCTTACAAATTTGCAAAAATATCTTTTGCATCACGAAACCCCTTTCAACTAAAAATTAGTAATTAATAATTTTAAAAACTATGCAAATTAATGCCCAAGAGATTACAGAATTCCTGGCAAAACAACTGGAAAATTATCAATTTCAACCTGAGAAAACCGGTGTTGGAGCCATCGTCTCGATTGGTGATGGAGTTGCCCAGGTAAGCGGCTTGAATGACGTGAAGATGGGTGAAATGATTGAGTTTCCAGGCGGCACCTTTGGTATGGCTATTAACTTAAGCCATGATACCGTTGGCTGTATTTTGTTTGATCTGGGTAAACATTTGAAAGAAGGCGATATGGTTAAGAGTACCGGCCGCGTGATGGAAGTTCCTGTTGGTGAAGCGCTTACCGGCCGTGTTGTGAATGCTCTTGGACAACCTGTAGATGGAAAAGGACCGGTTAAGACTACCAAATTCCGTCCAATTGAACATAAAGCCGAAGGTGTAATTTCCCGCAAGTCGGTTAATACTCCTTTGCAAACAGGTATTAAAGCCGTTGATGCCATGATCCCGATTGGTCGTGGTCAACGTGAACTTATTATCGGTGATCGCCAAATTGGTAAAACTGCGATCGCGATCGATACAATCATCAATCAAAAAGGCCAAAAGGTACATTGTTTTTATGTTGCGATCGGCCAGAAACAATCAACTATTGCAACCGTAGTAAACAAATTGGAACAATCCGGTGCTATGGAATATACAACTGTGATTGTGGCTACAGCTTCCGATGCTGCGGCTTTGAGTTTTATTGCTCCTTATACCGGTTGCGCCATGGCGGAAGACGTTATGTACAGCGGTAAAGATGCTTTGATTGTTTATGATGATCTTTCCAAACATGCGTGGGCTTACCGTGAAGTTTCCTTGTTGTTACGCCGTCCACCGGGTCGTGAAGCGTATCCGGGCGATGTATTTTATTTGCATTCCCGTTTGTTGGAACGTGCTTCCCGCCTTGCGGATGACTTGGGTGGTGGATCATTAACCGCTTTGCCAATTATTGAAACACAGGCCGGTGACGTTTCCGCTTATATTCCAACCAACGTAATTTCAATTACAGATGGTCAGATTTATTTGGAAGCTGAACTTTTCTATGCCGGTAAACGTCCTGCTATTAATGCCGGTATTTCCGTATCACGCGTAGGTGGCTCCGCTCAGGTTCCGGTTATGAAAAAAGTTGCCGGTAACTTACGTTTAAGTTTGTCTCAATTCCGTGAAATGGAAAGCTTTGCGCAAATTGGTTCAGATCTTGATCCACAAACAAAAGCGTTGTTGGAACGTGGCCAACGCATGACAGAAGTATTGAAACAACCACAATATCGACCGCTTTCCGTTGCCAAGCAGGTTGCAATTATTTACGCTGTGAATTCCGGTTTGTTGGATGATGTAGCGGTAAGTGATATCCAGAGTTTTGAAACAAAACTGCACGATTTCATGGATACTAAATACAAGAATCTGCAGGAAGAACTGCTAATTGCCAAGAAGTTCACTTCCGAATTGGAAGCACAACTTAAGAACGCAATTGTTGAATTTAAAAACGGTTGGACGAAGTAATTTTCAAATCTTTTAGGTGTGTTCGAGGAGATGGCAGAATCCCCTTCGGACACAGGGCCCCTACCCCGGATGTCCTCAGTGAATTCTGCCACCTCCTCGAACAAAAATATTTATTTTTATTAAATGGCTTCTCTCAGAGATATTAAATTAAGAATTCGGTCGGTTAAATCGACTCAGAAGATTACCAAGGCTATGGAAATGATTGCGGCTTCTAAAATGAAGCGTGCTCAGAACCAGGCCTTAAAAGGTCGTCCTTATTTGGGTAAACTTACGCAAATTATTTCCAATCTGGTGTATTTGAGTGATCCAAAACTTTCGCATCCTCTGCTTAAAAGCAAGAAAAGTGTTAAGAATGTTGCTTACATTTTTATTACCGGAAATCGTGGACTTTGCGGCGCTTTTAATACCAATGTGATCCGCAAAATGTTCGAGATTTTGAAAGAAAAAAATCAGACTCAAGAAACCGTTATCACTGTTGGTAAAAAGGGGCGCCAGGCTATGGAACGCATTGGTAAAGCGGTTTTGGCTGATTTTGAAACGATGCCCGATAAAATTTCTTATCTTGATTCACTTGGTATCAGCCGTGTGGTTGTTGATGATTTTTTGAATGGAAAATTGGATGAAGTTTATATGGTTTACAACCATTTTTACTCAACAATAAGCCAAAAACCTATTGTGCAAAGGTTGTTGCCGGTGACTTTGGAAAAGAGCGCGGCAAGTTCAGAAACCAAACGTTCATATATTTTTGAGCCTAAAAAAGAACTGCTTTTGGATGAACTTTTGCATCGTTATATTGAAACAATGGTTTATCAGACTTTGCTTGAATCCGTGGCTTCAGAACAAAGCGCGCGCATGATGGCAATGAGACAGGCATCGGACAACGCTACGGAAATTGTCGACAATTTAACTTTGAACTACAACAAAGCTCGTCAGGCCAAGATTACGACTCAAATCCTGGAAGTGGTGGCAGGAAGTTAGAAACAGAATCAGGCTTTCCCTATCAATAAAATAATTAATATTTAAAAAAATAACTATGGCAAAAGGAAAAATTACTCAGGTTATTGGTCCCGTTGTGGACTTTGCCTTTCCGGCAGAGGAACTCCCAAGACTTTTGGAAACTGTTGAAGTTATGAATGGCAAAAACAAGCTGGTGGTAGAAATCCAACAGCAACTTGGTGATGGCCAGGTTCGTGGCGTTGCGATGGATTCCACCGATGGACTTGTTCGCGGACAGGAAGCCAATTCCACCGGAAAATCAATTACAGTTCCGGTTGGTGAAAAAACGCTTGGTCGCTTGCTGAACGTGCTTGGAGATCCAATTGATGCACTTGGTCCGGTTGATTCCAAGGACCGCTGGGAAATTCATCGTCCCGCTCCATCTTTTGCCGATCAATCTTCTCAAACGGAAATTTTTGAAACAGGTTTGAAAGTTGTTGATCTTATTTGTCCTTTTGCCAAAGGAGGTAAAGTTGGTTTGTTTGGAGGAGCCGGAGTAGGTAAAACAGTGCTTATTCAAGAGCTTATTCGTAACATTGCCAAGGAACATGGTGGTTACTCCGTGTTTGCCGGTGTAGGTGAACGTACCCGTGAAGGTAATGATCTTTGGAATGAAATGAAAGATTCCGGAGTTATCGACAAAACCGCCTTAGTGTTTGGTCAGATGAACGAACCACCTGGTGCTCGTTTACGCGTGGCTTTGACCGGTCTTACAATTGCTGAATATTTCCGTGATGTGGAAAAACGCGATGTGTTGCTGTTCGTTGATAATATTTTCCGTTTCTCTCAGGCCGGTTCAGAAGTTTCCGCTTTGCTTGGACGTATGCCATCCGCGGTAGGTTATCAACCAACTTTGGCTACAGAAATGGGTGCGCTTCAGGAACGTATTACTTCAACAAAGGATGGTTCAATTACATCTGTACAAGCGGTTTATGTGCCTGCGGATGATCTTACCGATCCGGCTCCTGCGACAACTTTCTCCCATTTGGATTCCACTGTAGTATTAAGTCGTGCGCTTTCTGAACAGGGTATTTATCCTGCGGTTGATCCACTTGATTCCACTTCCCGTCAGCTTGATCCAAACGTGGTTGGAAAAGAGCATTATAATACTTCCCGTGAAGTTCAACGTGTATTGCAACGTTATAAAGATTTACAGGATATTATTGCGATTTTGGGTATGGATGAACTTTCCGAGGCGGATAAAACTTTGGTAACTCGCGCCCGCAAAATTCAACGTTTCTTGTCTCAACCTTTCTATGTTGCTGAAACATTTACAAACATTCCGGGTCAATATGTAAAATTGGCTGATACCATCCGTGGCTTCCAGGAAATTTTGGCCGGTAAGCATGATGATTTAACGGAACAGGATTTCTATCTGGTTGGAACGATTGAACAGGCCCGAGAAAAACATGAAAAGGCTTTGGCTGCTGCTAAGAAATAATTTTTCGAGGGATTTCTCCACGGGAAGTGATGTGGAATTCCCCTTCGGACACAGGGCCCCTACCCCGGATGTCCTCAGTGAAATTCCCCATCACTTCCCTGAAGATTGAGATACATCAAAAAAAAATTTGTAATTAAGCGGACCAAACTCGTTTCAAACTTTATATATCACTCTCACTAAATCGACTTTATGTTTCACCTTTCTATCGTTACTGCAGAAAAAACCATTTATGATGGGGATATTGAAATGTTGGTGGCTCCGGCAATCGACGGAGAGGTCGGTATTTTGACGAATCACCACCCTTTGGTGACAAAGTTGGGTCCAGGTGGCATGAAGATTACAAAGGCCGATAAAACCGAAGAATATTTGTTTATAAGTGGTGGCTATTTGGAAGTGAACAACAACAAAGCCACTATTCTGGCCGATGCTTTGGAAAATGCCGATCAGGTTGAAAAAGAACAGGCGAAGGCCGCCCGTGAACGCGCGCAAAGCATGATCAAAACCGCAAAAGACGATTTAATGCGTGAAAATCTGGAAAAAGAACTGCAAGTCCAGATGCTGCGCGAAAGATTTGCGGATGTGGCGGAGGCGAAGAGGAGGAAATAGTTTATTTGCGTGTGCCCGGGCACAGATTTATGCCAGAAAAATGGCCTATGTAAGCCATCAGGGTCCGCCGCCTGCTATGCCACTGCGCTCGTGTCGCCACCGGTTTGATTAGGTTGCGCCGCCGCCTGGTCCGCCAGCACCGCCGGCCCCGCCAACGCCACCACTTGCGGCCCCACCGCCGATTTTCCCGCCCTCTTCAGGCCTTTCTGCAGCGCTTTCACTTGTCCTATCCGCCTCTGCTTTTGGTTTTGGTGGATTTTCTTTTTCTGCGATTAGATGTTGAAGCCTTTGGATTTCTTCATCCAGCAGTTTTTTGTCGCCTGCCTGACTAATGTAAGTGTTTTCTTTAATGTGCTGGATAATTGTATTCACGCGCGCATTTTGTGCCTTTTTAATATCTGAAAAACCCGACGGATTGCTTGTGTTTAATTTCTCTTCAAGTTTGCTAACCATAGTGACCCCAGCTTCAATCTCAGGATTATGATATGCTTCCAAAGTGATTTCTTCTTTGGCCAGCTTTGCGGCTTCCGCTTTGGCTTTTTCCTTATCGTAACCTTCCGGCAGGGGCTGAATTCCCTGAATATTCATACCAACCGCATGGTTATCCCTTTGAATTTTTGCGAATATCTCATTTAATTCTTCGAGTTTTTTTCCATGCATTTGGCCTTCAAGCATTTTTCCAAACTCACTGATAGAATTTTTTTGCTGTTCACGGTCAGTGGTAGAAGGCGCGGCTCCAAAATTCTTGAAGACCATATCTACTTCGCTTTTCAAGCCAAACTGTCCGGATAAAGCTTTAATAAAAGCACGCATTTCATCTCTGTGTTTTATAACCGGGCGGGATGGATCATTGACCGGTCTGCTGTTCAATTCCTGGCTGCCAAAGCGGGAATAGTTATTCGAGGCAGGTTCCCAACGACGATCAAGGATAGCATCAAAACGAATAAAACTTCTCATGATATTTACCAGGTTCCTCAATTCTTTTTGAGCGTTTTCCTGATCTCCGGCTTTTAAATATTTATCGATGAGTTTCATTTTTCTTAAAGAGAAGTCATTAAAACCGGCGTAACAGTTCTTAAGACCTTCATTTGTAATCTGCTGCTTGGCACCACCGGCTTTTAGGGTGAGCTGTTCAATTGTTTCTTCACCAAGTGGAGGAGCAAATTTATCCATATCGTCATGGTCCCAAATATTGGCATCACCTACAGCTTTGTTCATACGTTTTAACGAGCTGTCATGCCACAAAACTTCATCATTCACAAAGTCTTTAAACTTTGTACCTGGCCCCATCTGCTTTTTATAATCGGTGACACCGGCTGTACCGCCCTGCAAATCCGGCTCAACATAAAGCCTGATCCAATGTTTAAAAACATTAAGATCTGCCTTGCCAAGTTGGGGCTTTGTTTCACCTGTATTTGGATCCTTCTCATAAAGCGGCCTTCCTTCGGAATCAACCATCGGGAAGTCTGATCTATTTGCAAAGAAGTCCAAAACCGGCATGTTCTTAAGCAAATCACTGTTCAAGGCACCATTACGATCAATATGGAATAAAGGCAGTCCGTGTCCTTTATGAGGATGGGCTCCAATCGCCATAACCATGAAATAGATTTTCTCTTCAAAACCCAATTTACCGGCTTGAATGGCGTAACAAAGGTAAGCTTCATATTCTGCCGGATTTACGTATTCGCCATTAAGATGTTTATAGAGCAAACTCTTAAGCGCTGTTTTTAAACCTCCGTTGTGATATGGATCACCTTCCAAACGCTTGGCATTATCAGCAAAAGCACTTTTAATGCTGTTATAAGATGAATCCTGTTTTTGCCTGAATTCACGGAAAGTATCATTTCCCCACCAGTGATCCAAAACTTTTTCAATGTCATCCATGTGCGTTGCGGCATTCACAAAAACCGGCACACCGTGAGAATGTTTATTTATACAATGCCAGAAATGCTCATCATCCCAGCGCAACTGGCCTTTTTCGGCCAATACCGTGATGGACGCTTTCAAAATATCTTTATTTGGAGCCTCGTGGAGTTCATGTTTAATAAAATCGATACCCATTGTTCGATAATGTTCCACGTGATGATTCACTTCTTCATTTTCCGCGTGCTGGGCAACGCCTTTAAATTCGGCACCCAATTCGGTAAAGAAGCTGCTTAGGCCGTGATAGCCCTTAAACATGGCCTCCCCGGCTATACCAACTTTGCCATGAGACCAGCGTTTTAATTTACGTTCCACCAATTCATAAGTGGTTTTGCCGATTTCGAATAAGTCATAAAGTGAAACAATCGTGGTATCATCCCACATTTGGCGCAGGTAACTTGTTGGATGTCTTGGGGCTTCATTGCCGGTGTCAAAGACAGCATCTTCCGGAATTTTTTCTTCTGCGGATTTTGCGACTGGAGGTTGTCCCGCGCCTTGACCATGTTCCGGACCTTCGGGCCCACCTGCCCCCGCTGCTCCTGCGGCTGCGCCCGCTAATGCGGCAGCGCCTGCAGCTCCACCTTCTGCTGCTTTTACTGCTTCTTCCGGTGGTTTTTTAATAATGTGATTCTTTTTAACCCAGCGTAAAAAGGCTGCCGGAGTAAAAGTGTCGCCATTTTTCATGACAACTTTTTTATCATCAATTTCCTTGATCACAAATTTCTTTTCTGATTCGACATCGTCGTATTTCAGGACTTCACCGCTAACTGCCTGAATTGGCTTGTACAAATTTGGATCGCGTTTGTAGACCTGATTTAAAATTTCGTTATGCTGAACCAAAGCTTCCCGCAATTTTGCGGCGCTTTCAATTGGCTTCATTACTTCGTTTCGTTTGAACCATCTGGCAAAATGGGCAAAATTTAAAGTTTTTACTTTTTGAGTTGGAGTAATTAAAACCTCCTGATCAAGCGTAATCTGCTGTTTGTCGTGATCAATTTTTTCAACTCTCACCAGACTGTCTTTTGGCGAAAAGTTTTGAGTTGTCGCGTCCAGTAATTGGCGATATTCAAAACGGTCGCCTTCGTTTACGTCAACGCCAATGCTTTTTTCCAGATCTTTTTTGGTCTGGATGTCTTCCGTAACACCAAATTTGTCGATCCATGTTAAGAAATCGGCAACCGAAAATCGGTCGGTTCTAATAACTTTGCTGTCCGTATCCAGCGATTCAATAACGATAATTGGAGAACCGGGAAGTTTTTGGGTTACACGACCTTTGTCATCCTTAATTATGACATCTTCAGTTTCGATTCCTTTAATTTTTGCTTTTTCATTTATTTCTTCAACTTCACCGGTTTTGCCGTTTTCACGGAAACCCTTATAAACTAGAATCTGATCAGCTTTTAATGGTAATCCGGCGGCGCTCGCAAAGACTTCCAGCTGTTTTTCTCTGTTTAGTTTTTTGTGGACTTCCGTGCCAACTTCACTCATCAGCTCGCGGAATTCATGCATTTTCTCCAGAGTTTCTTTTTTGATTTTGACATCATTTTCGGCTTCTTTTACTTTTAATTTATAAACCGCTTCAATCGCAGCTTTGGCTTTTGGATCGGTAATATCTTTGACGAGTTCGGCCCATTTTCCTTTGCCACCTTCATCATTAAAATCCACTTCGTAAAGCTGATAGGCCAAGACCGAAGTAATCTGATTTTCGTCCGCCATTTCTTTTAAAGAACTTTGAATTGGCTCGTTGAATTTTTTATCGTCTTCGTTTAGACGTTTAAAATCAGCATGAAAAGCCTTAATTCTTTCGGCATATTCCTGACTTTCAGGTGAGGCTCCCATCATGGCAGATGCCGCTTTTCCGCTTGTTGATACCGCTTCTTCGGTCTGCGCTTCGACTTTTTTCTTTACATCAAAAGAGAGTTCTTTTTCATCGTCTTTTTCCTTTTCTTTATCTTCATCCGCTTTTGCCGGAGTTTTCTTTTCGACCTCGGACAAAAATTTATTGAATTCACTTAAACTGAGCGTGCCATCGGAAGCACGTTGCAGATGCGGAATTAAAGCCTTTTTATCCTCTTCACTGCCCTTTTCCAAAATTTTCAGACACTTGGCAACATTGGCACTATCGATTTTCTTGTCCTTGCCCAAAGTCTGAACAACTTCACGCGCATTGGATTGCGTCACCGTGACCTTATCTTTCTTTTCGGCATCCTTATCGGCCTTGTCATCATCTTTATCTGGATCGATTTTGTCCGCAGTGCCGCCGCTACCGGAGCCACCGGAACTTCCGCCGGCAGCAAAAATAAAACGAGACGCTGGCAAATGTGAACCTGCGACTGAGCACCAAAAAATCCCGCCCGGTGTAAGGCTTTCTGCCATTCTTCCGCAAAGAGCATGTTTAATCATGTTTTGCTTTGGTTATGGATTTGATCAACGTTGTAATTTCGGCTTGATTGTATCATGATTTTTAGGTTTGTCAAATTGGGTTTTATTTTGTTCTGTAATATTTGCCATCTGCCCCTATCGTTACCGATGCTCCTGGTGTGACTGATTTAACTTGTGCAGCATCGAATGCCAATGGGTTACTTTCTGTACCAAGGGCTCCTTTTGCTGCGGCTGTAGGTTTAGCACCCCCCGCCGCCTTTGGCGCTGGTGGTGGGGTTGGTGGTTTAGTATAAATATCCTTAGCCGTCTTGTTGCTACCCATTTCGGCTTCGGAATAATTGGCCTTCAAGTACTCTTGCATTCTACCTTTTTCCTCATCGTTTAATTGCATGCCTTTTAATTGATTTTCGACTGCAGTTAAAGTTGCGGCTTTATCGGCAGCATTCTGTCCTTTTGCTGCTGATATTTGATCAAGAAGGCCGGCAAGCTTTTGTTGTTTTGCTCCGGCAGCTTGGGCATCCTCAGGTTTGGCAAGTTTTTGCAAAATACCTGCTGCTGAAGCATCTACTGTTTCGGATTTAATTGCTTTTTCCATTACGGCCTTATCGCCTGGAGAAAGCGTTCCTTGCTTTTGTTCATAAGCGGCGACCAGCTTGTCGGCTTCGGCTTCGGCGTCCTTTCCGCTTTTACCTTTCATTAATGCCTTTTTAAGTTTTTTACTTGCATCGCTTTGGGCCGTGGTTTTTGCGGCTCCGGCTTTTGATTCATCAACGTAACCCAATTTATCGCCTAACAGGTTCATGTCAGTCGGCGTTACATTTCCTTCTTTCAGAGCTGTTAAAAGTGTGTCTTGAGTATGACCCCCCACCAAAGGAAGTTCATTTCGGTGTGTTTTGAAATATTCATGCAAAGCTTTTTGGTTAGCTTCTCTTACAAAATCGGCTGCTGACACTTTTCTAATATTATTCTTTAGATCTTTAAGATTGGCTGATGTTCTAACAGCACCTACGGCTTTATCGTTATTGCCATAAGCCGCTGAAAAAGTTTCTCTGGAATGTTCATGTGCTTGTTGATCAACCAAATTTGGAATGTTTTTTGCGCCCAAAAAGATGTCCATAACGGAAGCTCGTTTTCCACCGGCGTCGATTGGGAACATTGGGGCCATAAGCGGCAATTTGGCAATGGTTTTACCCATTCCGCCAACAAAGTTCTTAATACCGTCCGTAATGCCGGAAGCTTGTGTATCCTTCATTGCATCGAAGACCGCTTTCCAAATGAACCCAACACAGGCAACCGCCGTTAAAAGTTGCTGGAAAGTGGAAATACCGGAAGTGAAAAGATTCATTCCCCAGGTGGATTGATTAAGTGCCCATGTTGGAAATTCACTTTTAGACAAGGCACTCAACATCACCGTACCTATGGCTAAAGATACCGCCACAGGAATTGGCACAATGGCATGTTTGATGAATTGACCTTTAATGTCATCTCCACCTCCGCCCATCATACTTTTCAATTCACCCGGCAAAACCCACATAAGTACGATCAATGGTGAAAGCACAATCATAATCCATAAAACTATCATTCTAACCAAAAGTACTGCAAAAAGTGCAATAAAGGCGGATCCATAAATTATGTAAAGAATCACCGAAAGCAAAACGTTTGCCACCAAATTTTTGATATTTGCCTGTTCAGTGTCATTTAATCCATCTGCAATCATACTAATTTTACCAATTTGTTCAAAATTTAACGCAAGAACAACGGCAACGTTTCTGGAATTGATGCTGTTGAAATAGCCATTAAGATCGGCTAGGTCGGTATTATTCTCACGATCAAATTTTGCCAAGTCTACTTCTTTACCATTAACTATTCCTTTGACTGTTTGATTCAAACAAACTGCTTTTTTTCCATTGCTGGGAGTAGCCGGTACTGCGTATTTTCCTTGATCATTTGTATACATCGCGCGGCAAAGTTCATTTTCAATTTGTTCCTGCTGAAGTGTTATTCCTACGGCTTGCGGTAGCGCAAAAATACCGGTTGAAATTACGTTGATACCGTCCAGGACCACTTTTACGCCCAAGAAAGTAAAGTTTACCAGAATCAATCCAATAATAAATTTTGGCAGTACGGCTTTAACATGAAAGTCCTGCTGAAAACCGCCAACAACGTTATAAAGGGCGATTCCAACAAGTATTAAAACAAAAAGGATATTTACAATGTCACGTACCTGCACCCAAACTTTTAGCAGGGTTTGCTCCATGCCGGATCCAAACAGAATGTCATTCTGCAGCAAATTGCCAATCAGTAATAAAAATGGCCAAAGCAGACTTCTCATCACTCGCAGAATTGGGGTGATGGCATTTAATAATTTTTGGCCATCATCTTGGCTTGGGGTGGCGCCTTGTGCATGCGCCAAGTTGATGTTTGGCAGCAAAACGCCGGCGACAATCAAAACAAGTCCAAACGCAAGAATGGATTTGCGGTGCGCGCGCCAGAATGCGAGCATGGTTCGCCAGAGTTTGGCGGACTTGCTTTGCACTTTGTGCGTGGTGGCAAAAAGGCGGCGGACCAGATTTTTTTTGATTTTCAGCAATGTAAACATTTTTGTTTTATTAAATATTTATTTTTATAAATTGATGGCGGTAAACCACGATGGAAGCAGAACCGCTGCGAAACCACTTGTTATGACCGCCCCTGCCACCACTTTTCCACCATGTTTTTGGAAAAAACTTTTTGCAGCTTGCTGCACCGGTGGCTTGTACCCTGTTGGGGCCGGCGGTTGTGCTGCTGTTACTTGTGGTTTGGCTTCTACAGGTGCGGGTGTTGCTTTTGCAGGTTTTGCATTTGGAATATAGGAAGGTTTTTTATTTTCCATCATCTTTTTCAAATCAAAAGGGCTTTTTTGCGCCGGTATATTCGAAATTGGCCTTGTTTGCGCTCCCTGCGTTGGTGCCGACTGGCGGTTTACCATGGTTGGCTGCTGGCCAGAGGCATTTGGCATTGATTGATAAACAGGACTTGGGGCCGGTTCTTTTTTTGCCGGAGGTTCCGGTTTTTCGGCTTCTGAAGACTTTTGGCCTTGGGTAGCCATAGGAGCAACTTCTTGCCCGGTTGCTTTTTGAGGTGGCTGCGCAACTTGTCCTTTTTGTTCAACTTGCGGCTTTGTTTGGCCCGGCACTGGCTGTCCCTGTGTAATTTGTGGCTGACCAGCTCCACCCAATAATTCCTGAGCAGCCTGCAGAATTTTGGCCGCTTCGCTCTGTTCATTCATTCTTTGCTGCTCGATTAAATCAAAAACTTCCGCTACCGTACGCAGTTTTCCGGTATCCGGATCTTGTAATAATGCTTTAAATTGATCCGCGGAAATTGTAAATTTCTTTTCAGGATTGTTTTCAGGTTCAAATGTATAAAATTTATTTTCAGGATTTTTTGGATCATCTGAAATAGTCAGATGTACATTTGCGTCCCCTTCCTGAAAGGTTTGCATAGTCACCGCTTCATCCGGAAAGGTGATGTCTGCGGGCATTAGGCCGGCATTTTCCGGAACAATGTTTGCCGTGCCGACACCGGAAGATCCCGCGCCAACCGTTGATTCCTGCGAAAAATCGCCCGAACCGTACATAAATCCAGCGCCATAATCGGAAGGTGGGCTAATTAAAGGCACAATTTTTTGTCCCGGCTGAATTTTGGTAATATCCTGAACCTGATCAAATTTACCTGTGGTCGGATTTTTTGTTACGATAAGCCGTCTTTGCGCCTGTAACTTTATTAATTCCGCCTTTTCCGTTTCAGATTTTTGCTCAATAATTTTGGCCATTTCAATTTTCTGGAACTCTCCGGCAATCTTGTAAGCCATTAAATAAAGCATTCTGCCTGCGGAAGGTGGAAAATGCGGAGTTTTGTCGTCCTGTTTGTAAGTTGGAATCAAAAAATTGCGGCGAGTTGTTTCGTCCGCAGGGGCCTGCGCTATAATCGCCTCCTGTAAAAATTTTATAAAATACAATTGATTATCAGGGGCAATAAATGGCTTAATGCTTTGATCATTTTGACCATGTAAAAAATATTCCATCTGGAATTTTTCGACTTCGGCCGGTCTTGCCTTTGTTCCATCCTTATTCACCCAATGTTCATTTTTTAAAAGTGAGGCATGCTTGCCTTGGCTTATATCCACCATGACCCTTTTTAGCAAAGGGACCAGGTACAGGTCGACCAAATTGTGATTAAATTGGTTCATATTTATGCGGCTTTAGGTGCGTTCGGATCTTGTTCTACTACTTCAATTATTGGCTTTCTGCCTTTCAAACCCTGGCCCTTTTCGATCAGTTCGATTTTGTGGTCAAAAATTGGTTGATTGGAAATTTCCAAAGTTAGAGAATTTTTTATAAATTCGGTGATTTGTTTTTCGACTTCAATTTCGCCGGCTTTTCCGCTTCCACTAAACTTTTTGGCTGCCTCAAACGATGAAAGTTGTTCACGATTTTGTCCGGCTTTTTCTATAAGTTCGGCATAGGTCACCGGCGCGTGATTTTTATTGAGAGCATGATCGTTGTTAAGATCAATAATTGCCTGTGCTCCGCCATTTTTCAGGTAATTTCCAAAATCAAGATTGTTGGAATATTGCTCGCTTAATTTAATA
Organism: Candidatus Altimarinota bacterium; assembly: GCA_041659405.1. Lineage (GTDB taxonomy): Bacteria > Patescibacteriota > Gracilibacteria > UBA1369 > UBA1369 > JBAZYK01. The sequence continues at coordinate 164,164 of JBAZYK010000001.1, forward strand.
ACTGCCTCTTCCTGTTCAGGATTTTTAGGCTTATCGCTTTCGGAAAAATATTCAAATAATGGACCTAAACCGGCATACGAAGTCCCAATCTTGCTGCCATATTTTGAAATATAACGACCGGCCAAAACTTCGGCTGCGGATAGCGCCAAATAAGGATTTTGTAAAATGCGATTGAAATCACCACCACTGGCCAAAAGATTGGTGGCAAACCATAAAACTCCATGTGCCCCCATAACCATACCAACAAGTTGGGTCCCACGATTGAAAACATTGTTTGAATATTGCCCCCTAAGTGCTTCAGTAGCTTTTTCTTCATCGGCCTTAAATTTCTCCTGAAGTCCCGGATATTTTGCCTGCAGGTCTTTTTGAAAATTAACAAGTTGATCAGAGTCGATCAAACCTTTGTTAAAGGCTTCACTAAAAAGCAGTTCACCCTGGCGAAGTGTAATCTGATTATTTGTTAAAAGTTCATCAATGGCATCGACTGCTTTTGCCTTACTGTCCATCATTTCCCGCACAAAATCCATGCGTTGCTGTGGATCCATCAATTTGACCAAAATGCGGGCGTTGGTTTGGTTGATTTTGGATTCGTTGGGGCTGGTGCCGTTGGACTTGGCTTTCTCTCCTTCAAGCCACATTTCGGCAATTTTTTGATAATCGGAAGGTACCAATTGCTTGTTATCCAAAGCGTCCGGATCCAGCTTTTTCAGGATCTGCTGAAATTGTTTATCTTCTTTCATTAACGCATTTACATCTTCAAGAATTTTGCTTAATTCAGCGATTTCATTCACTTCAAGTTTCTTTTTGTCTCCGCCTTTTTGAGCTTCAAGATTTATGACGATCGTAATTGTATCAATGAAATTATTGGCTTCCGTATCGGCTTCTTCCAGGATTTGATCGTATGGACTAAGTTGTCCCATCAAATTTTGGCGCTGCGAAATTGAGGCATTTTCCAATCTTTCACGATATTTATCGTAGATTTTTTTAAGAACCTCATCCTTCAGTTTTTTGGGAAGAGTCTCACGCAAAGTAGCCAAAGCAATTTCATCGGTTTCGCCCTGGGCGGCCCTTTCATCAAAAGCGTCCTGCAGCTTTTTGTTGGCATCCTCATGTTTTTCATTGAGGACTTTGTGTGCATCAACTTTCTGCTGTGCCTGTTCGCCTGAATGTTCTTGTCCGATGGCCATTTTTTTTGGATTTTTAATTAGTAATTGGTAGTTTTTTGGGATTTTCCTGCTTGTGATTTGAACTTTGTTTGTTTTGAATTAATGTTTTCATGGAGCCCTAGGCACGCGTGTTGTATTTACAGCCGAAAAAGTCGCAGCAGAATATCAAGAAAAGCTTCATCTTTGCCTTCCCATTCCGAAATCTGCGAGCATAAAAACTGCCTTAATTGCACGGGATCTTGGTTATTCAGCTGAATGCTTAAATCGGCATAGTAGTGCCCTTTATCCACACGAATATTTAAAGTTTTAATAAACGGCGGATTGTAATGGAGCCAAAAAGCTTTGATGTGGCTGAAAGGGTAGGTTTTGTGCCCAACTTTTACGCCAATTTCAGAAATTTTGATCTCGATTTCCTTGGGTGGATGATAATTTTGAATGTAATAATAAACTGCGCCAAAGGCTATAATTGCCAAAGCCATGGTCCAGTTTCCTTGTAAAATAGCCACAAAAATGAAAATTGCAGCCACGATGCCGGCAACCAAATACCAGCGCTCGCCCTTTTGGTGCTGCAGATATTCCGGAGCAATCCAGGCAAAAACGGCGTTATCGTACAAGGTTTCGTCCTGGGATACATCTGACTTGTTGTTAGTTCGGCTTTGTGTTTTTGTCTTGTTGAAAAGTTTTTTTAGCATGGGTAGGCTTAAATATTCTTATTATTTTAGCAGAAAATGGCTTTTTTCTCTATGGTAAGGCCAAGTTGCATGCCTACTTCGAGTTGACTTTTACGGCGACGGTGTTGGGGCGTAGAAATTCAACTCTGCAAAAATGACTGTGTCCATGACTCACCATTACATGAAATGTTTCGTCGTGAAATAAGTAACAATGCCTTGTTCTGTTTCATCGTGGGCGAGCGCAACTTTTCACCACGAAATTAGCAAAAACTACATGTAATATTACGTAATGTAACATCATAAAATGCCAACATCACAATAGTCGTTTTCCCCCTAATACTAGCGCCAAACCAGTGTAATATTACAATGCACTTTTCGGCGAATTTCAACATTAAAAATTCGATTTTTTGATCTGCATTTGCTAGAATTTTGGTGAACATGGATGCGGAAGATTTGTCACAAAAAAATTGTACCCATTGGACGAACAATCTTCACATCCGTTAACAACATTTTTTTTGATCGGCTTTTCAAGGGAAGTCCCAGCGGAAAAGTCGCAACACGGACTGCGCACAAAAATTCGGTTGAAATTCATTTTGAACTCAGCTGGATTTCACACCTAGATTCAGGAAAAATCGCAGTTTCCCCCCTTTGATTATTGACGCTCATCACCTGGATGAGCAGTAATGTTTGGCCTTGTTCAAGCGACATTACGCCTATTCTTTAACCGTTTTTTTTTATGATCGCAGAAAATAAAAATGATAGCGACGACCAAAAAATCACAAGTCTCAACGACCGGGAATTATTTTCACTCTGCCAAAAATACGGAGAGCAAGCCAGAATCTGGCGGCAGAAATTTGCGGGTCTATTGCCGGAAGTGCTCAAAAGACGCTTGTACGAGCGCAAAGGTTTTGAATCAATTTTCGTGTTTGCCAAAAAACTGGCAGGCATGAGCGAAGAACAGGTTCGTCGCGTGCTCAATTTGGAGCAAAAATTTGAAAATAAACCGGCATTGAAAAATTTGTTGTTGAATGGCGAAGTCAGCGCAAACAAGCTCGCAAGAATTGCTTCAATCGCAACACCGGAAAATCAGGAATTTTTGGCAAACCAGAGCAAAATACTTTCGAATCGTGCGCTCGAAACTTTTGTGAAAGATGAAAAATTCGCTCAAGAAACACTAAATCATAACTTGCAAAATTCCATAGGTGTAGAAAATCAAAACTCAAGCCAAAACCAATCGCAAATTTTAATTCAAAACGGCGAGCCGGAAAATAAAAAAGGCTCACCTGAAAATGCAAACGGCTTACAGGAGCCATTATTTGATCACAAATCTGTGCACGTGCACACGCAAACGACAGATCTTTTCGAGGATGTCAAATTGCTCCAAAAATTTTCGCCGGAACTCAAAGAAAAACTAAAAGAGCTCGATGAAAAAGGTCTCAACATTAATCAAATCCTGCTTGAACTTTTGCAAAATCGCGACGAAGAAATCGCAATGGAAAAAGAACAAATTGGCGAAGAAATAGTGAAGGCGCAGCTAATGCAACAACAGGCAATGGATACGAAAAAACAGGCTGCCAGCGCTCAAGAAAAAATCGGTGTTGAAATCGCCAGCGCTCAGGAAAAATCTAAAAGCGAACTGCCCACAAAAAAGCCGTCCCACTACATCAACGTAAAAATTAAAAATCTGCTCAAAAAAGAACATGGCGATAAATGCTCAATTCCTGGCTGTAACAAGCCGGCTACGACCATTCACCATACGCAAAGATTCACGCTCTCCCATAACAACGATCCTCGCTTTCTGGCTCCATTTTGCGAACAACATCACGAAATCGCGCATTCGATTGATCAGAAATATCAGCAAAAAAGAGTATTGGCTGTTTCGGCTTAGGCCGTGGAGTTCGCTATGCCATCAGCCGTTTTGCGGGCGAACAAGCTACTTGGAAAAGCGCGTGTGAGCGGATCTGCGGTCCCCATTACATCTTTTCACGCAAACCATTTGTCCAACGCTCAGCAGCCTGTAATAATGGCAGATCAATTATGCATTCATCTTGACCAGCTTTCGCACCAGTCCCGGATTTTGAGCGGTTTTTAAAGCGTAATATTGGAGCCTTTGTGGTCTTACCTATCTCATAAATTGCCAAATTATTACGCTCACAAAGAGCTTGTAATTTCTTTGCTTTTTCCGGGCTTACTTCCAGGACAAAACCGCCGGTTTCACTGAAAAGTTTGATGACGTTTTCTGCTGCTAGTGATGTTGTGAGACTTTGTGTCTTTGCATTGGCTGACGACGTTTGGACGGCTTGCTTGTTGGATGCAATGACCATATCGGCTGCCATGTTGGCCGCAAGTTTACCTGTCACTGGCGCTTTCGCCAATGATACTTGTGCCCCGCCTGCCGCAGCTGGCGCCCCCGCTACCGCCACTTTTGCCAAATCAACCTCCGCGCCAATTTGACCTTCGCCACGGCCTCCAAAAGCCATTTCGGCGACGGCAACGGCTAAACCTCCTTCGCTTATATCGTGTGCGGCGTTAACTAATCCTGCGGCAACTGCATCCACCATAGTGTAAATTTCGCGCTGTACCTGGGCAAAATCCGCCTGTGGAACATTCGCTCCAAGTTCGCCGTGTAATCTGTAATATTCAGAACCGCCAAGTTCATTTTTGCGCTCACCAATCATGTAAATCTTGCTGCCGGCTTTTTTGAATTGAGTTGTAATGGCCTTTTCGTAATTATCAATTTTTCCAATACAACACATTACAGCGGAAGGTGGCACGTGCCCGCCCTTTCCTTCGTTATAAAGGCTCACATTTCCGGAAATAATCGGCGTGGCATATCCAACATAATTCTTCAATTTAATGCCCTCACACGCATCTTTAATTCCTGTAATGCCTTCGATCAATTCCTCCATTTGCTCAGGTTTTTCGGGATTACCGTAATTTAAACAATCAGTTAAAGCCTGAGGATAAGCTCCAACCGCCGCCACATTACGCATAGACTCAACCACCGCGTTTGCCGCCCCATGATAAGCGCTAATTAAAGCATATCTGGGATTAAAATCCGTGGATAAAGCCATGCCGATTTTTTTGGTTTTGGCATCAACCGGCTCATCCATAAGTGGCGCTATTACGCCTGCATCAGCCATTCCCGCCTCTATTATTACATAACCCTGGACCTGTTTATCGTACCTTTCATAGACCGGTTTTCTGTGCGCGATATTTTCGGAACTCAACAAATCGAGCATGATTTTGTTCCACGCGCCGCCTGCCCTGATGGAGGACTGCGCTGACTGGGTGCCGCTTGCCTTGCCGAAAGCCTGCGGTGATTGAGCGCCACTTGTTTTATTGGAAGACTGCAGTAGACCGTCGTCCTTTAGCAATTCCTCCAAATCCGGCTCTTTAAAGCTCTTTTTCGCGGCCTTATGCGGACGATCATATGACAAACCTTCGGTAATGCTTTCGGAAGTCGCATCCACAACCTTTTCGCCTTTGTAATATAAAACGAAATTACCTTCTTTAACTTTGCCAATATGGGAAGCGCGCGCATTCTCGGCAACCGCAGGCAGATCCCATTTTTTGTTGTAATGATCAAGAATCATTTGTGTAATGCTCGGGTGGCACATCCAAGTAAAACGTTCCTGAGTTTCCGAACAGGCGATTACCGATGGTGGCAAATCTTTGATGCCAACATGAACTTTTTCCAAATCGATTTCTGCACCAAAACCCGCTTTGGCAACCTGCTCAACTGTTGAACAAGTAACTCCGCCGGCTCCCATATCTTTAAAACTGACTTTATCTATGAGCCCCTGTTTTTGTAGAGTTTCAAAAAGATCATAAGTTGAAACCAAAATGTGACGTTTTAAAAATGGATTTGGTTCCTGGACCGCGCCTTTATTTTTTTCTTTTTCGGATTCTTTTAAAATGCCGGAAGCAAAAGCCGCCCCACCCATTCCGCTAAAATCAGTTGGTTTGCCAACAACAATAATGTCCCAATTTTCTTTGGCAGCGTTTTTAGGAACATATGAATGAATAATGTCCGATTCCTTAACCATGCCCACAGCCACCACATTTACCAAACAGTTATCGTTATAAGAAGGATCAAAATAAATATCGCCGCCAAGATTTGGAATGCCCACAGGATTGCCATAGCCGGCAATTCCACTAACAACTCCATTAAAAATTTGACGAGGTTGATTTTCCTTAATATTCCCCAGCCGAAGCGGATCCATCACACCCAAAACGCGTCCACCCATGCAGGCAATGTCACGAATACAGCCACCGATTCCGGTTGCCGCGCCTTCAAAAGGAACAATTTGCGAAGGGTGATTATGGCTTTCATGTCCCACAATTAGGCCGTAACGATCTTGAATGGCTTTACCCTTTGAGTCTTTCTTCTTTGTAGTTATTTTCGCAATTTCCACAATTCCCGCGTCCTCACCAACACCTAAAACTACATTTGGAGCTTTAGTTGGCAGCAGCTTTAAATAGCGTCTGCTACTTTTGTATGAGCAGTGTTCCGAGCCCTGGATTCCCCACAAAATGGCTTCTGTAACAGTTGGCGGTCTCTTTAAAATCTTCTCGATCTCCCTTGCTTCTTCTATAGTCAGACCGATTTTGTGTTCGTTAAGCGCGTTTTGCACTTCGGCATCCGACATCTTAGAAAACGCGAGGGTGTCCATTTAATTAATAATTAATAATTAGTAATTCTGGGGGTGGATTTTTGCCGGAGAAAAAGCATTCGCATTATAGCAAATTTATTTTCAATTCCAAGCAAGTTCAACGAATCGAACCTGCCTTTTTCTTGTAACTTGATTTGTATAGCCTATCTATGGAAAGCCAATAAAGCCATTGTGCGGGCATTTTTAACGCCCAATGCAACCGCCTTTTGGTGCTTAAGGCAAGTTCCCGTGTAGTAACGAGGAATGATTTTGTAGTACTGACTTATGAATTTACGGAGAAGTGGAATATTTTTGTAGTCGATGTATTTCACTTCATCAACGCAGAATTGACAAGGTTTGTTGTATTTATTCTTAGCCATGGTGTTGAATTAAAATAAGTAGTTCAGGTTGTTAGAATACCTCTTCCGGAGGCATTTCTTCCGATTGCATTTCGTTGTGTTCGCCTTCTGTAATTGGCATAGTTGCGATTGAATCTTCTGTGCCGTTTTCAGTTTCGTTATTTGGACGCTTTTCAAGCATGATCAGGTCATTGGCAACAATTTCGGTGCGGAATTTCTTTACGCCTTCCGGAGTGTCCCAGCTGCGAGTCTTTAAATAGCCTTCAATATAAACGAGTTTTCCTTTGCGTAAATATTTGTGACAAATTTCCGCAAGACGAGCCCAAGCAACAACTTCATGAAACTCACTGGATGTATGGCGTTGGTTATCACGAGTAGCCCATTCACGATTTGTAGCAATACCGAATGTTACAATTGGTTGTCCACTGGTTGTCTGTTTAAGTTCAGGATCTCGAGTAAGGTTTCCAATGAGGATGACTTTATTAATGCTTCTCATAGATGAGGATTTATAATATGAATGTTTTTATGCCGGCGTAGCAGCGCAAATCTGTTAGAAGTTAAGGTCCGGATTGTCGATGATGCTCTTTAGTTTAGCATCAACATCTTCTAAATCCTTTTTCTTCTTCTTTGTTGTCTCCTCTGCAGCTTCTACCTTTTCTTCAGGTTTTGCTTTTGGCTCAACCTTTGGTTCAACCTTAGGTTCTGCTTTAGGCTCAACCTTGGCATAAGGCTTTTTATCATCTGTTTTGCCTTCAACCAAAGCTTCCTCTACTACAACCGTATAATCTTTTGGAACGTAGGTCGTAGGAAGAGTGATGAACATGTGGCGAACAACTTCCGGTTCGAGTCTTAAAACTCGATCCATTTCTTTAATGTGCTGCGGATCAGATACAAAATCAAGGACTGCATAATAGCCCTTTCTTTGTTTACCGATAGCATATGCGAGATCTTTAAGACCCCACAATTCCTCATGGAAAATTTCACCTTTTACAGAGGTGATCTGTTTGCGCACCTTATCAAGGCGCTTTTTAATATCATCTTCTCCAATATCCGGATTGATGATTACCATCAGCTCGTAGCGTTTGGCATCGGAAAGAACTGTATTGTTCATTCTTTCTATGGGTTAAGAAATAGATGCTTAAGTAAGCCAATCCGGATTTGAGGATAAGGTGTCGCTTTGCGACTCCCTACTGCTAGGCCTGCTTAGGGCAGGCGCTTGCCTCACTTCGTTCGGCTTACAGAAAGAAAAGCATTGGGACTTTAACAAAAACTTTTCCTTAAAGCAAGTGTTGCTCGCGATAGAGATAGTCACTCATGGGCGTAGCGGAAAAATCCAAAGCTGCCTTGAAGCCCTTGCCTTAGTTGATTCAAAAATAGCCTTGGCTGATATAAGCCACAATTTGCCAAGATTTGCCAAATCCGGACTTTTTCCTAAGTTTTATTTCCCGTAAGATCATGCTCAATGTCAAGGATGGCTTGCTTTTTGAAAAGTCTGTTTTTTAATATAATTGTTTTTAGCACTTTCCCATTGATTTAAGCCGTTTTATACGACACCAGTAAAGTTTACTATACAATACTACTTGACAATATCTCTCTTTTTTGGCAATCTTAACGTCTTGATTAGGATTTTTCAGGTGTGTAACGTAGATATGAAAGTGCAAATTTCGCAGACGCATACACAAAAAGGACGCAGTATTTACTAACACAATATAGATATTAGTACTACGCTCACTCAACAACTAGCAGTTAATGAAGATGCACGACGTGCACGCCACCTAAAAGTATTCACAAAGGCTGCAGCTCTTCGTTTCTCCGCAATTACCTCGTTATCTACCAATGTATTAAAGCAGGGCTTTGAAGGAAGTCAGAGAGTTAAAAGTGCTTTAAGTCCATATTTTCATTTCAAGAAGGCTGAAGAAAAAGTTGCCGCACCCGGTCATAAGCTCTTTGTACGCTATACCGCCCTGGTGGCCGCATTGATGATGATTAGCGTATACACACCATCTAATGCCTATTCTGATGGATCTTCCGCTGCTTCTGCTGCTGATATTGGAGAAATCTGGCAGTCTTCCCAGGTTGATAGCACATTGATGACCGACCAGGAAGGTTACTTGACTAAGGTTAATCCTCAAACAAGCATTGGTGATCGCAGCACTATGAATGATTATCTTGTACATACGATTGCTTCCGGTGAAACAGCATCTACAATCGCAACTTCTTACCAATTACATACTTCTACTGTTCTCTGGGCGAATAACATTTCAGATAGAAGCACATTACAGGTTGGACAAAAACTATTTATTCCTCCAGTCGACGGCGTAAGCCATAAGATTGCCAAAGCTGACAATCTCCAAAAGATTGCAAAAGCTTATGGTGTAAGCGCCGATGCTATTTCTAAACAGAATGGTTTAACCAATGGAACACTTATCTACGGCGAAGATCTGATCATCCCAGGAGGAAAACCACTTCCGGTTGATACAGCTCCGGATTTGAGCAAAGTTAAGATTAAAAATACAACTGTTGGCCGTGATACACCGGCCCGTGTGACTACAGCTTCCCGCGTTAATGCAGTTGCCGCTGTTCCTACTGCCGGTGGAGCTATTCTTGGTGGTACAAGTGCCGTTCCTATAGGAAATAAACCATTCATATTCCCAACTCATGGCCAAATCACTCAAGGCTTCCGTAGTGGTCATTATGCTTTTGATATTGCAAACACTGATCGTCCAGCCATCTGGTCTGCCGGAGCAGGTACGGTTGTAAAGGTAGTATCCGGCTGTGCTGACGTTTCTTATTCTTGTGGTGGAGGTTATGGTAATCACGTTATCATCGACCATGGAAATGGCCTTCAGACGCTTTATGGACACATGACATACACTTCAGTTCAAGTTGGTGATCGTATTGACCAGGGACAAGTTGTTGGCAAGATGGGACGTAGTGGACGTGTTCGTGGTGTAACCGGCATTCATTTACACTTCGAAGTTCGTAAAAATGGCGTGAAACAAGTTCCTTCCAACTTTTACTAGGAAGAACTCTATTTACAAAGATTAGCGGTCACTATAGACTAACCCCCGGCCTTTTTGTCATGCCCTATGTGGAAGAAAATCCTTAGTATCCCCCGAAAACCTCTGCTCTTTCTGATTCGTCTGTACCAAAGAACACTTTCTCCCGACCATGGTTTCGTTAAAATTTTGTTTCCCTATGGATATTGCAAATATCAGCCAACCTGCTCGGAATACGGTTACCGGGCCATCGAGAAGTTTGGTCTTTTAAAAGGTGTTCCGCTGGCTTTGTGGCGTGTTTTACGCTGCAATCCATGCAGTAAAGGCGGCTTAGATCCAATCAAAAATTAGTAATTATAAATCTTACATCAATTCGTCACTCCTAATTCGTAATTCGTAATTTCTATGATCAAGCGTGCCCTCATCAGCGTTAGTGATAAAACGGGATTAGTTGAATTTGCTCAGGTTTTAGCAAAGGGTGGAGTTGAAATTCTTTCGACCGGAGGAACGGCAAAAGCGCTTAAAGAAGCTGGAATTAAAGTTACCGAAGTTTCGGACTTTACCGGTTTTCCAGAGATTTTGGATGGCAGAGTCAAAACACTTCATCCAAAAATTCATGGAGGACTTTTGGCCTTGCGTGAAAAGCCCGAACACATGGAACAGATCAAAAAACTTGGCATTGAGCCGATTGATTTGGTGGTTGTGAATTTGTATCCTTTTGAGGAAACGGTCGAACGTGAAGATGCGACTGCTGCGGAAATTATTGAAAATATTGATATTGGCGGTCCGAGTATGATCCGTTCTGCAGCCAAAAACTTTGGTTCGGTTACTGTAGTCACAAATCCAATGGATTACGCCGGGGTAATGGAAGAATTCAAAAAGAATGGCGATACCACTCTGGAAACGCGCAAGTTGCTGGCCAGAAAAGCCTTTTCCAGAACTTATCAATATGACGAAGCAATTGATCATTACTTTAGAAAAGAACTTGGTGAAGCGGAACTTTTGGATCTGCATTATGAAAAAGTTCAGAGTTTGCGCTATGGCGAAAATCCGCACCAGAAAGCGGCCTTCTTCCGAAACCCTTTAAACAAAGATGCCAACATTACCAATGCCAAGGTGCTGCATGGAAAGCAACTTTCGTTTAATAACATTGTAGATGGGGACGCTGCTTTGGAACTGGTTAAGGAGTTTAAAAAGCCAACTGTTGCCGTTATTAAGCACAATAATCCATGTGGTGTTGCTTCCGCGGAAACTATTGAAGAAGCTTTTGAATTGGCTTTTAATGTTGACCCGATGTCGAGTTTTGGTGGAGTTATTGCCATGAATCGACCTTGCAACATGAATTTGGTAAATTCAATCAATCAAAAAAAATGGTTTGTGGAGATTATTATTTCCCCAAAATTTGAAGAAGATGCTTTAAAAGAGCTGATGAAGAAGCCAAATTTGCGTTTGCTTGAAACCGGACCGTTAAAGCTTGATCTGCAAAGTCGTGACATCAAAAAAGTTGCCGGCGGTATTTTAATTCAAACCAAAGACACTTATCTGGTTTCAGAAAAAGATTTGAAAGTTGTAACAAAAAAACAGCCAACTCCCGAGCAAATCAAGAGTATGCTTTTTGCAACGACCATTGTTAAACACGTGAAATCAAATGCGATTGTCTTGGCTAAGGCGGAAGTGGTAATGGGAATTGGCGCAGGACAAATGTCACGCGTGGATGCCGTACATTTGGCTTGTTATAAAGCCGGAACGGAACGGGCGAAAGGCTCGGTAATGGCGTCGGATGCGTTTTTTCCTTTTGCGGATGGTGTGGAGATGGCTGCTGAAAACGGAATAGAAGCTATTGTTCACCCCGGTGGGTCAATCCGCGACGAAGAAGTAATCAAGCGCGCGGATGAACTTGGCTTGGTAATGGTGGTTACCGGCGTGCGGTTTTTTAGGCATTAGGACGCCTGCCCGTACTTTTCCGCAAGATATTTAACGATTTCAGAAGATTCGTTCATGATTGTGCCGTTGTCGTCGATTACAGGCACTGTTCCGCCAAGCTTGATGACAACTTCAGGTTTATTGGCAGGATCGATATTCACTTTTTCGTAATCGAGCTTTAGTTCAGCCAGTTTTTGACGAACTTTTTCGCAAAAAGGACATTCGGTGTATTGGTAGAGTTTAATCATAATTTGAAATTAAGAATTAAAATTAAAGAATGGCACGTTGATTTGCTCGACCGGTTAAATGAGCGCTGATAGAATTGTTTTGATTATATCAGTCATTTTTTTAAAGTCACTTTTTTCATTTTTTATGGATTTTCCAATAATTTTGCTGGCGAAATATTTTTATCTTTTTGTTGTTGTAATTGGAGTTCTGGTTGTTTTGATGGAAGCAAAAAAAGACCGTGTTAATACCATTAAATTGGCTATTGCCGCTTTACCGCTTTCGTTTATTTTTTCCAGAATTGCTGCTGCGTTGTTTTATAATCCTCGGCCATTCGTGGTTGATAAAATCACGCCGCTGATTGCGCATGCGGCTGATAATGGCTTCCCTTCGGATCATACTTTGTTCGTCATGACAATTTCGGCAATCGTTTTTGCTTATAATAAAAAAGCGGGCATGGTTTTAGTTTTATTGTCTTTAGTTGTTGGACTTAGCAGAGTTTTGGCAAAAGTGCATCACGGAATTGATATTTTGGGAGGTATGGGGCTCGCATTTGTAGCTACATATATTTGCTTTATAGGTCTAAAAAAATTGAAGTTGATAAAATAAAAAAAATTTATTTAATCCTAAAGAGCCACGTCCCATTGATCCTCGTGGGACCATTTTTACCTATTTCTCTGGACAAAAAACTGCTTATCTTTTAGAATAGGTCAAAGTTCATTTTGCATATAAGTATGGGAAAAATCTCTGATTACGTAATCGCAACAATCGGAAGTCATTCGGCATTACAGATCCTAAAGGGCGCAAAGGATGAAGGCTTTAAGACCTTGTGTATCTGTGAAAAAGGCCGTGAGGTTGCTTACAAAAGTTTCAAAGTGGCCGATGAATTTATCATGCTTGATTCAATGAATGATTTTTTCTCGGTTGAAGAAGAGCTGATTAAAAGAAACGCGATTTTGATTCCACATGGTTCATTTGTAAGCCAAATTGGCTGGGAAAAAGTTCAGGATTTAAAGGTTATGCATTATGGAACAAAAGGTATTCTGGAATGGGAATCGGATCGTGTAAAAGAGCGCGAATGGCTTAAGGCAGCCGGACTTCGCCAGCCAAAAGTTTTCAAAACTCCTGAAGATATTGATCGACCGGTGATTATTAAATTTCATGGAGCTAAGGGAGGCAAAGGTTATTTCATCGCTAATAATACAAAAGAATTTCATGAACGCATCAAGGAATACCCTAATGAAACTGGTTATGTTATTCAGGAATACATTGTAGGTGTGCCAATTTATACTCATTATTTTTATTCACGCCTGACCCAGGAATTGGAGTTGATGGGTTTTGATAAACGTTATGAATCCAACGCGGATTCAATTGGACGCATTGCCGCAAAAGATCAGCTGGATGCCAATATTCGTACATCCTACACAATTACGGGCAATATGCCTTTGGTACTGCGCGAATCGATTTTGCCGGAAGTTTTTGAAATGGGCGAAAATGTAGTGCGCGAGTCACGAAAATTGGCAGAGTTTAAGAGTGGAAAAATCATGACTGATGGCTTATTTGGGCCATTTTGTCTGGAAGCGATCTTGGATCCACATTTGAATTTTTATGTTTTTGAAATTTCCGCCCGCATTGTGGCAGGAACAAATCCTTACGTTCATGGCTCACCTTACACCTGGCTTCGTTACGACGAACCAATGAGCACCGGCCGTAGAATGGCGCGTGACATTAAGCAGGCAATTGAAGGCGATCAGATTGAAAAGGTTTTGGGGTAGATTCGGCAAATACCGTCGCGATAATGCAGTAGGTAGAGAAATTTAGTCCGGTTTGGGTACTTTTTAAGCCTCTGATGCTGGTGGTGCTTCTGTTGATGGTGGATCTTCCGGCGGCGGTGGTGGGACGAGTGTGTCCCTTAATGCTTGGCCTAATTGTTTGCCTGTTTCATCTCTGCTGGCTTCTAATTTGCTAAGATCTGCCGGTTTTAGTCTTATGACGTAAACACGTCTTACTTCACTGATTAAAGCGCGATATTTTTCGTAGCGATCCCGCATCCTGTTAGTTGGTCCCTGCGATACCATCTGTTTAATGCGTTGCCTGAAGTCTTTTTTTTCAGTAGCTTTTGGCTTTGTTGTTTTTTCAGTCTCGAAAAGTTTCTCCATTGCTTGCCCTGCTTCAGCTCTTTTTTCTTCTAGAGCTCTTCGCAATGCTATTAAATCATCAGTTGAAAGTGTCTCCAGTTTATCCTTGCCAAAAGTTGGGGACCACGTTTTGTCGAATGTTTTCATTACTTCATCAAGTAACGCCTGGGCTTCCGTGCTCATGTTTTCTGAATGTTTTTCAGCTGTATCCATAGTTTTTTGTTAATTTTTTACTCGTTGTACCATTTTACCATATTGTACAGATTCCAGCAAATACCCACTTGGTTCCCAGAATGGGCAATTACACGCTTACTTGTGCGTGCGCACAGATTCATGGTCAATCTTGGCTTATATTAGCCGTTTCGATTTTCAAAAGGACGTTTTTAATTGATGAACTTTATTGCACATCTGACCATTCTTTGCCCAAACGTCTTTTTTTTGGTATGCTCTGGCCTGCCAATAATTTTTTTCTATGATTTCCCGCCAATCAATTTACGACATTCTAAAAAAATACGATCCAACCAAGATTTCAATTGGGGTTTTGGGTGGGCACAGCGCTTTGGACGTTTGTCATGGTGCTAAAAAATATGGTTTCCGCACGGTTGCGGTTTGCCAAAAAGGTCGTGAAAAAACTTATTCTCAATATTACAAAACTCGTACTGATGCCAGCGGTCAGACCAAAGGCTGCGTTGATGAGGTTATTTTGGTGGATAAATTTGCCGATATTGTTAAGCCGGAAATCCAACAAAAATTGCGTGATTTAAACACTATTTTTATCCACAACCGTTATTTTTGGGTTTATTGTAATTTTGATGAGATTGAAAATGACTTTATGGTGCCAATTTTGGGCACTCGTGAAATGTTAAAACTGGAAGAGCGCGACGTGGCAAACAATCAGTATTATCTTTTGGAACAGGCCGGAGTGCGCTTTCCTAAGATCTTTTCTTCACCTGAACAAATCGACAAATTGGCAATTGTAAAAGTTAATGAAGAAGAACGTGGCTATGAAAGGGCTTTTTTCCTGGCTGCGGATTTTGAGGATTTTAAAAAGAAATCCGGTGAACTTTTGGCAAATAAAACCATCTCCCAAGCTTCGCTTGATAAAGCGGTTATTGAAGAATTTATTGTTGGAGCTCCGGTGAATTTTAATTATTTTTATTCACCAATTTCCGGCGAACTGGAACTGATGGGCACGGATATGCGCCGTCAAACCAATCTGGATGGACTTTTGCGCTTACCTGCTCCCGAACAAATTGCAGTTTTGAAATACATGAAGCCAAAAATGGTGGAAACAGGCCATGTGGCGGTAACAATTAAAGAATCATTGGTGGAAAAAGCTTTAGAAATGGGTGAAAAATTTATTCAATTAACGCAAAAAGTGATCCCGGGTGGCTTAATTGGGCCATTTGCTTTGCAAGGCGCTGTTGCCGCGGAATCCGGACGTGAAGAATTAGTGATCTTTGATGTAAGTTTGCGTATACCTGGCTCCCCTGGGACCCGTTTTACGCCCTATAGCGGCTATTTATACGGCGAAAGCGTGGGTTATGGTGATAGAATCGCTATGGAGATCCAAAACGCGCTTAAAACGAACCAATTGGATAAACTGGTGACTTAAAAATACTAAAGCGCATTTACGATCCAGCATAATCATTTCCTATGAAAGTCATACTACTTGCAGCGGGAAGAAGCAAAAGGCTTAAGCCGATTGAGGATAAGAATTTCTTGAAGTTTTTGGGAAAGCCCTTGTTGCTTCATCAGTTAGAGCAGCTTTCAGTTTTTTTTGATGATTTTATTGTCATTGGTGGAGCACATAATCTGGAAAAAATTCGGGAGCTTTTGAATGGCTGGAAGGCGAATAAAACTGGAGGGAAGGCAAAATCCGGCAAATCTAAATTAAAATCCACAGGTCCAAAATTCCAATTTGTTGAACAAAAAAATCTGGATGAGGGCATGGCCGGGGCTTTATTAAGCGCTGAAAGCTTAATCGGGAAAGAGCCGATTTTGGTTGTGAGTGCGAACGATGTCGTTGAAAGTCAGGCTTATAAACTTATGCTGGAAGCGATTAAGTCTGTTGATGGCGCAAACGGCCAGGCCAAGAGTGCCGCTAAAAAAAGCCAAAAAAAGCTCGTTCTGCTCGCGAAAGGAGTAGGCACTTCGGGCCAACTTGAGAGCTTTCTCATCGGCAAAAAAGTTGAAAGTTATTTCCCTGGTGGATATTTAAAAACGGCAAAAGATGGCTCCATTCAGGGCATTGTAGAAAAACCGGGCGCGGGGAATGAACCAAGTGACATGATCAATCTGGTTATCCATTATCATAAAAACAGTGAAGCGTTATTAAAGGCTTTGCATAGCGTTAATTCGACTAAAGATGATAGATATGAAGTTGCGATGGACCACCTGATTAAAGCAGGTCACAAGATGAAGTCAGTGCCATATAATGGCTTCTGGCAAAGCATTAAATACCCATGGCACGTTTTAAGTTTGATGGAATATTTTTTGAGAACGATTGAAGGAAACGGAGAGCGCAAGGCTCGTGGTAAAAATAAGCCCTTCATACTTGAAGGCAAAAACGTTGAAATTGCAAAAACAGCAATCATTAAAGGCCCGGTTTTTCTGGATGATGGTGTAAAAGTTTTTGAAAATGCGGTGATTTCAGGTCCGGCCTATATCGGTAAAAATAGTATTGTGGCCACAAATGCTTTGGTTCGCGGATCAATGACCGGCGAAAATTGTATTATTGGGTTTAGTACAGAAGTTGCCCGCAGCTATCTTGGTGACATGGTTTGGACTCACAGTAATTATATTGGTGATAGTGTAATTGGTAATAATGTTTCTTTTGGAGCCGGCACGGTAACTGGCAATTTACGGCTTGATGAAGGCAATATCAAGGTTAATATTACAGATGTAAGAATCGATAGTGGCCGTAATAAATTCGGTTTAATTACAGGTAATAATGTTCGCTGTGGAATCAATACAAGCTTTATGCCAGGCGTAAAAATCGGTAATAATTCCATGATTGGTGCGGGAATAATTGTGGCGGAGGATATTCCGGACAATAAATTGGTTTATGGAAAAACTGAACTTGTAATTAAAAATTATACAGCAAAAATCGACGAAAAAAAGCGGGCAGAGATGAAGGGGAAGTTATAAATGTGGTCGTTTTATCGCTCATGATGAGCTATAAAACTGGGGGTTTTGAGCGATAAATTCAAAGAGCCTTAATCGTGGCTTCTACGTATATTTCCAAAAATTCTCTTTATTGACGGAGTGCTGCGATTCAATTTTATCTTCATAAAGCTTTATAAAAGCGATTGATGGTTTTTCAGCATGGCCATATTTAATTTCCATTGGAACCAGTTTTCCAGTCAGGTTGTTTAATAAAACAAGATCCACTTCGGCCATATTTTTTGATCTCCAGAAAAATAGCTTGTATGGATTGCCGAAATATTGCATGTCCCAACTTAAAGTATTTACTACTAAATTTTCAAACATTGCGCCGATATCCGTGCGGTTTTCAGGCAGCACAAAATTGTCGATAAGTGCGTTTCTAATGCCAAGATCAGTAAAGTATATTTTAAAATTTCTGGTTACTTCTTTCCGTGGATTGCCTGAAAAAGCTTTTAAAATATGGATAATTTTAAATTTTTCACAAAGGCCCAAATATTCAACTACTGTTTTCCTGTTGATCTCCAGTTTAAGCGCAAGTTCATTTGGATTCACTTCCGATCCAATCTGCAAAGCAATCATATGCAAAAGTCGCTTGAAGACTTCAGGCATTCGTATGCCTTCCAATTCAAAAATGTCTTTGTAAAGAAAACTGTTTATATAGTTTTTTAAAAGCTCAATTTTGGCCTCTCTGCCTTCTGTTAAAAAAACTCCCGGCATACTCCCATAAAGTAAAAAATCGTTTATTGAAGCTTCAATTTTGCCTTTATTAACAAGTTTATTGTATTTTCCAAGATTGAAATCCGCATTTAAATCCTGATTGATTTCGCGAAAAGTCAGCGGGAACATGTCCAGTTGAATGTTTCTGCCGTACAAACTGTCTCCGATATTTTTTAGCATCAAAAATGAGGCTGATCCTGTGGCAATAACTTTTATATTTTGGAAGTGATCGTGAATTAATTTTAAAATAGATCCGGATTTTTGCAGATGTTGGATTTCATCCAAAAGAAGCAATTTTTGTTTATTGGCTGATTGTTTTTCAGGAGATCCTAAAATATTTTCTAAAGTCGCAAGATCGGGCTTGAAAATATTCCTTGCCCCAATTTCTTCAAAATCAAAATAGATTGAATTGAAATTTGCGCCCTGTACTCTTTTAATCTCAAAAGTCTTTCCAACCTGCCTCTGCCCGACTAAAAGTATTACTTTATTGTCTTTGGAAGCCAATAAATCGTTGATTCTTGCCGTGATATGTCTTTGCATATTGGTACTATAATACTAAATAAACCATCTATATTGGTATTATAATACCACTTTCAGGCTTTTTCAAGTGAAGAAATTGCTGGCGATAAAAAAATCCCACAATATAAATTCATCATGGGATTTTTAATTAACGGAAATTTGTTATTTTAAACCTTTATTGAAAACTGGTGATAATCTTGAATCCACGATTTTGAAATTTTTTCTTTGAGCTACTAAATAATTTGGTCCCCCGGTTTTTACGTGAACTTCAAAAGAGTAATCTCCAGGTTCAACAGATTTCCCACTTCCATCTTTGCCTAACCAAGTGCATGTAACTCTCCCATTGGATCTTGTTAATTTTCCTTGTGGTTTAAAGTAACTATCATAAAAAGTTTCACTATCTGCGCAGGCATAGGCTGTAACCTTATTCAGGTTGTAGTTGTAAACCAAAAAGACTACATTATTAGTATCATTTTTAACATTCGCACTGAACGTAACACTGCCATTTTTTAAATCAAACGGGTCTTGACTTACGATCATGTTAGTAATTACAGGTGGCGTCACCTGTAAATTACCGGCAGGTGCAACTTGATTGCTGTCAGCAGGTGCTGGCGCAGGTATCTGCACTCTGTTACTGGCAGTAATTCCGCCCAAATTACCCGTTAAATTGGAACCTTTTCCGGAAAGCATGGCTACCGCCACTAATCCCACAACAGCGATTCCGGCAACCGCAGCAAGGATAATTTTTTTGTTTTGCATTTTTGTATTGGGTTTAAAGAATAAAAAATGCTATCTTTTAATTCTACATCAAAAAAAAAAAATGTCAAGTCAAGCGAGGTAATAAAAATTGCACAAGGCCGGAATTGTTCGTAGACTGAAAAAGGTTTTTTTATTCGTAGCTTATGAAGCTTTCTGTAATCATCGTAAATTTTAATCATAAATACTTTCCAAAAATGGCGGTGGAGGCTTTGGAAAAGAGCAAAGTGAATTTTCCTTTTGAAATTATTGTGGTTGATAATCATTCCAATGATGATGAAAGTTTGATGTTTTTGGAAAAAGCGCATGCCGAAAAGCGCATTACTTTGATAAAATCCCCTGTTAATCTTGGTTTTGGGCGCGGCAATAATTTAGGGGCGGATTATGCCACGGGCAAATATGTTTTCTTCCATAATCCGGACGTAACTGTGAAGGAAGATAGTTTGCAGAAGATGATTGATTACATGGAAAGACATCCGGATATCGGCGTTCTGGGGCCAAAACTGGTCTATGCCAGCGGACGTATTCAGGCTTCCTGCAGACGTTTGATGAGATTTTCCGATTTGGTTTTAAATCGTACTGTTTTGGGCAAATTGCCATTTTTTAAAGCCCGTGTAAAAAATTATTTGATGGAAGATTATGATCATGGAAAAACCCAGGATGTGGATCTGGTAACCGGGGCCGCTATTGTTATGCCACGAACTTTATTTGATAAAATCGGTGGATTTGATAAGCGTTATTTTTTGTTCATGGAAGATTTTGATCTTTGCCGAATGGCTAAAAAGGCCGGCTTTCGTGTTGTTTATTATGCCGATGCCGAACTGCAACATTATCACAAACGTTTAAGTCAGGGGTCGATTTTCAAACTCATAACCAGAAAAGTTTTCTGGCTTCATGTGGCCAGCGCTATTAAATATTTCTGGAAGTGGAGAAAGGCTTAAAGCAAAAAGCGCATGCGAAAGTACGGGTAAAAAATACGCGAGAAAAGCGTGACGCAGTTTTTACCTCTTTTCAGCCACGACAATATCCTGATAAGAAAGCCCATTTTTTGGATCTTTCCATTTTCCGGTGTGAATTTTTTGGATATGTAGTCCGTTTTGGGCGAAGAGATTTTTGACCCAACTTTCTTTGTAACCGGTCTCAGCCTCTACGCAGTCTTTATGTGAATAATAAGCCACATTTTCAAATAAATATTGGAAGTTTATGCAGTGAGTTTCGAAGCTGGATTTTTTAAAATTGGCTTCTTCGTAGGTGATTTCGCTGTCCGGTATCAGGAAGAAAGTAAAAAATACCTTTCCGCCTTTTTTTAAAACACGCGCACTTTCTTTTATGTATTGTTCGATTTCCGCAGGAAGCATATGCGTAAAAACCGATGTCGCAAAAGCAAAGGTACATTGCTCGTTTTTGGCCGGGAATTCATATTTTTCGGAATGAATTATTCCCTTTGGATTATAAAATTGATTCTTGACGTTGGCATGCACAAAATTAAAATTGGGATGTTTTGGAGTGATATTTTCCCTGCACCAATCGATGCCTTTTTTAACAATATCGAAACCAAGATATGAACCGTTTTGGTTAATTACTTCCGTAAGAGGTAAGGCCATTCTTCCAACGCCACAGCCAATATCCAGCACATTATCAGTCGGTTTTAATCCGCCGGTTTTGACAAAAAGTTGCTTAAATTCCTGGCCAACATTTTCAAAATCCGCCGATCCTACAAAATTTAATTTTCGTGGAGGAAGACCTTTTTTCTTTTTGCCGGTGAGAGAATCGACAACATCAAGAACTGAATAATAAGCCGTTTTTAGGCTTTGCTTGAGTTTTGTTGGCAAAACATATTTTATAATTTTCTTGAAAAAGTTTTTCATTTGAAATTAGTTTGAGACTAAAAACCAAGATGGTACTGAACGGCAACTGCCTGATTATGGTTATTGTGAAGCGCTTTGCATCTATTTTATTTTTCCGGCGGCAAACCAACGGATGACTTCCGGATACCATAATTTTTCCAGGAATTGGACTTTTTCTTTGAGCTTTTCGGCAGTGTCACTTGGATCAATGGCAATTTTTTTCTGAACGATGATTTCGCCTGTATCTACGCCTTCATCTACAAAATGAATAGTGCAGCCCGTTTCTTTTTCGCCGGCCTTTAAGACTTCTTCATGGACATTAGCCCCAAAATGCCCGGGCCCGGAAAACTTTGGCATAAGAGCAGGGTGAACATTTATAATGCGGCGCGGGAATTGACGCACAAAAGCAGGCGTTAGAATGCGCATGTAGCCGACCAAAACCACTAAATCAACTTCATGCTCTTTTAAAATGCGGGCAAGTTCTTCATCGTATTCTTCACGTGTTTTTAAAGCCCCATCAGACTTTTTGGGATCAATAAAAAGCGTTTTAAATCCCTGCGCCTGTGCACGTTCAAGTGCGTAAGCATTTTTTTTATTACTAACAACAATCGTCAATTCAATGCCGGGCATTTTTCCATTTTTAATCTGCTCGATAATGGCTTGCAGATCTGTCCCTTTGGTTGAGGCTAAAACGCCGATTTTAAAATTTTTCATCATGAATCGATATTACGCTTTTCTATTTGAAAGTTCTATTTCTTCTTTAATCGATCTCATTTTTCTTCAATGGTGGTAAACCCAATTTTTTGCGAATGGTTAAGCCTGTTGGCGTAACTGCAAGTCCACCAAGTGCGGTTTCACGCAATTTTGGTGACATAATTTTGGCAATGTTATTCATGGCCATAATAACATCATCCAAGGGAATGAAACTTTCTATTCCGGCAATGGAAGCATCGGATGCAGCGCAAGCCGCAGATGCGCCAAGCATGTTTCGCTTAATGCAAGGCACTGCCACCAAACCACCGAGTGGGTCGCAAACCAGTGCCAAATAGCTTTTTAAGGCCATTGCTGCTGCATTACAAGCCTGCTGCGGTGTTCCTCCACGTAATTCGGTTAAAGCGGCCGTGGCCATTGTAACAGCGGCTCCAACCTCGGCCTGGCATCCTCCGGCCGCCGCAGAAAGTGTGGCATTTTCAGCAATCAAAATACCAATTGCCGATGCGGTAAAAAGGGCTTTAATTACTTTTTCTTCAGAGTATTTACATTCTTCTTCCGCCGCCAATAAAACTCCAGGAACTACACCTGCGCCTCCGGCTGTTGGGAAAGCCACAATTCTACCCATGGCGGAATTGGTTTCGCCAGTGGCTGTGGCATAGGCCATCGCTTTAATTACAAGTGGCGGCATAATCAGCTTCTTTTTGTCTTTCAAAGCTTTCATAAGCTTTGCAGCGCTTCCACCAGCCATATTAAACGCAGACATTTCGGGCTTTTTGATGGCTTTGGAAACGGCATCCCACATCACAGTGTGTGTTTTTTTCATTTTGGCGATAACCTCTTCCCTCTTTTTTCCGGAAAAACTCATTTCATAATGAATTGCCACTTCACCAATGCTCATTTTGTGCTTTTTGCAGAGGTTTAATAGTTGTTTAGCCGTTTGGAATGAATACATTTTTTTAAATTAATGATTAGTAATGAGTAATTTGAGATTATTTCTCCGGGCTGGTTAATGACCTTACATCAGCGATTCCTGGCAAATCTTCCAATTTAAAAATTTCGGTTAATTTTAAATCACGACCTTCCATGTTAATGATCGACAAAGCGTGATGATCAACGGTGGCAGTTTGAATATCGTGAATGCGGAATCCATATTTCTTGATTGCGGCACAAAGATTATCAAGATCTTTCTGGGCGTTTTTATGCCAAACAACCAGAGTTTTAAATTGTCCGGCAACACCGTGAAGATTCACTTTAAACTGGTCAATTTTTACAACCTTGATCATTCCTCCACCTAATGAAGAACCAATTATCACCATTGGTTTGCGATCCCATTTTTCCAGAATAACTTTCACGGTATTTGGATGATACTCCGGCCCTAAATCGGCAGTTTTAAATTCATATTCGATTCCGGCGTTTTTGGCCAAATCAAAAGAATTTTTAATGCGAGGATCGGATGTTTTGAATTTCATAATTCCCGCGACCAAAGCCCGATCTGTGGCATGTCCCTTATAAACTGTGGCAAAAGATCCATGCAAAATAAAAGTAACTTTTTCGGGCGTGCCATGAAAAAGTGCACGGGAGATTTGGCCAATTTTGCAGGCACCGGCAGTATGTGAACTGGATGGACCGACCATAATCGGCCCGGCGATATCAAAAACGGAATAACGATGCGGAGCTGATGAAGTCTTGATTTCGGACACTTTTTAGTTGGTAATTAAAAAGTAGTAATTAGTAGGTTTGAAGAGCTTTGGCTTTTAGTTTACGAATAAACGGGCTATTGAGCAAGTAATTTTTCGTAAACCTGCCAATTAAATTGTTTTTATTTGCCTTTACCACCAAGTAATACTAAAATGTAGTTAAGTAATACTAAATATATTAAAAATGACTACTATTTCATTTAAAGCGGACGAAAAACTCAAAAATAAGCTGGAAACAGTTGCTAAAGACAAAGGGATCAATACCTCGGCTTATATTAAGCTGATTCTTACCAAAGAAGTGAACAATGAACTTGCGACTTTAACTTCAAATGGGCTAACTGTTGCTGAAGAAATGGAAATCCTCAAGTCTGCCGAAAGTGATAAAAAATATGGACCTTTTGATAACGTTAAAGATTTGCTCAAAAGCTTAAAAAAATAAGCTTCAAAAATGAAAATAACTTACACTGAAAGATTCAAGAAAAACTTTAATAAATTGCCTGTAGAAATCCAGAATCGTTTTAGTGAACGTCTTGAAATTTTCATTCAAAATCCCGATTATCCTTTACTCAGGGTTCATCCACTAAAAGGTAACCTGGCTGGGCTTAGAGCATTTTCAATTACCGGTGATTACCGGGCCATCTACTTTAAAATACATAAAGAAGCCATTGAATTTGTTGATATCGGCACCCACAATCAGGTTTACTGATGCTCCCTTTTAGCAAGCCGCATAAGTTTCGGTTGTGATCCTATCAAATCAATAAAATAACAATATCGATGGAGTATGATCGAAACTTTTAAAGCATTTGCCGGCTTAGCTGTTGAGGAAGAAATGAAAATACTTGCCGCAATCGTTTCAAAATGATACAATTATCTTATAAAATGATACAATTATAAAATGCAGATAAAACCTCTCACAAAGCGGCAAAGGGCTATCATCACCATTATTCAAAGGCTTGATCACGCCCAAACTAAGAATATTACCCAAGAAATTCAAGTCCATTTTGATCAGGCGACGCGCATTACGATCATAAGGGATTTAAATTCACTTGTTCGTCAAAAACTGATCCAAAAGCATGGAGAGGGCAGGGGTGTCTGGTACCAGTCTTTAACTCCGGACTTGTTAACTCCGTTTGACCCCGAGGAATATTTCAAAATTGAGCCCGATCGTAGAATTATCAAGAAAGATACTGCAAATTTTGCTGATTATAAAAACTGGGCGAAAATTTTCGATGATGGAGAATTAGTCCAACTGGCCAAGTTAACTGGAAAATATTTAGCCCATTTCAAATCCTATAAGGACAATAAACTTGCCCGTGAACTGGAGAGAATCATGATTGAGTTTTCATGGAAATCATCTCATATTGAGGGAAATACCTATTCGTTGCTGGATACGGAACAGCTTATCAAATCCACAATTGAAGCCAAAGACCATCCTCATGAAGAAGCCGTAATGATTTTAAACCACAAAACCGCGTTAGATTATATTTGGAAAAATTCTGCAGATTTTAAAACTATTAATTTGCGCAAAATTGAAGAAATTCACTCTTTGGTTGTTAAAAATATGGGTGTAAAAACGGGGTTGCGTCATGGACCGGTAGGTATTATTGGCACAACGTATAGGCCGTTTGATAATATTTACCAGATTCGGGAAGCAATAGAACAATTATGTGGGCTTATTAACAGGCAAAAAAATCCTTTCATCAAAGCTTTCATTGTAACGGTTGGACTTGCATATATTCAACCCTTTGAAGACGGAAATAAAAGGACTTCTCGCCTTATTGGTAATGCTATTTTACTGGCATTCCACTGCTGTCCGTTATCGTATCGCAGTATTAATGAAATTGAATATAAAAAAGCTATCATACTTTTTTACGAACAACATAGCCTGGTTCTATTAAAAAAGCTCTTTGTGGAACAGTATGAATTTGCTGTGAATAATTATTTTTTGTAAGGATGTGCAATTTGAAATTCTGAATATATGGAAAATACCCAAACTACAATAAACTTCCGTACAAAGGGGAAAACAGGCAATCTTTTGGATCGATGAGTAAATCTTTTGGGTTAATTTTCGCGTCGGTAAAGGTTACCGGGGCGTTACTGATAATCGTAAACGGAGTGCATTCATCGGCTTCGCCCATCACCAGGTGCGCCGCAGTGGCCAGGTTATCGGCAACTGCCTGTTGGGTAACTTTTAATTTGTTGTTATAAAGGTCCTTGTGTCCACGCAAATCGTTTACGCCTTTAAAGCCGGCGTATCCAAGGGCAATACCGCTAACTCCTCTGCGCAGTGGTCGGCAGGTGGAATCACTGATTATAATGCCGAGTTTTTTAAGCTTGTAGATTTTTTTGAGTTCTTTTTGAAGCTGAGCTGCAACTTTGAAAGAATCTTTTGGCCAAAGCACGGCAAAGCCCTTTTCTGTATTTGATCTATCTATCCCCGCCCATGGGATGAGGATGCCGTTTTTTAATGTGAGTGGCACTTCGTCAATTATTGCCTGCTGGAAGAATTCCCTCCCCGGGGAGGAATTTGCTGAACTTTTGTTCGCATAAGCCGCATGAATGGAAGTTTGCGGTGATCGTGTCGAGCTTATTATTTGGTCTGCTTCGCTTGCCACCAACCTGTCAAATTCTTGCGGATTATTTATTTTCACAACTTGCCCTTGAGTCACCGCTACTACTTTTGATGAAATTACCAAAATGTCACCATTACAAAGGCGGCCCTGATTTAATTTGGATTTACTCTTTCTTAGTGACTTTATTATCACCTCTAAAAGATCATCTTTGGGTGTAATTATCTTCGACTTTACCGCTTCTATTTCTAGTTTATTCATATTTTTGCATTTATCCTTGTAATATTGTTTTATAATAATCCATTACACTCGTCCATTACACTCTATTGACTTGGTTATTTCAATTTGCTACAATGATCTGAACATTAAGAATAAGTATAGATGATGTCCGAGTCGAATCTGGTTTTGGACAAAATCCCAACTAGACTTAAAAAGTTCATTCCGCTCTTTCACAATCAGCATAACACACCCGCAGAAAACGTTGAATGGTTAACTGCCAACGCTACCCCCGAATCTTTTTTCGGAAAAACAAAAACAAAACGCCCTAGAAAAGCACTCAAAATAAGCGCTTTTAACCCTTCTACGTTCTCTGCTCTGTGATGGCCCTCACTGACCAACCGGGCCGACCCTACCGCTGCCCTGGTGATTTCTGTTCATCTAACGGTGCTTAAATCACGCCAACAGGCGGTCCCTGGCCGGACTGTAAACTTTAGCCGAAGCAAGGCAGAACACATGAACTTTCTGGTCAATTGTTTCAAAACAAAAATAAATTCCACCAAAACAAAAATATTCTCAGCCGTGACTTATTTTCTTATCTCTACGGCCGATAGGATACCGGAATTTTCCCCCCGCCCTTAAAAGCGGGGTTTTTATTTGTGTACGGCATGTTCAAAACGTGGATACATCAAAAAAAATGCCGAAACCAATTTGGATCCGATAAAACTGTAATTAACTAAATAGAATCTTGAGCGATCTGCTCCGGTAATGGCAAGATAGTAGATGATACCTCTTTAGCCTGTGGCTGAATTTCAGGAACAATAACCGGCGCTACAGAAGGGCTTGCGCTGCTTGCCTGTAAATTAACGGTTTGAACTTCCGGCACCGCTATGGCTGATATTGGAGCGGCTGTTTTTTCTTCAACCTTGGCCAAAATCTTTTCCTGTGCTTGAACCAATTTTTCTTCCTGCTTGATAGCTGCGGTCAGGTTGTTATCCAAAATAATATTTTGCGTTGGATATGGCCATGACCAGCCACGAGCATAAAAGTCTTTATGGAGCTGCTTAATAAGGTCGCTTTGAGGGGTCAAAATGCCTTTTTTGGAATCGACCCAACATCTGATTCTAAGAGTATTGTGGGAATTACCCGGAGGCAAAACCACAACACTTGGCTTAGGCTCCAGCAAAATCTTATTTACTTTCTTGATTGAAGTCTTGATTAAATCAATAACTTCATGCAGGTCATAATCAAGATGAACCGAAAGCTCAAATTGAAATCTGCGCAATGGCGCATAGGTCATTGATGTAACCTGTTTACTAAAGAGATCGGCATTTGGAATGATAACTCTGGTGCCATCAAAATTTTTGACTACCGTGTAGCGGGATTGGATTTTTTCAATGATGCCCATGGTTCCGCCAATTTTAATCCAATCACCAATGGTAAATTGTTTTTGCAAAAGGATCACAATTCCGGCAAAGAAGTTCATCAAGAAATCTCGCATGGCAAAGCCAATACCAAAGGCAGCCGCTGCAACAACACCGGTTAAATCAATTCCGGCAATTTTCAAGCCAATAGTAATACCAATGCCTAAAACTCCGGCATAAACGGAACGCGCAATAACGATTTGCACCTCCTGATGGCTTTCTTCAAGGCCCTGTTCGGTCATTTTGTTTTCGACCAGATTTTTTACCAGTTTGGCAACAATGAATGAAGCCAAAACAACGATAATACCGGTAATCCAAAGCGGAATTGCTTTGAAAAAGCTATCAAATAAACTCTGAAAATTATTGGCTGTATCGGTAGCAAGATTGGTGGTCTTGTCTGCAGTTTGAGCCAACGCTCTGGAAATGCCGAAAATGTTTTGTGAAAAGTTCATATTAATTTGAGGTAGGGGCCGGGGCAGCATCTTCCGATCCGTTTTGAGTTTTTAAAAAGGCTCCGCCGCTTTGGTCAGCCGTTACTGTTGGCTGCACAACCGCTTCATTCTGTAAAAGCTTTTCACGATTTTTGGCTAACTGCTCTTCTTCTTTCATTCGTTCATTGATCATTTGGGAAAATTCATTTGGATCCATGGCTTTGCTTTTTAGCGCAACGGATTCCAAATCTTTTTCAAAACTGAGTGAAGTAACAGCATACGGAGCATCAAATCCGGCATCTTCCAATTTGTTCTGAATACCGATAAAAATTTTGGATTCAATGCGGCGCCATAAACTCTTGGAATCAACCCAAAAGCGGACCTCTAAAACAATGTAACTTTCATCCAAATCGGTAATTACAACATTTGCTTTTGGTTCCAAAAAAATGCGGGCATCTTGCTTAACTTCATTTAAACAAATTTTGATCACGTCCTGAACACTTACGCCATAACGACAATAAACCGGCACTTTTAAACGGCGCATCGGATTGCTGGTATAACTTAAAACCTGGCTTTTATAAAGCTCGGCATTTGGCACAATCAAGCGTAATCCATCATAAGTTGTAAGATAAGTGGCACGAGTGCGAATTTCAACAACTTTGCCCTTGGTTCCATTTACTTTGATCCAATCGCCAATCGTAAAAGGGCGTGAAGCCAAAATGGCAAGTCCGGCCACAAAATTGGATATTGTATCCTGTAATCCAAAAGAAATTCCAAATCCAACTGCTGCCAATAATGTTGTGATGTTGATGCCGGCAATGGCGAGAGAAATGGTTGTTCCAATCACCGCGACTCCAACAAAGGCGACTCTTCCGGCAATAATCATAACCTCCTGATGCTCATTTTCCACCTTGGCCGCAAGGCGACTTTCGACTATGTTTTTGACCATAAGGCCTATCCCGAGAGATACAACAAAGATAACAATTGCCGTAATCCACAAAGGCAAACTTTGCAGTACAAAAGCCAAAATATTCCAGGATGAGCCTGTGTCTTTTGATGTAGCGGTTGAGCCCACTTGAGCAAAAGCCGCCGGAATACCTAAGGCATTTATCAGCACAAAAAGAAGCATGCTGAATTTAAGTGTTTTTTTCATTAATTTGTTTTGGGTGTTTTTTGTCATGTTTTTGTTTTAATTTTTCTCTACATTATACCAAAAAAAGCGGTTTTGTTCAATGGGGAAAGAGCCGCTTTGCTTTTTAGTCCAAAAGGCATAGAATTCAGCCAAATCTCATTTTTTAATTTCTAAATATATGGAAATTTTAGGATACCCGGTCTTTGTTATAGTTGCAGTGCTGCTTTTATCCAGCATTCGCCAAATTGACCAGTATGAACGCGGGGTAATGTTTCTGTTGGGGAAATTTCATGGAATAAAAGAACCGGGTTGGAGACTGGTGATTCCCGTTTTTCAATCAATGAGAAAAGTGGATATTCGCACCAAAACAGTTGATGTTCCGGAGCAGGAAACTATCACCAAAGATAACATTCCAATTCGTATGAATGCGGTTATTTATTATAAAATTGTGGATGCGGCGAAATCCATTTTGGAAGTGGAAAATTTTTATTATGCCGTTTCGCAATTGGCGCAAGTGGCTATGCGCAATGTGGTTGGGCAGGTTACGCTTGATGAACTTTTAAAAAACCGTGAAGATATTTCCAAACGCATTGAAGAGCATGTAGATCAGGCAACCGCTCCATGGGGTATTGATGTTGCCAGTGTGGAATTAAAAGATATTTCTTTACCTGATAATTTGAAACGAGTGTTAGCCAAAGAAGCTGAAGCAGAACGCGAAAAACGAGCGGTGATTATCCAAGCGGCAGGTGAAGTTGCGGCTGCGGAAAATATTGCAAAGGCTGCAAAAATGCTATCAGATTCACCCGGAGCATTACACCTTAGAACTTTGCAATCTATCAACGATATGTCTTCAGATGCTTCAAATACAACGGTTTGGATGGTTCCGGTAGAGGTTTTAAAGGCAGTTGAAGGACTTGGTAAAATGTTTGATAAAATGAATCAGCAAAAATAATTAACGTTTATGCAAAAGAAGAGCTCTTGAATTAGGGCTCTTTTTTATGTCCCTGTTTTCTACTGTTTTAAAAATGTTCCGCCTTCCACGTCTTCTCTGACCGGTTCTTCTTCCGTGTCATCCGGAATACCATAATCTGCGCCGTAGCTTGTGGCTGTAGCCAAAAAGTCGATGCCGTAATTTTGATATAACCAGAAATAAAACATAGAAAGAGCGCCTTGGCTGAAGCCAATCATGGTCCAAATTACCGGAAGTGAAGCAAAAAGTAGAATTGTAGCTCCGGCCGGGCCGCTCAAAGAATAAAGGAAAAAGCTAAAAGCTGTTGCCACCAATACACCCAAAATGGTGGTGTAAACGGAAAGCAATGTATAGCGAGAATCGTGGATTAGTTCAAAAATAAGAGCACTGGCGGTGGCACTTAAAATAATCTGCAAACCTGCCGCATAAGCCGTTAATTCCAAATGAGTCGTGGATGTTGTCAGATAAATCGGCATTACAAAGGCAAAAATCACCAAATTCATAATGAAAATTTGGGATAAAGCCGTAGCGACGCGGGTATAACGATCACGCTCGGAATAAGACATTAAAAATGGCCCAACCATGCTGGAAATCATCGAAGTCGAGAAAATCATTGCCATTAAGACAAAGATAAATAATGGGCTTACTTCATTGGCAACGGCTTCCGCAGGAGAAAGCACCGGTTGCAAAATCGAGGAAGTTAAAAGAAAAATCAGCAAAAGCACCAAAGTTCCCGCAACTCCTCCGGCAAGTCCGGAAAAAGTTTTAATAACCATTGTTAAAAAGGTGATGCGGCGTGGTCCGAATTCAGGATTTACAGCCTGTGCTGCATCAACCGAAGCGGCTGTCTGGATGCCATTTTCTTGATTTACCGTTGTTTGGTTTTGTGGTGTTTCCATAGTTGATTTTTATTTGGTATCGCTACGCGATGTTTTATTTGTGCCCCGCCATGGCGGGACTGAGCTCACTTTGTTTGCTCAACTCTCTTTATTCTATCATAAAAAACCAAAATTAGGAAGATGCTTATGGTTAAAAGGCTATCGGCAAGATTAAAAACAGGAAAAGAGCCCACCGAAATATAATCAATCACATATCCTCTAAAAAGGCGGTCGATAATATTTCCGAATGCTCCGGCCATAATCATACTCATGATTATTTGGGCTTTAGGAAGCCGTAAATTAAAGTAATTCGCAATAAAAAAAGGTAGAATTACAATTAAAACCAAGTTTAAAATGATTAAAATCGTGTATGGCAGTGGGATACTCCAGGCAATACCCGTATTTTGCTCATAGCGCAGAGAAATCCCTGGCAGCAAAAAAAACGGTTTCTGCCAATACATTTGGGCGGTCCATTTCAAGAATTGGTCCAATATGACCAAAAATCCGCCGGAGACACCTATTTTTAGCAAGATTTTCCCGCCATGCACGAAGTTCTTATTTCTACCGTAAGCGGAGCGAGCTCCATGGATTTCTTTAAGATTGAACATTCTTAACATTTTCAATAATCTATTATCATTCTGCATGAAGGACTTAATTTAGTCCATGGATCTGTGAAAAATCGCCGGTCCATTATCTTGTTTTTAAAGCCTGAATTTGTTAGTATCCATGGGTATTTAATGAAGATTATGGCCATCCTGAAAAAATCAAAAACCGATCATGTTTTGTTTGCGCTGGTTTTGGTTTTGATGATTTTTGGGCTGGTGATGATTACGAGTATTGGAGTTTCGAAATCCGTGGATCTTTCGGCTCATGATG
This sequence comes from Candidatus Altimarinota bacterium, assembly GCA_041659405.1. Lineage (GTDB taxonomy): Bacteria > Patescibacteriota > Gracilibacteria > UBA1369 > UBA1369 > JBAZYK01. The sequence continues at coordinate 196,215 of JBAZYK010000001.1, forward strand.
TTCTTTACCCCAGCTGCAGCGATGCGAATGTTGATTGCTATCTGCTGTTTAAGAACCATTTCATTCGTTTGATTTTTGGCTCTCTTGCACTGTTTATTGCGTCAAAAATTTCTTTTAGATTTTGGAAGAAAATTTCCGTGGTGCTGTTTGGGCTAACTGTCATTATTCTTTTTCTGGTTTTGATTTTTGGTTCAAGCTCAAATACTTTTGCTAAAAGCTGGCTGGTTTTGTTTAACACATCATTCCAGCCTATTGAATTTGCAAAACTGGCCATGATTTTTTATTTGGCCAATTGGATGGAAAAAAAGAGTGGTGAAATTGAAACCTTTCAATATGGATTTTTGCCTTTCTGCATTGTTACGGGCGTGATGATTCTGCCAATTCTTCTTCAACCCGATATGGGAGGAACTTTGGTGGTTGGCATAATTGCAGTTGCGATGTTTTTTGCGGCCGGGGCCAAAATAAGGCACTTGGCGGTTGGAGCTTTTGTGGTTTTGCTGATGGGAATAATTGTGGTTACAAGTGTTGGTCACGTTAGAGACCGTTTCCAGGCCTATTTTAGCGGCGATAAAAACTGTAAAGAAGACTACTGTTGGCAATCCGAACAAGCCAATATTGCGGTGGGCAGTGGCGGTTTTTGGGGGAAAGGGTTAACCCAGGGAGTGCAAAAGGCTGAATGGTTACCACAGGCTTCCGATGATTTTATTTTTGCAGCTTCGGCTGAAGAATTGGGATTTCTGCTGATTTTGGGTGTAGTTATGCTGTACACAGCGATAGGTTACCGGGGGCTTAAAATTGCCCGCCATGCTCCTAACCGCTTTACAATGTTAACCGCCGTTGGAATTACAACCTGGATCGTGGCTCAGGCGTTTGTAAACATTGCCGTAAACCTTGCATTGATGCCGGTTACGGGCATTACTCTTCCTTTTGTAAGTTATGGTGGATCTTCACTTATGTCTGTTTTAATTGCGATGGGTATTCTTTTAAATATTTCTAAAAACACAACTGCCTATGCGTCTAGTTTTGAGCGGGGGGGGAACGGGAGGGCACATAATCCCAAATATCGCTCTTATTCACGAACTTAAAGAACGCTCCAGCCAAAGGCCGGATGCGCAACTTGAACTGCTTTATATTGGCAGTAGAAATGGCATGGAAAAAAAGATGATCGAAGATCTGCATGTGCCTTATTATGGCATATCTACGGGCAAACTTCGTCGTTATTTTTCTTTGCAGAATTTTATTGATGTTTTTAAAATTCCAATTGGTTTTGTGCAGGCATTGATTAAATTGATTGGATTCAAGCCAAAGGTGGTTTTTTGTAAAGGTGGTTATGTTTGTTTTCCGCTGGTGATGGCCGCCCGTCTTTTAAAAATTCCGGTAATTCTTCATGAATCCGATGTTACGCCGGGGCTTGCCAATAAGCTTTCCGCCCGCTTTGCCACTACGATCTGTATTTCTTTTGAAGAAAGTCGTAAATTTTTTCATGGTAATAAAAAGATTGTTCTTACCGGAAATCCCGTTAGAAAAGAATTGATGTTTGGCAATAAAGAAGATGGTTTGCGTTTTGTGGATTTCAATGAAGATAAGCCGATATTACTGTTTATGGGTGGAAGCCTTGGTGCTGAATTTATCAATGAATTTGTTTGGAAAAATCTGGATCGGTTGCTGATTCATTATCAGGTTGTGCATATTTGCGGCCAGGGGAAGAGCAAATCTCCGGAAGAACTTTTAAAACTACTGGACGAAAAACGTAAAAAAAATCTTTCACGTTATCGCATTTTTAATTTTGTTCAGCAGGAATTAAAAGATCTATATGCGCTTGCTAATGTGATTATTACGCGCGCCGGAGCCATCACGCTTTCCGAGATTGATTTCTTTGATAAACCGGCCATATTGATTCCTCTTCCCGCAAAAAATGTTAGCAGAGGTGATCAAATTGAAAATGCTAAAATATTCGCTAAACATCATCTTTGCGCGATTTTACAGCAGGACGAATTTACGGATGAACAATTCTTTGATGAACTTAAACATTTGCTTCAACCCGGGCTAAAAGATAGTATTCCGGCGAAGAGAAAGGAGCTCGCTTCGCTCGCGGCAGAAGCAGGCACTTCGCGCGTGGTTCCGAAAACCACCGCACTGCAAAAGATCGCAAACTTAATCGAAAATATATGAAAATAGGTGTTAATGGCCGCTTTTTAACGAAACTTTATACCGGAATAGGTCAGCATACCTATCACCTTTTTAAGACTTTGGCGGAAAAAAATCCGCTTGACCTATTTGTGATTGTTGTTCCTGAAAGAGTTAATCTTAAATTTGGAAATAATGTGGAAATTTTCCTGGTTCCGGAAAGTTTTCCCGGAACCGATGGGATGAAAAAAACTTATTGGGAACAGCGACAAGTGCCCCGTTTTCTGCTGCAGCAAAAAGTCGATCTTTTGCATTTTCCTTATCCTGGTAATCCGTGGAGAAGGTTTAAAAAACCGGTTTGTGTAACGGTGCACGACACGATTCCATGGACTTTAAGCGCTTATCGTAATTCCGTTTTAACACGTCTTTATCAGGATAAAGCGCGTAAGGCCGTTAAAAGGGCGCGACATGTTTTTACGGTTTCCAAAACTTCACAGGAAGAAATTATTGAAATTTGCAAAGTTAATCCGGAAAAAATCAGTATCAGTTACAATGCTCCGGCTCCGGAATTTTTTAAAACGGCCACGCAGGAGCAAAAAGATTCGGTTTTAAGGCATTACAATCTGGAAAAGAATCGTCCGTTTTTCCTGTACATTGGCGGATACGACGAACGCAAAAATGTTTCAACTTTGGTGCGGGTATTTTTGGAAAAAATTGCGCCTTTTTATGAAGTTGACCTGGTGCTTGCGGGCGGCAAACTGCATCAGTCTCCGCTTTACGAGAGTTATGACAAATTGACAAATCCAAACCAGAAGGGTAGCGTGAAATTGAAAGGAAAGCTTGTAAGGACCGGTTTTGTTGATCAGGAAGACCTGCCCGCTCTTTACCAATCATCGTTTGCCTTCGTTCATCTTTCCGAAAAAGAAGGATGCAATTTGCCGGTTTTAGAGGCGGCAGTGAGCAAAACGCCTTTAATTATTTCCGATATTGCAGTCCACAAAGAAATGATGGGCGAATCCGCGCTTTATTTGAATCCACATGACGAAGATCGCTTGGCTCATATTATGGCTTCAATCCTGATTGATCCTTACAATTATCAAAAACAGAAACAAAGAATTCAAAATTATGTTTGCCCTTTCTCCTGGGAAAAAACAGCGGAAGATGTAATGGCGGTTTATAAAAAGTTGGTTTAATCAGGTTGGCAAAATAAATGGTGTTCTCCGCATTCTGTGGCGGAAATTTGTAACCCATTTGCCCATGACTCTCTTCTGGATAATTATTTTCGTTCATCTTGGTTCGATTCTTTTTCTGATTTTCTGCATGCAGCGTGCTTTGCATTATCTTAAAAGATACAAGCTCGAAGAAAACAAATACACCAAGCTTTTTTGGGTTATAACACTCAAACATATTATTATTATTTATGTTATCGTTGTGCTTTTATTTGCAGCTATAAGCAGTTTTTATATGTATACTTTGCTTTAATTTTTTTTAAATGTATGGACGAAAATATTAATCTCAATAAGGATTTACACTTCAAAGGGCAATACAAAAATGAGCATGTTATTACCTTTTTTAGACGTCACTGGATTACGCTTTTGCCGGAAATTATCATGGTCGTGCTCTTTATTTTTGTGGTTATTTTTTTAGTAATAATGTTTGGACCTATCGTCTATAACCCGACCTTCAAGCCATTTTTCCTGGTAGCAATTGTTATTGGAGTGCCGCTTGCAACCTATTTTATGCATATTGTTTTTCTGGAATTTATTAAACATTTTATGCAAATGGTGATCATTACCAATTATCGCATTGTTGAAGTAAAGAAAACTATTTTTATTAAAGATAACGAGGACACTCTTTTTTTGGAAAACATTCAGGATGTAAAAAAACAGCAAAATGGCCTTTGGAAAAACATTTTTGGTTTTGGCGAACTGGTAATTGTGATGTCCTCAAGCGATTTAAAGACGATCAGCTTTGTACCAAATCCGAATTATCATTTTAGGCTGATAAGCAGAATTAAACAGGAATTTAATCAGCAGCATCGAATGGAACCGCAGCAAAACAGAGTAGATTTCAGTAAGAATATTCGGGAAAATGATGTGCTATAATGGACGACGGTTGATTAGGTTTTTGTTATTTTTAGACTGCTTATGAATTTTAATTTTGAGAATTTTTTCGGCACAGACATTCTAATTCCAGCCGCTTCCGCAGCGATTCTTTTGATAATTGCTTTTACCTTTTTGTTCTTATATTTTAAAGGTTTGAAGGAAAATGTTCACGCTTTTTGGGTCTTGATGCAGGCAAAAATCGGCCTTCGTCTGGACAAATTACCCAATCTGATTGAAACGATTCGTGGAAATTCAAAAGGGCAGGAGCCGATTATTGCGGAAATTATTAAATTGAGAAATGAAGCCTGGAAGGTCACAGATCCTTCACCTAAAAAAGTGCAACTGGAGCTTAATTTAAGTTCTGATTTACATGGAATTTGGGATACTCTTGCCAAAAATGGCGACCTGCAAAATAATGTAAACTTTCTGGCTATTCGTAAAGAGATCATTGATTTGGGCCAAGAAATCGATCGCATGGCTGACGAATACAATGATAAAGTTCTTCACTACAACAAAAGAGTTGGCTGGTTTTTGCCATTCGCTTTTGTTTTTGGATATAGAAAATTACCTGTTTTTGAGTTTGAGGCGTAATCTGGAGCCGGAGGCGGGATTCGAACCCGCGACTTACTGTTTACGAAACAGTTACTCTACCCCTGAGTTACTCCGGCTAGCCTAGCTAGTAAGCGCCCCCTTGGCTCTCTTACTTAAAACGCGTGCCCATTATAGGCAAGTTAGGCTTTAAAAAAAAGTTTATTAACGAATTCTTCGTTCGCTTCTTGAAAAATTAAGCTGGGTGAACTCAATAATATTTTTGCCTACACGGATTTTGCCTGAATTACGGGAGCGATTGCCTCTAGGTAAAGGCATTGGATCAAACAGGCGAGCTACACTAACCGGGGCGAAAAGACGAGAAATCATACGAGATGAGGTTATGAATTAAAAATGATATTAGTTTTTTGAGTCTGATTTTTGAGACGAGTAAAGAATGAGGAAAAATTCCTTTGTTAAAGATTATTTCCAATGGTTGTTTGAGCTGCTAAATTTTAACGAACTTTTACCGCTTGTAGTAGCGCAATAATCCGGTTACAACACCCTGGACGCACAGTTCGCCTTCGGGATAAATGTTGTCGTATTTGGGATTTTCCGGCTTAAGATAAACCTTTCCGCCATCTTTCATATAGCGCTTAACGGTGTTCTGATTATCGACCAGAGCCACGACAATATCGTAAGGTTTTGGCTCCAATTCGCCACAAACGACCAAGATATCGTCTTCAAAAATTCCGACATCGACCATGCTGTCCCCTTTTACCCGCAACAGATAAGAATCTTTGCCTTTATAAATAACGTCTTCACCAACATTAATCCATTTTTCAATGTATTCTTCAGATAAAACCGGTCCACCAGCCGGAATCATGCCCAACAAAGGTAACTTCACTTCCAAAGTTTCCAGACGTTTTTTAACGTTGGATAAAAGTTTAATGCCACGAGGAGTATTATCTTTTTTAATGTACCCTTTCTCTTCCAGAGCTTTTAGATGTTTTAAAATACTGTTATCGGAAGTAACTCCAAAATATTCACGCATTTCACGCAAAGTTGGAGAAGATCCGTTTTTAATTTGGTATTCTTCAATGTAATGAAGAACCGCTTCTTGCTTTTCTGTAAGGGTTTCTGACATAGGGAGAAGTTAAATTCGTTTCCATTATAGGTGAGTATACGCTCACCGTCAAATCTTTTTTTTAAAAACAGCGTTTGCTGTCTGTTTATGCCAAAAAAAGATCATTGTAAGTTTGAACAATGGTCCCCATAAAACATTTATTTCAATAAAACTTCCCTTTCGAACGCTGTTTGACTATGATGCATCTGCTTTGTACTTAAGATGCTATGGATTTTAAATTTGTAAAAATTGTGGTTTTTACCCCTTTAACTCATGCTGATCAAATTCGTGAAGCCTTAGCCAAGGCTTGGGCTGGCCAGATTGGTAATTATGACAGTTGTTCATTTTCCAGTCGTGGGATTGGGCGATTTCGTCCACTTAAAGGCGCTAAACCTTTTATTGGAGAAATGGAAAAATTAGAAGAAGTTGAAGAAGAGCGCATTGAAGTCATCTGCTCAAAAGAAAATCTGGAAGCGACTTTAGCAGCTGTAAAAGAGGCTCATCCGTATGAAGAACCGGCCATCGACATTATTCCACTGCTGAATAAGTAAACAGCTATTTAAAAATCCTATAATTCGCAATTGAACATGACGCCAATGATGGCTCAATACAAAGAGATTAAAGCCAAATATCCGGATGCGATTCTGTTTTATCGTTTGGGGGATTTTTATGAAATGTTTTTTGACGATGCGATTGAGGCTTCCAGGCTTTTGCAAATTACGCTGACTTCACGCAATAAGGGTGATCACAAAGCTCCGATGTGCGGAATTCCTTATCATGCTGCGCAAAACTATATTGCAAAATTAACACGCCAGGGTAAAAAAGTAGCGATTTGTGAACAACTTTCGGATCCAAATGAACCAGGGATTGTGAAGCGTGATGTTGTACGTGTGATTACTCCGGGCACGACGCTCGATGATCAAATCCTTGATCAGAAAACCAATAATTTTCTTTTGGCGCTAACTTTTGAGCCGCCATCATCAACAAATAAAAATAATGGCGAGGGCACTTTTGGCCTTGCCTATGCCGATATTTCAACCGGAGAATTGCGTGTAACCGAGCTTCATAATCTGCAGGATGTTCAGACTGAACTGGAAAGAATTCATCCAAAAGAAGCTCTGATTCCTGCCGATCTTTTGAATGAATCTTTCTTTAAATCAATCAATCAGTCACAACTGCAAACTTTCTTTTTTACGACTGAATGCCCACCGGATAGTGAACAATTTTTGAAAAACTTTTTGGAGGTTAAAGATTTGAATGGCTTTGGTTTGGAAGGTCAAATTGTGGCTATTAAAGCCGCTGCGCTGATTTTGAATTATCTTCAGGAAACGCAAAAAACGAGCTTGAAACATATTCAAGGACTGCAAACTTATCAGCTTTCGGAGTTTATGCCGATTGATGAGAGCACTTTAAAGAATTTGGAAATTACTTCTACGCTGCGTGAAAATAAATTGGAAGGATCACTGTTATGGGTTTTGGACAGGACAATAACCTCTATGGGAGGCCGTGCTTTGCGGTATGCCCTGACTCACCCGCTGCTGGATGCGGAAAAAATTCAGGAACGGCTGGATGCGGTTGATGATCTTTTCCAAAATGCTTCGATCCTGGACGATTTAAGAGAGGTTTTAAAGCAGGTTTTGGACTTTGAACGACTACTGGCCCGTTTAAGTTTGGGCCACGGTAATGCGCGCGATTTATTGGGTTTAAAAGTGTCGCTTAAAAGTATTCCGTATGTTCAGAGCATTTTAATGGGTTTGCATGCTCCACTTTTAAAACAAATTTTGGGTAATCTGGATGCGCTGCCCGATTTGGTTGAGCTTATTGAGAAAGCCATTATTGATGAACCACCATTGGCGATTCGTGAAGGTGGCATGATTAAAGATGGCTATAATGCTGAACTTGATAAGATCAAAAAAATCAGCCGCGATGGCAAGGGTTTTATTCAGGCTCTTCAGGAAAAAGAAATCGAACGCACCGGAATAAATTCGCTAAAAATTCGTTATAACAGTGTTTTTGGATATTATATTGAAATCAGTAAAACCAATCTGCATGCGGTTCCCACCGATTATACCCGCAAACAGACTTTGGTTAATGCTGAACGTTTTATCACTCCGGAATTGAAAGAATATGAAGAAAAAGTTTTAGGGGCCGAAGAAAAGATTGTGGCGATGGAGTATGAAATTTTTAATGCGCTGCGAATGCGTGTGGTAGAGGAAATTGGACGAATTCAAAAGTTGGCTAAAGGAATTGCGGCCTTGGATATGCTGGGTTCTTTTGCCAGAGTTGCAGTTGATAATTGTTATTGCAAGCCGGTGATTACCCGGTTGACTAGTCAATTGAATATCCATATTCAATCCGGTCGGCATCCGGTAGTGGAAAAAATGACTTTTGCTTCACGTTTTGTGCCAAATGATGTGCTGCTTGATTCAGGAGAAAATCAACTTTTGCTGATTACCGGCCCGAATATGGGCGGTAAATCGACCTATTTACGTCAGGTTGCGCTTATTACTTTGATGGCTCACATAGGCAGTTTTGTGCCTGCGGCAAAGGCTGAAATCGGATTGGTTGATCGTATTTTCACTCGCGTTGGGGCTTCCGATAATTTGATGCGAGGACAAAGTACATTTATGGTGGAAATGCAGGAAACGGCTTACATTCTGCATAATGCCACTGCTAAAAGTTTGATTATTTTGGATGAAATCGGACGTGGAACTTCAACTTATGATGGCATGAGTATCGCCTGGGCAATTACGGAATTTATTCATGATAAAATTGGTGCGAAAACTTTATTTGCTACGCATTATCATGAGCTGATTGCGCTGGCGGAAAAGCTGCCACATGCGGAAAACTATTGTGTAGCCGTTAAAGAAAATGAAGAAGATGGTGTGGTCTTTTTGTATAAAATTGTTAAAGGTGGAGTGGATAGAAGTTATGGAATTGAAGTGGCAAAATTGGCCGGATTACCTGCTGAAGTGGTTGGCAAAGCACGTCAAATTTTGGCAGATTTGGAAGAAGGAGTTTTAGAAGCTGGAATTCAAAAAGAGCTTACGGATGCGAGCAAACGAGTTGCCCCGGGACAAACTGAAATTTTTGAACAGGGGCGAATTCATCAGGAAATCAAACCAAATCCGGCCATTGAAGAACTCAAAAAACTGGACCTTAATTCAATGACGCCGATTGAGGCGTTGAATGCATTGGCAGCCCTAAAAAAGAATTTCTAAATTTTATTTTATGTCTAAAATCCAAGTCCTTCCAGATTTTTTGATTAACCAGATCGCTGCGGGTGAAGTTGTGGAGCGGCCTGCTTCGGTTGTGAAGGAGCTTGTGGAAAACTCTTTGGATGCCGGTGCGACTTCCGTTACTGTTGAAGTTGATGGCGGTGGAGATACTCTGCTACGCATTACAGATAATGGCTATGGCATGGATCAGGATGATGCACTTTTGGCTTTTGAAAGGCATGCGACCAGCAAAATTTCCACTCAAGATGACTTGGTGAATATTCATACACTTGGTTTTAGAGGTGAAGCTTTGGCTTCAATTGCTTCTGTTTCTTCGATGACTTTGCAGACCAAAAAAAAGGGTGCCATGGAAGGAACTATCGTAATTTGCGAAGGTGGCGAAATGAAAAAATTGAAACCGGCGGGAATGCCTGAGGGAACCCAAATTGAAATCAAACAACTTTTTTTTAATACTCCTGCGCGCAAGAAATATTTAAAAAATACGGTCACGGAATACAATCATATTTTTAATACGATTACCGGATTGGCTTTGGCTTTTCCGCAAGTCGCTTTTAAACTGATTCATGATGAAAAGATCGTGCTTGATTTGCCGGCTACGGAAGACCATTTTTCAAGGATCAGAAATTTAATGGGACGAACGATTGCCGATGAATTGATTCCGGTTTTTTATGGTCATTCGCAGCTTCATCTGGAAGGTTTTATTGGCAAACCGCTGATTGCCCGCGCGAATCGCAATGCCCAATATTTATTTGTGAATAATCGCGAAGTAAAATCGCATGTTTTGTCTTATTCCGTAAAGGAAAGTTATTATTCGCTTCTGCCAAAGGAAAAATATCCGGTGTTCTTTTTGTTTTATCATTTGGATCCGGAATTGGTTGATGTAAACGTTCATCCACGCAAAAGTGAAGTGCGTTTCCGTGATGAAAGAGAGATTTTTCGCATTACTTCTCAGGCCTGCCATAAGTCTTTGGAAACGCATATCTTGGCACCACAAATCAATTCCAATGGACCGGTAAATTATTACCAGGAACGTTCTCCGCAGCCATTAAAAATGATGGATAGTGGTAATTCCGTTGTTGGTTCCGGAAATGGTTTAGGGCTTAGATCTCCGCAACTTGTGCAGGTCGCACTGGATTTTACAAAAGATTTCAGTGCCGGATTGAACAATAAAACTGGTTTTCAAAATGGAACAGGCGTGCTGCAAAACGATAATGCTCAAGAAAATCTGCCTGGTTCGGAAATGCGCAAAGGCGCTGTAAATGAACAAAATTCTACTGTCGGCGAACATAATGAACTGGAAAGAGCACACAGTGAAGAGCTGATTCCGCTGGGGCAATTGGCTTTATCATATATTCTTTGCCAACAGGGAAAAGCTTTGGTGATTGTTGATCAACATGCCGCTCATGAACGCATCAGGTACACGGAAATTCTGGAAGATTTTGCAAAGCAGATTAGGGCTTCGCAGCCGCTTTTAACGCCACTTACTTTTGAGCTTTCGCAAAAAGAATGCGCCATTATTCAAGAAAATAATGAAATTTTAGAAGGCCTTGGTTTTGAAATAGAGCCATTTGGAGGAAACACTTTTGTGCTCCATTCTGTCCCGAATTTTATGGTTCAGGAAGATATTCAAAAAACACTTTTGGGACTGATTGATGATCTGGGTAGTCAAAGTCAAAAAGGTGACTTCCTTAAGCGCAAAGAAAAGTCTTTGATTTATATGGCTTGTCGTTCCGCCAGAAAATTTGGAGACGTATTGTCTGCATCGGAACAAAAAGAACTGGTGAAAAAGCTGATGACTTTGGCGTTTCCATACACTTGCCCACACGGAAGACCAACCATGGTAATCATGAGCGAAGGAGAGCTTCTAAAGCGCTTTGGCAGGGATTACAGCTAATACTACTTTCCAATTAAAGCCGCAAAATAAAGATCTTGGTTTAGATCGCCGGTGAATTGGAGTTGTCCACTTTCATCTTTTGGTAAATTTTCCGGATATTTTTTATAAATACTTATTCCCGGTTTAAATATGACTCTTTTTTTAAGGCTGCTAATAACTATGCCTGGTTGTTTTTGAATAAAAATGCGATATGCGTCAGCCGTAGCCAACTTTAAACGATTGGGCAATTTGTAGCTTAAACTAAAGGTTTTAGGATACTCAGCATTAACATTCATTTCAAACATGAAATAAGTTTTTTGAATTTCCTCGTCAAATTTGGTTTCGATTTTGCTTTGATCTATGCCATCGGCGCTTAATAAAACGCTATCTTTTGGAACATAAACTTTGATGAACGATTTATTTTTTCCTCCGCCAAGAATGAATTTTAATGTTGGAGAAAGATCATTATCAAAACCAAAGGATTTAATGGTTTTCTTGATCTTCTGAAGCGCTTCCAGATTCCAGGTATCGGTGCGGGAAATCGTTAGATTATCAACAATATTGCCGTCCAGATCCACAAAAGTATCGTGCTGAAGATTTTGTTTAATATAAAGATCGCTCTTATTTCCACCAATAGAAGTTGTGATTACATTCAGATAATCATCGGTTGGTTGAATTTGGGTAACACGACCGCTTAAATATAAATCATCAAATAATTTTTGAATTTCACTATCACGTGAATACAGCAAAATGCTTTTCTCTTTAAGGCCTTTCACGAAGGCTGCAAGTGTTTTTCCGAAGGTTTCATTTTTGAAAAGTTTATCTTTAAATGCGGGAATAAATTCACGAAGGATTTTTTTTGGATCCTGCGCGCCACTTAATTTTGACTCAATCATGTAAGAAAGAATGGTCTGATAATTGTCTTTGGTTAGCGCTGCATTCAGGCCATCAAGCGTGATCGGGCCGGTGATATCAAAAAGATCAGCCAAAAAATGTTGGTTGATTGCTATGACGGAATCCACACTTGGCCCTTTTTCTTTCTGTAAAAACCAGGCCGCTTTCTCGGCTGAAATCGCAAAATCAGGGGAATAATTGGAATCACGCAAGCGCCAGTTTTTGCTTATCCTGGCTATATCTTCCGGCGCGGGAATGTCTTCCTGAAGCTGTCCATCGGATTCATAGACATCATGAAAATCCATTTTTGTCAGATAGCCATCATTAAAATCGGCGATTATATAACTGCCGATAAATCCGCCGGTTGGACGAGATTCGGTATCATTCTGCAACAAAATTAAATAACGATGAGGATAACGGTCTCCTAAAAGTTTTAGGAATACCGGAATTCTTTCCTGAAAAGATTGAACAATTTGGAGAAGCGCAGCCACTTTATTTTTGCCATCCTGGAATTTAGCTTCATACTGCGGTGGCAAAACTTTTGGGTCAACCAGCACAAGATTATCGTTGGCTATTTCAAGCTCCTGACTGGCTTTATCAAGAAAACTTAAATCCTGACGAAGCTTGGTGGTAAGCAGAATTTTAGGTTGAGCCGAATCTTGAGCGACACTCGTGGTGGTTTGATTTTCCTTAAGAATAAGCTCCGGTAACTGTTTAATATTTTCAATACCTTTGGCAAAATCTTTTCCCGCTTCGGATACATTTTTGCCTGCCTGCAATATTCCCTCAACCGTTTGCACCGTTTTTTCCTGGGAGAAAAACAGGTTTTGATTTGAACTTAAAAAATTGATGTTTTTAAGAGCGGCCTGAAAATTGGTACTCGCTTTATCAAAGTTATCATTGGCGGCGTTAAAATTAACGTTTTTGGCGTCTACGCCGGCATTTTGAATCTGCTGATAACCCGCAGCAGCCGAAGCAATAATATTATCTTTTATAACAAGTCCACGTTGATAAATATTAATTCCATTTAGCGCAAACAGGATTAAAATTCCGCAGGCAACCAAACGGGTAAGTTCGGAAACTTTGTCGTAAATTTGATTTTTTCCGTTATCAACTTTGTAGGAAAAACTTTTTTTAGATTTGGATTCACAAGTCTGTGTAATAACCGATTTTCCTTTATTTGAAGCCGAAAGGTCCAGTACGTTCTTTTGTTCTTGAGGCACATGAAGATCATGATCTTTGATTGTGATCAAAAAAGAACCTTTGCTTTGAATGTCGCGCAGTATTTTGTTCTTCATGGTTGATTTGCCTTACAACACCTTTATCAGGTAAAGATCCGCTATTCCATCATCAAAGAAATTTTTGGCAGAACTAATGGTGCCAAATGGCGCCAAATAAGTGCTAAGAACTTTGTTATTGTTCAATCCAAATGCCGCAAAAATCGCACCTAAATTAAGTTCATTAATTTGATCAGCGGTACGCGCAATCGGCTGGATTGTGTCTTTATAAAGCGCGCTGTTTTTAAGGTTGGTCTTTTTGCTACCAAGACTGCGATCAATACTTTGCTGTAAAGATTCAAGGCTTGTACTAACCGCTAAAACATTTCCCAAAGCCGTGTAATGAATCCCGAAGCCTTTATCGCCAATGGCCAAAGAACTTATATTAACGCCGTTATAAACACTATCTGAACGGGTAATTTGTTCCGGGCTGGCTACGATTTCTTGGCCTTTTGTGCCATCTGGCAGCGTTACATCCTGTATTTTTGGTTCAAAAATAGCGCTCATCTTTACAAACGCATTGACGATTTTTTCAACACGAAGTAAATCGGAATTCTTATCGTTTAATTCCAGGTAAAAATTAACTTCCGGTTGCTCAAAACTCTTTTGAGCGGTAACAAGATATTCACCTTTTAATAATGGGAAAATATCATCCGTAAGTGAAATATCTTTACCCAAATATTTTTCTTTCTGGTATTCAAGCAGGCCCTGAACGATCACTGCATTTGCCTTTGTACCGGCCTTAAACAGGTCTTCCATGCGGCTGAGTTCTTTGTTTATATCATGGCCTCCCATAATCATTATTGGATTTTCGGCAGCGAGTTCCAAAAGTTTTCCCGCGTATTTATCGCTGTAAGTTAGGTAGGTATTTCCGTTCAATTCGGCGCGATTAATACTGCTGAAAGTCTGGATATGGAATTCTTTATTTTCCGCGAAGACGGTCATTCCGGCAGCGGAGAAAATCTTTAGAAATGGCTGCAGATTGTTAAAATCCTGAATCTTTCTACTCATGAAAACCGGATTTTTAAGAAGTACCTCGAAAAATTTAGGAATGTTTACGTATCCAAAAGCAAGCCCATTGGATGGAAGATTGTTTGCCACTTTTCGATAATTAACCTCATCGGCAAGGTTCAAATTTGAATTACTTTTTTCATTAATAAAATCTTTAAGAAGGTCGTAACCGGAAGTCAGGACCAGATATTTATTAAAGAAAGTAAAGCTGATGGTTTGGCTGTTTTTGTAATGATAAAGCGTATAACCGCGAAGATTTTCCTGAAGAAGTTCGTCTCCGGATTGCTGCATTAAGCGAGTTTTGAAAAAACCAATAGCTGCATTTGCGTCCTTAACTTCCACCATTAAAACCGGATTTAATTTGCCGTCCGGAGTGCTGGATTTAACCATAACAAAGCCGGCTTTGCGGCCAATCCATGGCGAAATATTTTGGTAAGTTGCCGGCAAAACTACATTTAAAAGTCCAATCAGTTCCGCCTTCCGGTACAGAGGATAATTTGCGAGTGCCTTATAAAATTGCTGAACCTGACTTGAGTCGCCATCAATATTGACCTCCAACAAGCCAACTGTCGCATCTGCAGGTAATAATTCGGCTAAGGGTTGAGCTCTAAATATTTTTTGAAAAATCAGAACACTTACAAAAACCAGCCCGCAAATTGAAATCACCAACAAAACCGCACCTTTTATTTTTCGACTATTCTCGGGGGTAAGCTTTGCTTTTTTTTCAGGGGTGGCGGTAGCTTCAAGCTGTGATACAAGCTCGCTCATTGTGGTTGTCTCTTCCGCTTTTTGATCCAGCTCTTTCTTCTTTGGCTTAATTTTCTTAAGCAGTTTTTTAAATTTCCCATTTTTTGGCTTCTCCTGTTCAATCATTGTTTCATTTTTTTTGGTTGAAGCTACGGTCTTTTTTTTGCTTTTTTTTCCCATACTAGAAAATTAAATTAAATGAGCTCGCGTCGCTTGCGATAGTAAAACGCACTTCGCGCGCGATAGAAAATTAGTCCAGATTAGTATCGCAGAATTCATTTTAAAGTTCAATTAAAATCTATTGGCGATATAAAGGAATCTGCTATAATTCAACACCGAAAACCCATTACATTTTTTTATGCTTGCAAAAGACCTTCGAAGACGATTTATAGACTTCTTTGTCCAGAAACACGGACATGCGGAAATCAAGAGTGCCTCGGTCATTCCGGAAAATGATCCAACGGTTTTGTTTACCACTGCCGGGATGCATCCACTTGTGCCTTATTTAATGGGCGAACCTCATCCGGCCGGAAAACGTCTGGTTGATGTACAAAAATCCATTCGCACTGATGATATTGATGAAGTGGGAGATGCCACACATTGCACGTTTTTTGAGATGCTTGGGAACTGGTCATTGGGTGATTATTTCAAGAAAGAAGCAATTAAATGGAGTTATGAACTTTTGACATCGGCTTTGAATGAAGGCGGCCTGGGGCTCGATCCAAAGCGCTTAATGGTGACATGTTTTGCCGGTGACAATGACGCGCCAATAGATAATGAAGCCGCTGATGTTTGGAAAAGTTTGGGTTTTAAAAGCTTTGAAGATGCTACCAAGGATGATCACCAATTGATTTTCTTTTACGAAAAAAAGAAAAACTGGTGGGGTCCTGCAGGTCAAACCGGTCCATGCGGCCCGGATACTGAAATGTTTTATGATACTTGTCCGGAACTTCCCTGGGCTTCACACAAGCCCGGTGCATCTGAAGAATTAATCAATAAATATCCATTGAAAAATGGAGCTCACTCCGCTCGCACTAATGATGATGGGCACTCCGTGCCTGGTTGTCATGCCAACTGTGAATGTGGGCGTTATATTGAAATTTGGAATGATGTGTTCATGCAATACAATAAAAAGGCTGATGGAACTTTTGAACCTTTGAAACAGCAAAACGTGGATACAGGCATGGGTTTAGAGCGTGTAGCTGCCATTTTACAAGGCAAGCCCACTCACTATGAAACTGAACTTTTCGCACCGGTGATGGAAAGAATTGCTGAACTGGCTGTGGGAGAAAAGAGTGGAACTGATGAAGAACAAATTATTTCCGGACGTATTATTGCTGATCATTTGCGTGCTTCAACTTTTATTTTGGGGGATCCAATGAGTGTTTTTCCTTCCAATAAAGATCAGGGATATATCCTGCGCAGATTGATTCGCCGGGCGATTCGTCATGCTAAAAAACTTGGTATTCACACTAATTTTACGGCGGAGATTGGTAAAATTCTTGTAGATAATTATGGTGATGTTTATCCCGAGCTTCTAACAAATGAAGCCCGCATAATTGATGAACTTAACAAAGAAGAAATTAAATTCCAAAAAACGCTTGAACAGGGGCTTCGTGAAATGCGCAAAATCTGGAAGATGGATGATCTAAATGAATGCCACAAAGAAATTGCGGTTACTCATGGAGATAAGGCGTTTTATGTTTTTGAAACTTATGGTTTCCCAATTGAAATGATTGAAGAGGAGCTGACAAAAAACGGCTTTCAGATTGAGAAAAGTGAATTCAGAAATAAATTTGATGAGGCGCAAAAAGCCCATCAGGAAAAATCCCGTTCGGGAAGTGAACAAAAATTTGCCGGTGGATTGGCTGATAATAGCGCTGAATGCACGATGCTTCACACCGCTACTCACCTGCTTCATAAAGCTTTGAAAATTGTACTTGGTGATGAAGTGAACCAGAAGGGCTCAAACATTACCAAAGAACGTTTGCGTTTTGACTTTAATTACGGCCAAAAAATGACTCCGGAACAGGTTAAAAAAGTTGAAGATATTGTGAACGAACAAATTCAACGCGACTTGCCTGTAAGTTTTGAAATTGTCACTGTGCCCGAGGCAAAAAGCAAAGGTGCGGTAGGGCTTTTTGAAGACAAATATGGCGACAAAGTTAAGGCTTACCACATGGGAGATTTCAGTTATGAAATTTGCGGAGGGCCCCATGCTCCGCACACCGGCGTTTTGAAGCGCTTTAAGATTCTAAAGGAAGAAGCTTGTTCAGCTGGAATTAGACGCATTAAAGCCGGAGTTGTGGGCGCGGGAATCAGTGCCGACTGATCAATTACGAATTAAAAATTACGAATTGCGAATTGCTTTGTTTTTATGTACTTTGATTTTGTTTTTAGTTGTGCTATACTGTACATATAAGTACAGATTAATTGAATATCAATGAGCAAAAATCCGAATTCTTCTGCTCAGGAGCAAAAACCTTCAGCGGCAAAGCGAATCGCCCTGCTTGCGGCTAAAAATGAGCGTATTTTCCACACCAAAGATTTAGCCAATTTATGGCTTATCACCAATAAAAATACGTTATACACCTTACTCAAGCGCTATACCAGATTGGGACTGCTTCATAGGATTTATAAGGGGTTTTATTCGCTTGTTCCATTGCAGGAAATTGATCCGGTTTTGATTGGCAGCAAGGCGCTTCATCAATATTGTTATTTAAGTACGGAAACTATTCTTTATCGCGAAGGTTATATTTCGCAGAAAGTTGGTTTTTATAGTTTTATAAGCCACAAATCCGGGAAGTTTAACGTTGGAGATTCCTTTTATAAAAGTCGCCAGCTGCTTGATCAATATTTGTTTCAAACAGATGGCATTATTGATGTTGATGGGTATAAAATAGCAACGGCTCCACGTGCCATTGCTGACATGCTCTACTTTAATTCAAGATTTCACTTTGATAAAACGGTAAATTGGAATGAAATAAAATCGCTACAGCAAAAAATCGGCTATCCTTTTACGCCTCATCGCTATAAATCATGATCCTTCCCGATCCATCAGATGCAATCCATAAAGCCTGGCTCTATCGTATTTTAAGCGGGATAGCCGATGATGAATTTTTAATTTCACAACTGCGTTTTAAAGGTGGTACCTGCGCGGCTATGCGGCATATTATTGACCGTTTTTCGGTGGATCTTGATTTTGATCTTTTGGATCAGGCAAAAGTTGAGGATGTTCGCCGGCATTTGGAAAAAATTTTCTTAAAACTGGAACTGAAAATTGATGAACAAAGTAAGCGGGTGCCTCAATATTTCCTGAAATATAAAAACAAAGCAGGTGAAAGAAATACCATGCGACTTGATGTGACCTTTCCTCCGCCAAAATCCAATGATTATGAAGCGTTGCGTTTAAATGAAATTGATCGTGTTATTTATTGCCACACCGTACCAACCATGTTCGCAAATAAACTCGTAAGCGTTATTGATCGTTATGAAAAACATGGATCAATTGCCGGTCGTGATGTGTATGATATTCACACTTTTTTCCTGAAAGGATTTAAATATAAACCGGGAATTATCATGGAAAGAAGACAAAAATCGGCAGTGGACTTTCTGATGGAATTGCAAAAATTCATTGAAAAATATTTCACCCAAACCGTAATTGATCAGGACTTGAGTGTGCTGTTGCCACCGGCTGATTTTAAGCGCGCACGGAAAATATTAAAGCAGGAAGTTTTGATGTTTTTGACTGATGAGATCAATAATATTAACCTATGAACATCCTCACCTATATTATTGTCTTTGTAACCAGCTTTTTTGCCGGATTTATGGGCGGACAAGTTGGCGGAGGTGGATTGATTCTTTTGCCAATGCTGCTTTTGGTCGGTCTGAACCCATTGGTGGCCCTTGGTACTTCCCGATTTTCGGGGATTTTTTTGAATGTTGTGGGAACATGGCAACATCTTCGTCATCATAAAATTCCGACTAATCACGTCCTGCTTTTTGGAATTATGAGTCTGCTTGGCTCTTTGGGTGGATCTTTGCTGGTTTTCTACCTTCCGATTGATATGGAGAATTTGAAAAAAATAATTATCGCGGTCTTATTTTTAATTTTGGTGATAGTGTTTTTTTCGCAGAAATTGGGGCAAATTGACAATGATTTACATCCATCAAAAAAACATTATGTCTTATTGAGTATTATGGTTTTTTTAATTGGAATTTATGGAGGTGTTATTGGCGTTGCCATGACCACTTTCTTTATGATGCTTTTTACTTTTTATAAGCAAAGCTATCTGCAGAGTATGGCTTATGCAATTTTACTTAGCCTAATTGCATCGATTATTGCTACGATAATTTTCATGTATTACGGTTCGGTTGATTACACGCTGGGAATATTACAGGGCATTGGTGGCGGAATTGGAACTTATTTTGGTTCGCGTTTCATCATAAAAAAAGGGAATCTTTGGCTGAAATATATTTTGGCGGTTGTGATTTTAATCACGCTGGGGAAAATGGGCTGGGACCTGTTTTAAAAATTTCCAAACTAAATAAGATTGGTTTTCCGCCCCTGCGCTTCTCCTTTTAACAGCCAGTCCAAGGCTTGCGTGGCTTTTACTTCTACGATTGCACCTACCAAATCCGGGCTGCCTTTAAACTGGACTACTTTGGTTTCACGGCTTTTGCCCTCGCATTCGCCGGTTGATTCAATATAGCGTTCCACTAAAACTTCTAAAATTTTCCCGACCATGGCTTCGTGTTTTTCGTGCGAGCATTCTGTAAGAATACTGTTTGATTTGTGCCATCTTCTGGCCTTTTCTTCTCTGGAAACATCATCCTTGAAAGCATTGAATGAAACCGTGCCGCGACGTGGACTGTAGCGGCTGATATAAGCCATATCCCAGCGAATTTCTTTAAAAATATCATAAGTTTCTTCAAACTGTTCATCGGTTTCGCTGCAAAATCCAACAATAATATCGGTTGTAATAGCGGCATTTGGCATTTTCTCGCGAATTTTACTGATGATTTTTTTGTAATCCTCAACCGTATATTTGCGATTCATCTTTTTTAAAACGGCATCACTCCCCGACTGAATTGGTAGATGAAAATGCGGACAAAGAACTTCCAAATCAACATGGGCCTGAATAAGCGCGTCCGTGTAATCATGCGGATGAGATGAAATAAAACGCAGACGATTTAAGCCGGAATCTTTTAATTTATTGATCTCTGTCAAAAGCTGGACAAATGGCTCCTGGTTGCGGTTATATAGCTCATCAAAGAGACCACTTTTTTTATCCAGTCCACTTATGCCATAGGAATTAACGGTTTGACCAACCAGAGTAATTTCTTTGCAGCCCTGTTCAATTAAAGTTTTGCATTCGGCCAAAATTTCCGGCAGGGGGCGACTCTGTTCGCGACCACGGGCATAAGGCACAATGCAGTAGGTGCAATATTTATCGCAGCCGATTTGGATTGGGACAAAGGCCGAAAACTTTGTGCTGTATTTTGGCTTAATCTTAAGGTAATCCTTTAAATTCCGACTTGCAGATGTTTGCGAATTTTCTGATCCATTTGCAGTTTCTTGTTGATCCGCTTCGGAAATTTTCGGTTCGTCCGTCAGCGGGGTTTCAAGCTGTGGCAAATCCAATTGCGGCTCCGCTTCAAGCAAAATATCGGCCAATTTTTGGGTATCGGTAATGCGAAAAACAAAATCAACGGTATCAATTTTTTTAATGATTTCGTCTTTAATTTCTTTTTCGGAATTCCGACTACTCGTACTCCTTACCATGCAACCGGTAATACCCACTAAAAGCCTTGGATTACGCTTTTTTTGGAACTCCAAATTCTTAAGAAAACCATAAACGCGATCCTCACCTTTTTGGCGAATAGAGCAGGTGTTGAAGATAAAAAGGTCGGTTTCTTCGACATTTTCGCCCTTTTTGTAGCCGATTTTTTCCAGTACCGCAGCCACTCTTTCACTATCGGAATAGTTCATGGCGCAACCAAGCGTTTGAATAAGATATTTCATTGATGGGTATAATTGATCTTTTGGCCCGTTTGTGCTATCATTATATGAATTTCTAACAAAAACCCAAATGAAAAATTTAAGCAAAACACAAATCGCAACTGCGGCAGGTAGCGCACTTGTACTTGTCTTGGCAATTGCGGCAGTATCAAGCACCGGAAGCTTGTACCAGGGATTCCTGATACCTTCGGACAATGGTTCTCAGCAACTGCATTCTTCTTTTGTTATGCCGGTTGCCACTTTACTAACTCCATCAAATCAGCTTCGCCCCGGGCTTAATTCTGTTTTAAAAGCAAAAATCACTTCACTCAGCGCGACTCAACTTTCAAAATTAAAAGTTCGTTTTGACTTTACCGATCTGGCTTTTAGCAATATTAGCGTGGTTGTAAATGGCAATAATCGAACCAATGATTTAACTGCCGATAATCAGGTTCAGATGAGTGCTTCCGTTGACGATGCTCAAGGCAAAAATAAGACTTTTGTTTTTGAATTCGCAAAGCCGGTTGCGCTTGAAGCAGGTCAAAATACAGTTGAGGTCGTTTTGACTGCAGATGCACTAACAATCAATTCGATTTTGGCAAGTAGCCTGATTGATATGGTTGTAACAGACAATGGCCAGGCCTACGTTGTGGAAGGCCCTATGGAAAAAGCCGTGTTGAAGGTTAACTATACAACTGCAAACTAGGCACTAATTGGGGATTATTTAGCCTCGCGCCAGAAGATTGTATATTGATCAGCTCCACCAGCTTTCTTAACTGTAGCAGTAAATCTTGTGCCGTCGGCAGCTGTTACCGTTATGCTTTCCTGGCCAAACCATTCACCTGCTCTTATTCTTTGTTCAGTTTGAGATTTTAAATTTGAGTATGGATCTTTTTCAACATGATTGGAAACTTTTTCAGCATTAGGAGCAGTTTGAGTTTTTCCATTTTCGATTGTTGAACCGGAAACAGTTGTATTTGGAGTATTAGAGTCTGAGTCTACAGTAGTAAAATTACCTTCTCTTGAGCCAAAACTGTTTGAAGTTGGAGTGGCTGGAGTAGCAGAAACTGAACTAGCCGGACTGTTACCACTTAACTTATGTCTTTTATGCAAAGTTGGGACTTTTGCAGCGTTATTGGAATCTAAATTCGCTGTAGCTGTTGATGTTTTTGGAGCTTCTGTGTTCGCAACAGTTGGGGCTTTTGCAGACACTGTTGCGGGAGATGTGGATGCGCCGGGAGTATTCTGTGCCTGGCCGACCAAATGGCCTGCAGCAGGCATATTTATAGCATCTCTAACTCTGGTCATCATAGCTTGTGATGGTTGTCCCGGTTCTTGAACATATGATGCAGGTATTGTATTTAAAGCAAGATTTTCATGAGTAGCTCTTGCAAATGACCTTATAACCGCGTGAACAGTTTCATTTGGATCTACTACCCGTCCTTGTGGGGTTTCATTAATTTTGGCTTCTTTCAAAGCACTTTGTACTTTCGCATGAAGATTTGTTGGAACCGAGGCCATCTTATCTTCTACTTGCTTATAAAGTTTTGTTCTTTGAATCTTGGCAAAAGCATCTTCGTATGCTCTTTGAGCTGTGATTTGATGAGATTTTGGTGGCACACCCGGTCTATCGAGTTCAGCTGGTCGAGTTGAAACTTTAGGTAATGCTACCGGAAGTTTTTCACCTGATGTCGCAGATTTAGTCCCAATTGTGTGCGCGCCTGCAGTTTTTTGAGCAGTACGTGAGGCATTTTTACTAAAATCATAATAGGCTGCTCCTGGCTCAGAAGACTTTTTTGCTTGAGCGACTGATCCTGCATTTTTTTGAGCTGATTGTTGTGGTCGATTATATCTAAAGTTATAGTATGGAAGTGATTGTCCCGTAGCTGATCGACCTGTAGATGTTGGTCCCGTAGATTCAGGCTTTAAACTCGGTCTTGAAGAACTGGCATTGTTTTTACTTGTATGGCCAGCCATTGAAACGGATTTTGCTAAAGCTGGAGAGGTTGGAGCTGAGGAATGTGATTTACCAGTACCAAACTTGGCAGATGGAACGGACTTTGCCGCAGTTTTTGAAGCTGGGGCCGTGGATGCTGTGCTTGGGCTCGCACTTGGAGCGGCTGCTACAGAGGCCACAGACGATGCGGAAGTAGCTACACCTGCGTCAGTTGATGCGGTTGCCTCTACTGATGATGCAGCGTCGCCGGCATCAGAAACATCTGCACTTGCGTCTTTGGCTTGTGCATCGGTTCCGGCATCTTTTGAAGCTTTTGCAGTTACGGCTGAGGTTGGACCTGAGCCGCCACTACCACCATGATTACCACATGTTTGCGTAGTCGCAATTGCACCTAAGCTCAAAAGAAGACCTAAACCAGCTGCGCGTCCTGCTCTTTTTGAGAAACTAGGAAGCTTCAATCCGGTGATTGCGTCTCTTACTTTAGAAGCAATTTTGCCAACAGCTCCGAAGTTCCGTGAACTTTCTTTTTTTTCATTTATTAATTTCAATTCTTCCGCAGTTAAACCTTCAAGAGCTACAGCACGAAGTTCTTTTGCTGTTTCTATAGCTTGTGCGCGTCCGTCTCTGGTAAAATTGCGAATTCCATCAGCTTTATTCTCACCTTGAACATATTGTTGAAGGTCAATCCCTGCGGCATATTTATCAAGATAAGAAGTGTCCTCAAAAAAAACTTGCTCATTGGCAGTAAAAGCATTTTTATCATTTAGGATTGGAAATACGTTTGCACCATCACCTGGGAGGGAATGCTCCCCACTTGATCTATCTGGGTTTGATTCCGCAAATTGTAAGTTTCTAGTACTCATGAATATGTTGTTATTGTAAATATCATTGATTATAACGCGTTGGCCCGGGAATTATTACAGTAGTTATTACAGAGTTATTACATGAATTTCTTAGCCAGGATTCTTATTTAAACGCATTACACGATAAAAGTCAAGCATTTCATAGCATAATGTATGTGAATCAATGTCAAGGAAAGTTGGGGGACGGCTAAAAAGGGCTGCTGTTTTGAGTGGTTTAAGCTTTTGGACTAGCCGCACTGGCAAACTTTCGTTTATTTGGTTTTCTTATCTAAAATATTCCAAAATTCCTTTTTGGTAATTTTAAGTTGCCTGCAAATCCACATAAAAATATCCTCTCCGATTTCGGCATATCTTGGAATGGTTATTTTCCCAACTCCGTCTTTTTTGTACTGCCAATGACTGGATTGGATTTCCCTGAGCGTAAACCCCAAGTATTCAACTACTTTTTGAATTTCATTGGGCTTGAGCGGTCTACGCATGAGTTGGCGATATGGAAGGATTATATGTAGCTTTTCCTACAAAATTTTCGATGGTTTTCGATGTACTTTTTTCATTGAGTTCCTTAAATAATTCATAAAGATCAAAATATTTTTTGGGTGCTTTTCGATAAATTTCCTTATCAGATTCGTTATCTTTGCAGCACATGCTTAAATAACCGATGGTTGCTTCGCGCAACCTATCAATCGCCTGCCCCATGGTCTTTCCTTCGGCCATCAAATCCAAGTCTAAAGATACAGCCAAAAATTTGGAATCTTTTTTATATGCAATTTCTCTGACTGTAAATATTCGGTGTTTCATAAATATAACTTAAACTTTAGATTTACATTGTAAATGAATAAAATTTAAGGGTCAAATTTTTCCTGGTGTCCTCGACAGGAGTCGAACCTGTATTTAGCCCTTAGGAGAGGCTCGTTCTATCCATTGAACTACGGGGACCTTCCGGCTTAATCGTACTAAAAAGCGTTTAGGCAGTGATCGGATTCAAAATGACAAATTCGGTTTTCTCTTCAGAAAGATCAGACTTGGCATTTAACACAAATTTATCTTTTGGCAGAACGCTGGCAATTCCGGCCTGTTTGGCAAAGTTGTCCAAGGTGTCTACCGTAAGCTTTAATCCAGGCGTCATATAACGCATTGGAACCACAGCTCTTGGCTCGATTTCTTCAATTGCGGCATGAGCTTCTTTGTATCCTGCATTATTGCCACTAACAGGAACAATTAAAACGTCTACTTGGCCAATATTTTCAACGAATTCATCGCTTAGCGCGGTTGAAACATTGGTAAGATAACAAACCTTCAATCCATCAGCATCAAGCGTAAACACCATGGAATCGGCTAATTTTGGGTCATTATTGAGTTCCTGAGCTGTAATGGCAATTCCGGCCACTTCGTATTCGCCCGGCCAACTTAGTACTTTTGGCTCACCACCAATGCCTGCAGCATTATTAGTTGCAGGATCTTCCGAATTGGAAGTCAGAACAACGTTTGCTTTTATGTTAGGTAATTTAAGGCCAATTTCGTCTTTGTAAGGGTTGATAATGGCAATTCCATCCTTGGTTTTGATTGAAAGACAGCCATATCCATGCCAGATGATTTCCATAAATTTTTGGGTAAATTATAAAATATTTTATTATGAGCTCGTTTCACCCACCCCAGGGCACTTTGTGCGTGGGCGAAATATTCGCTACAGCGGGAACTATACTTTATTTTTTTCCGATTGTAAATTTCGAGGCGTAGTATTACCTTAATGTGTGCAATTTCATATTTGAATTTATGTCCAAAATCAAAACTATCCAGGCACGAGAAGTGCTTGATTCAAGGGGGAATCCGACTTTAGAGGTTATGGTTGAAACGGAAAAGGTTTCCGCCACGGCTATGGTTCCAAGTGGTGCTTCCACCGGTATTCATGAAGCATTGGAATTAAGAGATGGTGATTCCAAGCGCTATTTAGGTAAAGGTGTGTTAAAGGCTTGTGGCAATGTTAATGATGTGATCAGCAAAAATCTGGCGGGCTTTGAAGTTAGCGGACAGGATAAAATTGACAGTTTTTTGTGTGAACTGGATGGCACTCCAAATAAAAGCAAACTGGGCGCAAATGCCATTTTGGGGGCTTCATTGGCCTGCGCACATGCTGCCGCGGCCGAAAAAGGTGTAGGGCTTTATGCTTATTTAAACCCAAAAGCGAATATTTTGCCGGTTCCAATGATGAATATTGTAAATGGAGGAAAACATGCCGATAGCGGCCTGGATATTCAGGAGATGATGGTAATGCCGGTTGGCGCGGGGTCTCTGCGTGAAGCCGTTAGAATGGGTTCGGAAATTTTTCATATGCTTGGAAAACTTTTAAAAGCAAAAGGGTATCAAACCGCGGTTGGTGATGAAGGTGGCTATGCTCCGAGCTTTAAAGACCAGGAAGAGGCTTTTGAATTTGTTTTACAGGCAATCAAAGATGCCGGTTATAAAGCGGGCGAGCAGGTTTATTTGGCTTTGGACCCTGCTTCTTCGGAATTTTATGACGCGGATAAAAAGCGTTATAATTTTAAAATCAAAGGCAAACCGGAAATGCTGACAACGGCCGAAATGGTGGATTTCTGGGCTGATCTTGCCAACAAATATCCGATTATTTCTTTGGAGGATGGACTTGCTGAAGATGACTGGGAAGGCTGGACGATGCTGACAAATCGTATTGGGAAAAAGGTACAGATTGTTGGGGACGACCTTTTGGTCACCAACGTTAATCGTCTACAGAAAGCCATAAATCAAGGTGCGGCCAATTCAATCTTGATCAAATTAAATCAAATTGGAACATTAACAGAAACAATTGATGCAATTAAAATGGCTGATGCTTCCAATTGGACTGCTGTTGTATCGCATCGCAGTGGAGAAACGGAAGATACAACCATTGCCGATTTGGCGGTTGGTTTGGAAACCGGACAGATTAAAACCGGATCTTTATGCCGCAGTGAACGCATTTCCAAATACAATCGCTTGATGAAAATTGAACAGGAACTTGGAGAGAAAGCAAAATTTTTGGGGAAGGATATTTTCTTTAATTTGTCTAAATAACGCAGCAATTTTATGGTTCCAGAATTAAAACTCAGCGAGGTTAGAAAAGTTTATCCAAAGCGCGCGACCGATTCACACAAAGGAATGAATGGACGCGTGATGATTATTGGTGGCAGCATTGATTATCACGGTGCACCGGTCTTAAGCGGTTTAGGGGCTTTACATAGCGGTGCGGATCTGGTGTATCTTTTTGTTCCCGAATGTAATTTTGATGTTACCCGCAGCAAATATCCTGATTTTATTGTGCGTTCTTTTCCGGGAAATTATTTGGATATGAAAGGCGTTTCTTCTATTCTGGAATTTTCAAAAAAATGTAATGTGGTTTTAATGGGACCGGGAATTGGTGATAAGGAAGAGAGTTTTGAGGCTATGCTTGAACTTACAAAGCGCTTTGATATCCCAACCGTTTTGGATTCTGAGGCGATCCAGGTTTTTAAAAAAATAAAAGAAGTTCCGCTTCCGCAAAAAATTGTGATCACTCCTCATCATAATGAATTTGAACAATTAACAGGCAAGGATATTAAAATTTCCGGATCGCTTTCGGGGAAAGTTGTACTTGTTAGGACGATTGCCACTGATTTGAGAATCAATATTTTACTAAAAGGCCCACAGGACTTGGTGGCATCGGAAGAAGGCGAAGTTTTCATAAATAACACCGGCAACGCAGGCATGACAGTTGGTGGCAGCGGTGATGTTTTGAGTGGATATGTGGCGGGCTTAATTGGGCAGGGTGCTGCGCCTTTTGCGGCTTGTCAGGCGGCGGCTTATCTTTTTGGAAAGACCGGAGATCACCTCTTTAAATCCAAAGGTTATTGCTTTACGGCCACAGATTTGGCAAGTGAACTTCCTTACGTAATTCGCGAAAATATTTTTTAAATGTGACGTTTAATAAATTTGGATCATGCGAAAAGTTTTCAAAAAAGATTTACCCGTTTTTCAGTTTCATCTTTTACAAAAATTTTCGGATGATCTTGAACATGCTGTAACTTGTAGAATTGGTGGAGTTAGTAAAGCGCCGTATGATGAGCTTAATTTAAGTTTTAGTGTTGGCGATGACGAAAAGGCGGTGCAGAAAAATCGTCAAATTTTGAGCGAGGCTTTGGGTGTGAAAAATATTGTCGGGGCAAATCAAACCCACAGTAAAAATATTCTGGTGATTGATGAAGAGTTTGCGCGCTATTGTGATTTAGGGCCGGAGCCGGCCAACATTGATGGCTTTGTGACGGCACTTTCCGGCATTGGGTTACTGTTAAAAGTGGCTGATTGTCAGGCGATTTTGATGTTTGATCCGGTGAAAAAAGTGATTGCGGCGGTGCATGCGGGGTGGAAAGGGCAAGTACAAGACATAAGTGGGCAGGCCATAAAAATCATGCGAGAAAATTTTGGAGTTGATCCTGCAAATATTCTGGTGGGAATTTCGCCTTCGCTTGGGCCATGCTGCGCGTTTTTTTCTGATCCGCGTTCGGAATTGCCAAAAAGTTTTGAGCCATTTATTTTGGATAATAATCGTGTGGATTTGTGGGGATATAGTCTTTGGCAATTGCAACAACATGGCGTTTTGCCGGAGCACGTTGAACTTGCCCGCGTGTGCAGTTTTTGCTCGGGACATAATGGAATTCGCGGCTTAAGCTCGAGCGCGCTGACGAATGAACAAGCCGGGGAGTTGCCTGAAGGTTCTGTGTTACCTGCTGGAAAATTTTATTCTTTCCGCAGAAATCTTGGAATTACCGGACGCTTTGGTGGAATGATTTTTTTGAAATAGATTTGTGCGCGCGCACAGATTTTAATTTTCGCGTGTTCGCTGGAAAGTTATTTTTTCAACAAATATTGGGACTGCTTTCCGGAAACCCATTTTTGCATTTCTTTCCAATCGACGCGGCGTTTTTTCATGATTTCTTTGCGTTTTTTGAGCATTTTGGGCATCTGCTTCAACATCAACCAAAAAGATTTGTACAAATAAGGCTCACGCAAAGTCATGTAGCCAAACATTAGCAGTTCTTTCCAAAGAAGGTAGGGCAAATCATGGCCAATGTTAGGCCAAAGATCGTTTTTAATCTGCATCAAACGCTGATTTTTGTAAGAATAATGTTTTTGAAATGCATTTAATTTAGTGCGGTTTTGGGCAACTTCCATGGTTGTGAAACGCTTTAAAACACCCGTTCCGCGACCATGATACGCATGAGCCGTTGGCAGAAAAAAGCAGGTCCAGCCAAGCAGATGAAAGCGCCAGGAAATATCCACATCTTCTTTGTACATAAAAAAATCATTGTCCAGGTATTCATACTGAGGCTCTTCCTTCCCGCTCGTCGTCTTAATTTTGGCATCCTCAAGCGCTTCTTTGCGGTACAACGGACAAGCGCCGGAAATACCAAAAACCTCTTTGGGCTGATCAAATTGGCCCTGATCTTCCAGGCCCTGACCGTCATCAATCACGCGGCGGTTGCGATAACAAAAGAGTCCAACCGTATCAATAAAATTTGTCTGCTTGTTATTTTGAAAATCGTATTTGTAAATTTTTCCGCAAATGGCTGCGATTTTATGATTCTCCTCCATTTTGACCACGCACTTTTCCAGATAATCCGGAGCAAATAAAATATCCGGATTCATCAACATTACATACTTGCCTTTGGATAAATTGATACCCTGATTTCCAGCAGGCGCATAGCCAATATTGTCCTTGTTGCAAACAAAAGTTATTTTATTTTCCGGCGAATGCAAAGTGCCATTTTTTGAATATTCCTGAATGGCATACTCACAAGATTTATCCGGAGAATTATTGTCGATTAAAAAAATTTCGATATTTTTGTAATTCTGCGCGAGAAGACTGTCAATACAGCCCTTTAAAAGGTGCTTGGTGTTGTAGTTGATGATGATGATGCTGACGAGTGGCCCCATTTTAAATTGGTAATTGATTGTTCAGTTCATGAAATATTGTCTTCACACACAGGGCCCCTACCCCGGATGTGTTCAGCCAACATTTCATGAACTGAACACAGACTTAATTAAAAATTGCTTAACTTTTTAATGGTTTTCTTTTTAACTGCAGCTTTTTCGTTAGTGATTTTACCA
Organism: Candidatus Altimarinota bacterium; assembly: GCA_041659405.1. Classification (GTDB taxonomy): domain Bacteria; phylum Patescibacteriota; class Gracilibacteria; order UBA1369; family UBA1369; genus JBAZYK01. The sequence goes on from JBAZYK010000001.1 coordinate 226,098, forward strand.
TTTTGTTGTAAAAATGCCATATTTTGCTTGGTTGAGGGTGTATGCCAAGCTATTGAAGTCAGCACGGCTTTTCTTGCCAAGAAGGCCCTTTTAGTATAGATTCTTGCATGTGTTTTTATAAATTTCCGGTTCAATAAATTTAATTTTCCCCAATATGTCCAATTATCTTTTCACTTCAGAATCGGTTACAGAAGGTCATCCGGATAAGATTGCTGATCAAATTTCCGATGCGGTGCTTGATGCAATTTTGACTCAGGATTTAAATGGACGTGTTGCCTGTGAAACTCTTGTAACAACCGGATTAGTGGTTGTGGCAGGGGAAATCACCACAAATTGTTATGTGGATATTCCAAAAATCGCGCGCAAAACAATTGAAGAAATTGGTTATAATGATGCGAGTTATGGCTTTGATTCCAAGGCCTGCGCGGTTGTGACTTCCATTGATGAACAAAGTCCGGATATTGCGATGGGTGTTGATCCGGGTGGCGCCGGTGATCAGGGAATGATGTTTGGTTATGCGGTAAACGAGACTCCGCAATTTATGCCGATGCCAATTATGTTGGCACATCAACTAACACAAAAATTGGCCAGCGTGCGCAAAGCAAATGGTCTTAAATATTTGCGTCCGGATGGTAAAAGTCAGGTTACGATTGAGTATGAAAATGGCAAGCCAAAGCGCGTTCACACGGTTGTGGTTTCCACTCAACATGGACCGGAAGCTTCTCAAGAACAAATTTACAAAGATATTTTGGAGCATGTGATTCAGCCGGTTTGTGGCAAGATGCTTGATAAAAATACAATTTTCCATATCAATCCAACCGGAAGATTTATTGTTGGCGGGCCACCGGGTGATTGCGGATTAACCGGCAGAAAAATTATTGTGGATACTTACGGCGGAATGGGACATCATGGTGGAGGTTGTTTTAGCGGCAAGGATCCAAGCAAAGTTGACCGTAGCGCTGCTTATTATGGACGCTATGTTGCAAAAAATATTGTGGCTTCCGGAATTGCCGATCGTTGTGAAGTGCAGATTGCTTATGCAATTGGCGTGGCAGAACCTGTTTCGATTTATGTAAACACTTTTGGAACAGGAAAAATCTCCGATGAAACAATCGCCCAATTGGTTCGTGAACATTTTGAATTTACGCCGAAAGCAATTATTCAGCAGCTTGATTTGCGTCGTCCTATCTACAAAAAAACGGCAGCCTATGGCCATTTTGGACGCGAGGACGAATCATTCAGCTGGGAAAAAATTGATAAGGCGCCGCTTTTGATGATGCGATAAGGTTAACAATTATGTTAACTATCTTGCATCATAAACTTACTGAAATTTATTTTTTATTTTCCGAACAAAAATGCTCGATCTGAACAATGAAAATTTGATTAACCAGGGGCAAATGAACCTGGCGCTGGCTGAGCGCAGCATGTCCGCATTAATGCAACTACGTGAAAGATTTCGTAAAGAAAAAACTTTTAGTGGTGTGCGCATTGGGATGGCGCTGCATGTTACAAAAGAAACCGGTGTGCTTGTTAGAACTTTGATTGATGGAGGAGCAGAAGTGGCTATTACAAGCTGTAATCCGCTTTCGACCCAGGATGACATTGTGGCAGCTTTGAATAAAGAAGGCGTAAAAGTTTATGGCTACAAAGGCGAATCAAAAGAAGAATATTATGCTTTTTTGCAAAAAATTATTGAATTTAAGCCAACAATTACGATTGATGATGGTTGTGATTTGGTGAACGAAATTCATCTTCATCATCCTGAACTTATTGAAAATATCATTGGTGGATGCGAAGAAACGACTACGGGGGTGATCCGCCTGAATGCGATGGAAAAAGATCATGCGCTAAAATATCCGGTGGTGGCCGTGAACGACAACAACACCAAACATTTGATGGACAATTATTACGGGACCGGACAATCAACTTTGGATGGCATTATTCGTGCTACAAATGTCCTTATTGCGGCGAAAGTGGTGGTGGTGGCCGGATATGGGGACTGTGGGAAAGGCGTGGCTTTACGCGCAAAAGGGCTGGGTGCCCGTGTGGTTGTAACAGAAATCAGACCTTTCCGCGCTTTGCAGGCCAAAATGGATGGTTTTGAAGTTATGCCAATGGCTGAAGCTGCCAAATTGGGGGATATTTTTATAACGGTAACCGGAGATTGTGATGTGATTCGTCCGGAGCACATGAAAGTGATGAAATCCGGTGCAATTTTGGCTAATTCAGGCCATTTTGATGTTGAAATTGATATTCCGGGATTGAAGAAAATTTCCAGTAAAGTTACACGAATGCGTCCATTTTTGGATGAATACCTACTTCAACCTATTTCAACCTCAAAGGTCGGGGCGACCTCGGGGCAACCTCAAAGGTCGATTTACGTTGTGGGCGAAGGCCGCCTGGTGAATTTAGCGGCAGCGGAAGGTCATCCAAGTGAAGTTATGTCCATGTCTTTCTGCGGACAAGCTTTAGCAACTGAGTTTTTGCTTAAAAACAAAGGCAAACTGGAACCACGCGTTTATCAACTCCCCGAAGAAATTGACGAAGAAATCGCTCAACTACAACTTGATTCAATGCAGGTTAAAATCGACGAATTGAATGCCAAGCAGAAAAAATATCTGGAGAGTTGGCAGGAAGGAACTTAGTTAATTACGAATTACGAATTGTGGAATTTGTGGCGGAATGAAGAATGGTCGTTTTTTGAGCGGCTTGTTGCGCGTGCTTAATCCGGAAAGATCCTTTTTCGTGGAATCCTCCAACTTCATTCAAAATTTTGCGGCGATAAACTGCAAAACCGCCCGCTCCGCTCGCGGCAGAAACATCTTCGTCCGTGGCTGACATGCTCGCGTTTTTAGCCTGATTCAAATTCACAAAATCAAGCTTTTTGCTTTGTAAAGCCTTTACGACTTCAAAAAGGGCATCCGGTGTGAGTTCATCTTTGTTGTCCAGTAAGCCAACATAACCACCTGTCGCCAGCTTTAGAGCTTCGTTTGAAGCTTTAATAGCACCACGGTTTTTGGTCTTAAATTGGACCTTAATGCGTTTATCCATGGCCGCATATTTTTCCAAAAGTGGTTTGATATTGGGCGCAGTTGAACCATCATCACAAATGCAAAGTTCAAAGCGATTATATGTCTGCTTTTTTACTGACTCTATAGCTTTAACAAGCAACTCTTCCGGCACATTATAGACCGGCATGACAATGCTGATCACCGGTTTATATGAAAACATTTCCTGTTCTTTCAGTACCAGGCCGAGGTGTTTTGGAGTGAAACCATCCGGCAAAATATTTTCGGCAGCTTCAGCCGGTTTGATTTTATTTTTGACGGAATTAAATGCTTTTTGAAAATAATTCGCGTTGAGTTTTTTAAAAAATGCGATCACTTTCCATGATCTGGAAGCCAAAATTTCATCTAAACTTTTCTTCTGCGCTGTGGAAAGTTTTTGCAGAGAATTAAGTTCAAGATTTTTTTGATCCAAAAGTTCATTTTTTTCTTTGAGTGTTTTTTCAATATTTTGGATATGGATAATTAAAAGTTCTTTTTCCTGAAACAGGCTTTCATATTCCTGTTCTTTGGAAAACAGCTGCTTAAGAAGCTCTTCAATTAATTGTTCCCGCTCGTTGATATTATCTTTAAAATTCTGATTTTCGCTTTGAACTTCGTCCAGGGCCGCGCTTTTTTCCTGCAGTACGGCACGCAAAAACTGGATAGCCTTTTTGCAATCAAGAAGAAGACTTTCCAACTTCTGTTTTTTGGCCTCCATCTGCACAAATTCGGTCTGAGTTGAGAGACTTAATTTTTCAACCTCGGCCAGTTTTGTAACTGACAATCTGAGTTCTTTTCTTTTACGATTAAAAAGTTTTCTGAGTTCGGTAAAAGCAAGTTTCAATAAATAGGAAAAGTTTTTTATTGAAAATTGATTGTGAGTACCAAGCGTGTTTTTGATTCTATCATGCGGAATTTCGTCATTCTTACTAATGCAATAAATGGTGCGATAAGTCGGCTCTTTAAAGTTTCCAAGCAAATCAAAATTTCTGTTGGCATATTCTTGAAAATTGCTAAATTCCTCTACCACAGGCTCGCCAAGCTTTGCACCGGACAACAATTGTTGAAGCATCCAATTGCTGATATTGCCTTCGCCGTAAGCGGTGAATTTAAGATTTTTTTCCGTCAGCCAGGTTTTAAGCTGATCTTCGTTAGGCAAGCCAAGCCGCTGATGCTCAATTAAAAGTGGATGTTGGCTACCCGCGTTTTCCAAATACTGTTGGCGAATAATATTTTCAATATTCTCGTTATAATTTTTGTAAAAAGGAGCCGCGATGATAATAAAATTATTGCTGATACGCTGCAATTCCTCTAAGGCAAGTGGACGATCGGCCTGACCCATGTGCTCCAAAAAATCCGCCGCAATCACAAAATCAAAATCGCCATCATTAAAGGGCAGTTTTTTGAAGTTGGCCTTATCTAAAACCGTAACTTGCGCGCCGGGAATATTCGCAGTTAAAAATTGCGATGTTTGGATAGCGAATTTGCCCAGATAAAGGATCTTGGAGCCGGCCGGGGCTAGAGCGGGGGCTAAAACGTCCGAGGGGATGGCCTTTGCAGCTTCAGAATTTTGAACCTGGTCAGTCTTTGCAGCTTCCGGATCTTGAACTTGGTCAGCGATTTCCGCTTTAGGATCTTGAGCGTTCGCCAACTCCTTAGCAATCAGCGTGAAGGCAAAATTCCGGGAGTAAAGGTCTAAAGGCAGTTGATATAAATTGGTTGGTTCCATCGGGTTCAGGTAAGACTAAAAAGCACTTTTCGCTGGGCTATCATAGGGATTTACGGGCGACTAGTCAAAGCAATCTGATTTACAGTTTTAGATCTTTTAAAAGCCTGATATTTCCTTCTTTTTTAACCAATTGATAATATTTTTCGTCAGCGGTAATAAGTTCAGCATCATAAGCTTTGGCCAAAGCATGATAAGCCGCGTCATAAAAACTGATTTTGGAATATTTTGCCATAAGCCGTGAACAAATTTTCATCAAGTCTCTTTCCAGAGGGACGACACTTATTTGTTTTTCCATCAAAGTTTCATAGGCTTTAAAAGCCAAATTTGGATCAAGCCCTTTAAGTAATTTGTTAAAAAATTCATAGGGGAAAATATCCGGAACGAGAATGGAAATTTCGAATTTATCCTTTAAATATAAAAGTTTTTTTACAATTTCAGCTTCCGGCTCCTGTAATATTGGCTTTAATAAAACAGAATTATCGACCACAAAAAGTTTTATATTACTCATAAATTAATGCGATAATCGGTCTTCCCGTTGAAGTTCCACAGCTGTTTTCTTAATTTTAGGTTGATAATGTTTGGCTATATTATCCCAAAATCCGCTTACCTCTTCTAAAGTTATGGTTTCTTTTTTTTCAAGATTTTTCTCGATCAATTCAGCAATGAATTTGCTTCTTTTGTTTTTAGGAATGTTGATTTCGAGCTTCCTAATTATAGTTTTTGGAATGGAGAAGGTTACTCTCTGAACATTTTTTAAAGCCATAAAAAGTTACGTAAGTTTTATTACGTAACTATGATACTTGATTTAAAATTTATATTCAAGAAAAAACATATCAAGTTTTGAAATCGCGTTCTGTGCGCGCGCACAAGGCGGCAGACTTGTGGCCCGCCGTTATCGTACACTTTTACGCTGTTATCACGCACTTTTGTTCGTATAACAAAAAACTCCGGCACTGGAGCCTCGAATAGTGGCTTATCACCGCAGAGATGGGTCTAGGGCCTGCGATTATGCGTACCTTTCTTTTCTTAATTAATGATGCTTTTTGAGCTTCTCCTTTTTAGCCCTCTTTAGGTATTTCATAACTAAAGCCTTTTGATCTTTATTTGCAGCACGAACAACAGGCTTTAGCAGCTTCTTTAAATCCTTAAACGGTAATTCTAATAGTTGTGTTAGGCTCATATGAGTTTCTCTAAGGTTGTTTTACTGTACTTGAAATTCCTTTTTCATTTTTTCAACATTTTCTTTCGCATTAAAAAAAGCATCAATAAAGGCCTCTTTAGGAATATATCTGCCCTCCACTTTTTCTCTGATTTGTGTGAATTTCCATGCAATCAAAGGATCTTGGTAAATGTAGAATATCGCAACCTTTCGCCCCTTGTCCAATGATCTTTTAATATTTTTCTGATATCGTCGGGATCAATCCGTACTACTACTAATTTATTTTTTTTATAAGATTAAGTGAAAATTCCGTTTTTCCCGCACCTGGACTTCCAGCCATCAAAATAGTTGATGGATCTTCGCTAGGCCTATCACCATGAGGCGGACAAATAAAATCACTCGCAAATTTTGCAAGTAGATCTTTTGTTTCCTGTTTACAGTCTTTCCCAAAATCCAATTTATGCGATTAACGTTTCATCCAGTTACATACCCGTTACATAAGAATTTGGCTTAATTAGAAGGATTTATTCAATTTTCATAAAAAAGCCGAGATCCCGGTTACTTAAAACTTATGCCCAAAAAGGAATATATTTGGCATGTTTTCTTTGCTCTGGATCAATTGCCTTTATTAAACCTGCTTCAATAGTATCTGACATTATTCTTGAAGCCATTGGATAGTTATTTTCAGCGATGTTAAATCTATTTCTTAAAGAATTATTGGTCATGGACTCATTAGAAATGTACTTTAAAACACAATGCTGATAGCAGGCACGTACCTTATCCTCCTTATTCATGCGAGTTAAATTTTGATAAGAATACAATGTTATTTTTGTAAATTTTTCTTGTGTTTGGAACTTTGGGCCAGGCAACTGATAAAGTTCAATACTGGTAATGACTTTATCTATGCCACTCCCACGTTCTTCACAGATTTTAATCCTTCTCATAAACGCGGCCAATTCTTCATTTCTAGATTGAGGAGTATGATCAATAAATCTTTCTACACTAATCAGCGGGGCTCCAGGGTTGGTAGTTTCAATCCTGTCTTCAAAAATCTCAATTAGAGGACCTGTTCCCCTTTCGCTAAAATCTTGATGAATAAGAGCATTAGCTATAATTTCCCTAAGCGCTATTTCAGGATACATTTTCTTCTCAATTCTTAAGGCCTTCTCAATTTTCTCATCACCGGGTAATTGGTTATTAACGTATTCAATTAAGCCAGCAAAGCCCACGGCATAGCCATTGTTGCCTTCTTGCTCTTTAATTGTTTGAACCCTGTCTTTTCCTTTGTAAATTATTACTCTTACAGATTTCCTCCTAATTGTTTCAAAATTTTTGAGATCTTTTGCAAAAAGAAGGGCACCAAGATTGGTAATATCATAATGATCAATATTCTTTTTTATTAGTTTGTCTTCTTCCATTTTTGTTAAAAATCCATTCGTATCCGATGGCAGTGGCTGATCTGTAAGGGAAAAATATCCAGAATAATCCAATAACTTTAAGACATCCTGAGGTGATACGTTAGGTTGAGCAATTTCCTTCTCAAAACTCCTATTGCCACGGTTTAACCAAATTTTCTTTTCTTTTTCGGGAAAATCTTTAAGTTCACGAGTAATACTGTTAATCCTCACATATCCTTTATTTTGAAACAATACCGGTCTATCAATTGCAGCAGGAACCTGGAATAAAACTATAAATTTCCCTTGGCACTCAAACTCATAAATTCTAAAATCCATTTTCGGATTGAGCATTTGAAAAATCCAATGCTCAATAAGTTCATTTCCCCTTTTTTCTTGTTTTGGTCTAAAAGTTGTTCCAACAATTTGATGGTCATGATCTTTTATTCCAAAAACCAAATAGCCAAAATCTTTTTCTAATAAATTAGCACTATTGGACAAGGCGGATATTCTCTCTCCGATCACTTCCGGCTTATAATTATTTTCTTTAAATTCTACCCATTCGGTTTCGCTAGGATAGCTTAACAATTTCAGCAATAGCTCCTGTAATTGAAGAAGATCCATAATTCTATGCTTATAAAATATTTTTTTGCGCTCAGTTCGCTGCTCAGTTTAATCCATCCACATTACAAAATTCTAAACGGATTGTGAAATCGACATAAAATCGTTGAGTCTATCTGTGCCCGTGCACAGGGCAGCAAACTTGTGCCCGGGCACAGAGTTCCGTTATTGTGCGCCATTACGCTGTTATTGCGCACTTTTGTTCGCATAATAAAAAACTCCGGTGGCGGGGCCTCGAACGGTGGCTTACTGCCGCGGAGGTGGATTTTGCCGCGAGAATTATGCGTATTCACCCTCTTTTTCAACTACCGAGAATTCCTCGATAGTTGATTTTTGATCAACCTCATTGGTGGAGTTGCAGCTTTTAAAATATTCTAGCCGCTTCCTCTAAAGCGGATGTAATAATTTTCTTAAGATCGTCATAATAGCCTTTATCCGCTGAGTTAAGTGCTTTTACATATTTGGTCCGTCCTGATTTCGTCTCTATTTTCAGTTCAATAGGCGGAAGATCCAAGTTAAGCAAAATCATATTTATAAGCAGTCTACCTATTCTTCCATTGTAATCCACGAAAGGATGGATCCAGAGGAATCGATGATGCGCCCAAGCTAAAATCAGGGATCAGGTCGGATCGACCAATAATTCCGAAAGCGGTCTCTTTGTAAGTGGTTTCTCCCTGTTTTTTCCTTAAAATCATTTGCTCGCAAGCTTATGAAGAATTTTCCTTACCATCAGTGGTGTTGTTTGAGCATTCTCGGTTTTTGTCGTTCTGTAAATCATCTTTATTTCAAAATTATTGAGATACGTCTGACGTTCTTTTTTTTGAGCTTTTTGATAATTCTTGAAAGCATGTGCGATTTTTGCCAGTTTCATAATATTATAGTTAAATCAAAATGATTATATCAGAAAGCGTTTTTGTTTAAAATAAGAAGTCCGGGGGCACTGGATCCGCCCGGTTTAATCCACGCACAGTAAAATTCTACGTCAACGTGACGCTCTAC
>JBAZYK010000002.1:0-159973 GCA_041659405.1 Candidatus Altimarinota bacterium
TCTTTCAACCCATCAGGCAAAAGATCCCATAACAAGTCATGTTCCAACATAGCAATTTCGTTAAATGATAATTGCTATCATTAAAACTTGATTGCGTAACTTTTTCAAACTAATTATCTACTGATCCGAAGAAAGGTTTGAGCAAGGCTGGAAGTTTTCTTTTGACGGGTCTCGTGGGCCCCGACAAAAGAAAATTGACGCCGGCGAAAACCTTTCGAAGCGAATACAATACAGGGAAAAAGAGCACACGAGAGAAAACCGTTAGGTTTTCTTTCGTGATTACATGGTGGGCGGGGAGAGACTTGAACTCTCACTCCATTGCTGGAATGCGATTTTGAGTCGCACGCGTCTGCCAGTTCCGCCACTCGCCCAACCAAAAAACGACCTTTTTTGCAAGGAATATACTAAAGATAAGAACTATCTAAGTCAACCCCGAAAGCTCTAAATTTATTTTACAGTGAAATTAATTTAAAAACGTGTATAATAGGCGCATGAGCATTTTTTGTGACCTAACAATTGTGGAATTTATCGCCGGCCGAGGCGGAGACGGATCGGTTCATTTTCGTCGTGAAAAATATATCGACAGGGGCGGTCCCGACGGCGGTGATGCAGGCCATGGTGGAAACATAATTCTGGTTTCCGACCCTAACATGAACACACTTAGCGACTTTAATACTAAAAAGTTATATAAAGCCGAAGATGGTGGTAATGGACAAAAAAAGAACATGCACGGCAAAGATGGCGACGATTTAACTTTAAAGGTACCTGCCGGCACGATTATTAAGAATGAAATAACTAAAGAAATTATCGCGGATTTAAATAAGCCGGGAAGCTCATTCACAGTAGCTAAAGGAGGAAAAGGTGGTTTGGGTAACACTCATTTTAAGAGTAGCGTACACAAAACTCCGGAATTTGCCGAAAACGGGGAAGCAGGTGAAGCAAAAAAGGTAGTCATTGAATTAAAATTGGTTGCCGATGTCGGAATTATTGGATTTCCTTCTGCGGGAAAATCGACACTGATCTCCAGAATATCAAAGGCAAAGCCAAAAATCGCCGCATATCCTTTTACAACTCTTATTCCAAATCTTGGAGTTGTAGAGATGAGCCAGTTTGATAAGAAATCAAAAGATTCGTTTGTGGTTGCGGATATTCCGGGTCTAATTGAAGGTGCACACGAAGGAAAAGGCCTTGGCCATGAGTTTTTAAGACACGTTTCCCGCGCTGAAATTCTTGTTCATTTGATTGATCCAACCAGAGAAAATGTTAAAGAAGATTTCAAAATTATTAATCATGAACTTAAAGAGCATGATGAGAATTTGGCCAAGAAAGAACAAATAGTGGTTATCAATAAAGTTGATGCTGTTGATGAAGAAACGATCGAAAAAGATTTAAAATCATTAGTAAAAGCTTATCCAAAACTTAAAGGGAAGATCTTAAAAATCTCCGCCTTAACCGGAGAAGGACTTAAAGAATTGGCTTTTGTGATGCAAAAAGCCATTGGCGAAATGAGAAAAGAAAAGACTAAAACAGTTGCAGCACAGGAAAAACAACTGGAAAAGTCCGAAAAGGTTTTTAGACCTGATCTTGAAAAGAAAAAATTCATGACAGTATATCGTCGTGAAAAACTTGAAGCTTCAACCAAAAAGATGCGTAAAATATTTGATGTTGAAGGCGAGCGCATTGAACAGGTTGTAAAAATGACCGACGTGGAGAATCCTGAAGGCCTGGAGCGCATTTTTCACTTTCTTAATAAGATGGGAATCAATCATTCTCTTAGAAAACAGGGAGCTCAACCCGGAGATAAAATCCGCATTGCCGGAAAAACTTTCAGAATGCGCTAATCAAAATGAGTTAACTTGTAAATTCGCATGAAACTTATTATTGGTCTTGGAAATCCGGGCAAAGAATACGAGAACACACGCCACAATGCCGGGTTTATTTTGCTTGATTACGTACAGGAAAAATTAGGTTTTGAGAATTTTCATGAAGAAAAGAAATTCAAAGCTCTTGTTAGTATTGGCGAATTAAACGACGAGAAAGCCATTTTGGCAAAACCTCTTACTTTCATGAACCTTTCCGGTGAAGCTGTGCAGAAAATCATGCAATTTTATAAAATTCCACTATCTGACATAATAATCGTTTATGATGATGTGGATTTACCGCTTGGAACAATCAGAATTCGTAAAAACGGCAGCCCCGGTACGCACAATGGCATGAAGTCGATTGTACAGACTATTGGAGACAATTTCCCCAGAATTCGCATAGGAATAGAGAGCAGGGGAGAAACAGCTCCGGAAAAACAAGAAACTGTGTCCTTTGTTTTGGAACAATTCAAAAAAGAAGAACAGCTGGTCCTGGAAAAAGAGCTAAAAAAAGTCCTTGAAGCAATAAAAATGATTTTCACAGAAGGGCTGGAGAAAGCCATGAACACCTACAACCCAGGGCCAAACAAGGTTCTGGAGGCCTAAATTTAAAAACAATACTTGCTTTTTATTGAAATTTTCAGTAAATTTACCCTCGCACATTTACCAAAAAACTTATGTTTGCTGTTGTAGAAATCGGAGGACGACAATACAAAGTCACTCCAAACGAAAAAATAGAAGTAGAAAAGCTTCCAAATGAAGCAGGTGAAAGCCTGGTTTTTGATAAGGTTCTCCTTATTTCCGATGAAAAAGGACAAGATGCCCAAATCGGCAAACCATATCTTAAAGGCGCAAAGGTAGAAGCCAAAGTCGTTGAAAATTTCAAGGGCGATAAAATTATCGTTCACAAATTTATCGCAAAAAAGCGTTATTCAAAGACAAAGGGCCACAGACAAAATTACACACGTCTGGAAATCCTGGAAATCAAGGCTTAATACCCTTTTCTAAACCTTATAGGTTTCGATACCAGTCAGAACATTCATCAGATCATTCGAAAGGGTTGCTTCAAAAGCAACTCTTTTTTGTTGACCGGGAAGCGTGAAATCTATTTCCTGGGCATGTAAAAACTGACGCTCCAACTGAAATTTTTCCTTAAAAAGAACATTCACTTTTTCTCTTCCATATAAAACATCTCCAACCAATGGGAAACCAATACTCGTAAAATGAACACGAATTTGGTGAGTTCTTCCGGTAATCAGCCCAACTTTCACTAAAGTATAATGTGGAGCAACAGAAAAAGGAGTCTTGTAATAGCTCAAAACCTCATAATTGGTAAGAGCCTTTTTGCCATGCGACAATGGAACAACCGCCATCTTCTTCCTATTAGCAGAGCTGCGACCAATCGGAGCCTCAATAGAACCCTTCTTAGGCTCTAAATGTCCCACCAACAGCGCAACGTACGTTTTCTTGATCTCATGGTTTTTAAGCTGCAAAGCAAGGTCACTGTGAGCCTGGTCATTTTTAGCCACCAAAATCGCTCCGGAAGTATCTTTATCGAGTCTATGAACAATTCCCGGCCTTTGAACACCACCAATGCCACTTAAGTTGCCTTTGCAATGGTATAAAACAGCATTAACAAGACTATCTTCCGCATGGGTATCACCAACGCCCGGATGAACCACCAGCCCCGGCTGCTTATTAATGACCAAAAGATCTTTATTTTCAAAAATAATATCCAGTGGAATATCCTTTTCTTTCAGGTCCAAAGCCTTCGCCTCGGGAACAGTAAGCTCAACTTTTTCACCAAGCTTAAGCAGCGTGCGTGGCTTAGCTTTTTTATTGTTAATCAAAATCTGCTCTTCTTTAAGCAATTTTTGAAGATATTGTCTTGTGAATTTCGGAAAACGCTTCACGAGTACCCGGTCTAAACGCAAATTCAAATCTTCCTCCTGCGCCGTAAATGATAGTTTTTGTGGTTTCATTCCGCGCCATTCTAGCAAAAATACGCGGAATACGCACACAAAAACAAAACATTGCAAAATTCCTTTAGCAGACGGGCTTAATTCCCAAGCATAAAAATCAAATTTCATTGTGTTGAAAGCCAAATAAGCCTAAGATGGAAACGATTTTTCTTTTTCAAAAAAATGCCCAAATCAGATTTACAAAAAATTCATCACCTCTTAAATCACGGAACAGTTGAAGTAGTAGTCAAAGCGGAACTGGAAAAAAAACTGCTTTCCGGTAAAAAACTAAATATCAAATTGGGAATAGATCCAACCGGAGCCGACCTTCACCTTGGTCACATGGTGGTAGTTCGCAAATTAAAAGTATTTCAAGAATTAGGCCATAATATTATTTTACTTTTTGGAAATTTTACCGGCCAAATTGGCGATCCAACCGATAAAAAAGAAACCAGAAAAGCAAAATCACAAGAAGATCTGGAGAAAAATGCCCAGCATTATCTTGATCAGGTCAAAAAGCTGATCGACATCAGCAAAATTAAGATTGTTTGGAATGCCGATTGGCTTTCAAAATTAAATTTTAGCGATGTTGTTCAGCTAGCCTCCAATTTTACGGTAGCTCAAATGCTGGAAAGAGACATGTTCCAGGAAAGAATTAAAAACAATGCCCCAATCGCCATGCATGAATTCTTTTATCCGCTGATGCAGGGTTATGATTCTGTAGCCATTAAAGCTGATGTCGAGCTTGGCGGAACAGATCAAACCTTCAATTTACTTGCAGGAAGAGTTTTGCAAAAAGCTTACGGCCAGGAACCTCAAAACATTATGACTGTTCCAATTCTTGAAGGATTGGACGGCAAAATTAAAATGGGCAAATCAACCGGCAACTATATTGGCGTAAATGAAGAACCAAAAGTAATGTTTGGAAAAATAATGTCCATTCCCGACGAACTGATTATTCGTTACTTTGAACTGACGACCGAGGTGAACATCGACCAATTAACTGCAATCAAGGAAAGGCTTACTAAAGGCGAAAATCCACGCAATCTCAAATTGGAATTGGCTAAAGAAATCGTTACGGCATATCACAGCGCAGACCTTGCAGAAGGAGCCAAAAAAGAATTTATCGAAATTTTTAGCAACAAAGGCCTTCCAACAGAAATTGAACTTATCAAAATTTCAGCAGATGAAATTGGAATAATTGATTTATTGGTTCAGGCCAATCTTTGCCCTTCCAAAAGCGAAGCGCGCAGGTTGATTACCCAGGGTGGAGTAAAAGTTAACAACGAAAAAGTTACCGACATAAACAATAAAATCGATTTAACTAAAGAATCAATTATCCAGGCCGGCAAAAGGAAATTTATTAAAGTAGTTAAAGCCTAATACCATGAGCAAACTAAAACTAACCGATGTCATTTCGTTAAGAACTCTGCAGAAAATTCAGGATAGTTTCGCTGATGCCGCCGGAATGCCGGTATCATTGCGCGATCTTGATAACGAACTAATCACCAACATCAGCAATAAAACTAATTTATGGAGAGTTATCGAAACAATCCCGGAAATGAAAGCGCTCTGGAATGAAAAAAACCTTGAAGCACTTGAAGAAAGCGTCAAAACCGGAGAAGTAATTATTTATGAAAGACATGCTGAAACCTATACATTCGCTGTCCCGGTGACCGTTAATGGCAGAAGTTTAGCCTATTTTATTGGAGGTTTAGTCAGATTCGGAAATCCGAATATAGAACTATGCAAAAAAGAAGCTGAATTATTAAGAATAAGCCTTGATGAATTTTTAGATCTATATTTGCAGGTGCCGTTAATAACCAGAAAAAGACTGGAAGCTGCCGGCTATCTTTTAAAAACAATTGCCAATACCATTTCGAACCTGGAAATAGAATCTACTCAGGCAAAAGCCGAAACTAAGGCCATAATTCAAGATCATGAAATGCTTAAAAAGGAAATTGCCCATAAAAATCAGCTTTTAAATGAGCATAGCGTAAAATATCAAACACTTTTTCATGAGGTTCAGGATGGCATTTTTACGGTAGATATGGAAGGGAAAATACTTGATGTAAATCCGGCGGGAGCAGCAATGCTTGGCCATAAAGTAAATGAGACTATTGGGACGTATACCCAAAATTATTACGTCCACCTTGCCGACAAAAAAAAATATTTAGATAGTATTACCAGGTTTGAACACATCCAGAATTTTTATCCTGAGTTAAGAATAAAAGGAGGAGGAACGATAATTGTAGAGCTAAGCGCAGTCCTTATGAAGGACAAAAACGGCAAAAACATTGGAATACAAGGAATATTCCGTGATATAAGCTGTAGGAAACATCAAAAATTGGAAGATAACAGCCAAAACCATGTCACTGAACAGCAAACTATCAAATCAGCTCAAAACCACCAAGGGGCATCTAAATAAGCTGCAAGGACTCGGTATTGAAACAATTAAAGACCTGCTGTTGTATTTCCCCAGAGTTTACGAAGATCGCAGTCTTTACACTTCAATTGCTGAACTTAGAACCGACGAAATTAACAATATTAGAGGTACGCTAAGTAACCTGTTTTTTCGCAAAACAAGAGTTGGTAAATGTCTGATGAAAGGGCGAATAACCGATCAAACGGGCTCAGTCGAAGTCATCTGGTTTAATCAGCCATACCTGCAAAGAATCCTTAAAAATGGCCAACAGATAGTCGTTTCCGGAAAAGCAAAATATAACCAAGGCAAATTAAGTCTTTTGGGCCCGTCGTTTGAACCTGTAAAAAAAGAGCAAACACACGTGGGAATAATCATACCGGTTTATCATGAAACAGAAGGAATTAATTCTAAATGGCTGCGTGAAAAAATAAAGCCACTATTAAAAGAATGGAAAAGTTTTTTCAGCGAGTATCTGCCGGAGGATATAATCGAAAAATATCAATTAATGAGCTACTCAAATGCAATCGAGATTGTTCATTTTCCCAAAGACGAAGAAACACTTAATGAAGCCAAGAAACGCCTGAGCTTTGATGAGTTATTTTTACTCCAACTCAAAGCTCTTCAAAAAAAATGGCATTGGCAAAATATTGCCGAGCACGAAAAAAAGCAGATAGAGAAGGATCCGGTAATTGCTGATTTCATCAAGAATTTGCCTTATGAATTAACCAACGCCCAAGTACGAAGTTTGGAAGAAATCCTCTTCGATCTTCAAAAGCCATATCCAATGTCCAGGCTCTTGCAAGGGGATGTAGGCTCGGGAAAAACCGTTATAGCAGCCATTGCCGCACTTAATGTTTTAAAAGCCGGCTTCCAGGTTGCAATCATGGCTCCAACCGAAATCCTGGCCAAACAACATTATCTGACAATTTATAAATTTCTAAAAAATCTAAATTTTAATATTCAATTCATTGCAGGGAGTACACCGGACGGAATCAAAGAAGAAATAACTCAGAATTTGGCGTTAGGTACAATCGACATAGTCATTGGCACACATTCGTTAATACAGGAAAATATTCGTTTCAAAAAGCTGGGTTTAGCTGTAATTGATGAGCAGCATCGCTTTGGCGTAAAACAGAGAGAAATTCTAAAAAATCACAACAGTCCACATCTTTTAAGTCTTTCCGCCACACCAATTCCACGAACCCTGGCCATGACCATTTATGGGGATCAGGATCTTTCAATCATTGACGAAATGCCAAAAGGAAGGCAAGAAATCATCACCCGCATCGTTCCGGAAAATAAGCGCATGGACGCCTATCGCTGGATAGAAGATCAAGTTAAGAAGGGACGTCAGGCTTTTATTATTTGTCCATTAATTGATGAATCTGATGTACTTGAGGTTAAATCGGCTATCCAGGAATTTGAATATTTAAAAGAAGCAGTTTTTCCACAACTTAAAATGGGATTGCTCCACGGAAAAATGAAACCAAAAGACAAAGAAGAAATCATGAATTTATTTTCCTTAAACAAAATTAATATTTTGGTTTCTACTTCGGTTATTGAAGTTGGAATCGATGTTCCCAATGCCAGCATTATGGTTATAGAAGGCTCTGAACGTTTTGGGTTGTCACAATTACATCAATTTAGAGGAAGAGTAGGTCGTGGAAACCATCAATCATACTGTTTTCTTTTCACTAAAAGCAGATCGGAAAATGGGGGAAACAGACTACAGGCAATGGTTAAACACACCAGCGGTTTTAAATTGGCCGAAATTGATTTAAGTTTAAGAGGGCCGGGCGAAATTTATGGCGTAAAACAAAGCGGCATTCCTGACCTAAAAATGGCCTCACTCAGCGATTCTGCAACCATTTACATTGCCCGTGAAGCTGCGCAAAATATAATTGATAAAGATCCTCAATTAAAAAACTATCCAAAACTAAAGGAAAAACTGGATAAACTCCAGGAAGTTTTTGTGAACGATTAAGTCTTCAATTAAAGCATTTCTTACAAATGTCTTTTTTTACGACGAACAGTTTCCACCACAAAAGACAGCCAGTATTTTGGTGAAATAACATAATCCTTGGCATGAACATAGGCGTGCTCAGTACCGCCAAAACCGCGCTTAAACAAGGACAAACCGGCCCAAGGATGCTTTGAATTATCTTCGGGCGAAACGCCCCAGAAATCATAAAGTTTAAAACCACGCTTTTTCGCTTCCAAAATAATATGCCATTGCAGTAGGTAGGGAGCGGTTATTTTTGAATATTTGTGAGTTGAAGCTCCATGATGATAAAAAGCCGATCCATTGTAGAAAACAATTAAAGCCGTTGCGACCAGCTCGTTGTTATATTTTGCGAAGAAAAATAGTGCTTCATTGTTTTTCCCAAAGACCTCCATTTCGGTCTTTAAATAAGTCTTGGAAAACGGCGTAAAGTTTTGACGATCAACAGTGGTTTGATAAACTTCCCAAAATTTTTCGACATCATCCGGATTATCACTGGTAAAAACTTCAACACCATCTTTTTGCGCCTTACGGATGCAATAACGTGTTGTTTTACGCATATTCATCATCAAATTATCCTCCGGGGCGGAAACATCAAGAATCCACGCCAACTCGGGATGCTGCATATGAATAGGCGCCTGCCTAAAACCATTCTTCAAAAAAAGCTCTTCGTTTTCTGAATTATTTTCCAGCAAAGGACTGAAGCGAATAAAAGCACATCGCTCTTCACCTGCGGCAATTTTAAGGTGATCAAGCAGAACCTTTAAAGCTTCATTTTTATCTATACTATCAACAAAAACCGGGCCATGAGGACAAAACAAAAAGGCACCGCGACGTGCGGCAATCTTTAAAACAAGAACAACTCCAACCAGATTTTCCTGATCATATAGCCCAAAACGGAAGATCTTCGTGCCCATTTTTTCATTAAACTCGCCCCAAGACCAGGAATGCAAAAAAGTTTGCGGTTTGGCTTTTAAAATAAAGTTTTCCCATTCAGGCCTTGATTCAATTGTTTGGATTCGAAGTGACATAATTTTTTACAAATGAAATAATCTTTTCCGCCTCATTTTTTGTGATCTGAATATTAGTTGGAAGATTAAAAGTTTCTCTGGCCAGTTTTTCCGCAACAGGACAGGTTGATGGAGTATACTGCATCTTTTCATAATCAACACCTTCCGGGGCCAGAGAGGTTGTATACCAGTCACCAAGGAAGATTTTGTGCTTTGCCGCAGACTTTAAAATTTTATGCGCATGCAACATGTGGATTGTATACCGAAGATAAATCGAACGCGAATTATTTAGTTCCTTTTGGGCTTGTAGATGAGAAAGATCACTTTTATAAATTCCAGCTATTTCTTGACGATGCTGATTGAATTTATCCAACTTTCTAAATTGTTTTAAAGCTAATACCGCCAACGCATTGGGAAATTGCTTGAAAATAAATGGAGGCTTAAGCCCTTTACGCTCCTCTCTATAAACCGCTTTAGATAAAATTCCAAAACGCAAAGCTAAATGTTGAACAATCTTACCAATATAAATATTAAAAGTAAGCTTCACAAAAGCCATTATAACCGGATGAAGAAGCTGATGGAAAATCCACCCGGAAGAGGGAAGTGGACATATGCCCCAAAAGGCCTCAATTTTGGCTGCAATTTGCGGATTTTTAACAGACACAACTCCTCCAAAAACAGCTGAAATAACTTTATCACGACCAAAACTAAAAAAACTCGCGTCGCCAAAAGTTCCAACAAGTTTATCTTCATAAGTACTCCCAAGAGCATGCGCGCAATCTTCAATCACAAAGAGATTATGTTTTTTGGCAATTTCCAAAAGTTTACCAAGATCAGCCGGATAGCCAAAAGTATGTTGGATAATCAAAACTTTACTTTTAGCAGTAATTTTCTTTTCCAAATCAACAACGGACATATTGAAAGTTTCCTCATCACAATCCACATAAACAGGCTTTGCTCCGACCCATAAAATCGGCTCCGGGACTGCAATACATGTATATGCCTGCAACAAAACTTCATCATCATTTTTAAGATCAAGAACGTTTAAAATCGCATATAAAGAAGTCCGACCACTCTCAAAAAAGAAAACATGTTTTGACGATAACCAATCTTGAAATTCCTTTTTCAACAAAGATAAGTGAGCGCCATTTTTCCATCGCCAAGGCCTAAACAATAATTTAAAAGCCAATAAAACGTCATCACGTTCAGTATTAGGGGAAAGAGCTGTGAAAATAGGCTTACTCATGAACATTTTCAGTTAAACATTGAATCTCCATTTGAATCTCCTTACTTGCTGCCGCCGGCACAATTATTGGATTTTGCAAAATAGGAGCACGTATTTTAAGATCATCTACAATTAAAGGCATATCACAGCCATAAGAAAAGATAACTCTATCACTCCCGACATAACCAAAACGACCAGATTTCTTTGTTTTTCCAAGACCAAAAAGCTGCTCCATTGATGGATCAACCGGAACCCACACACCATTTGGTAACATAAATTCAGCCCAAGCGTGCATGGAATTATTCTTGTATCCAGCCAAAAACCCGGAAACAACCCGTGCCGGAATTCCACAAGCTTGACATAAAGAAACAAATAGAGCGTCAAACCCACCACAATCAACCTGGCGTGTTTTTAGCGCTTGCTTATAGGAATAAAGATCAAGAATCGGATTCTTATATTCCAAAAAAGAAATCACAAATTCGTTAATTTTTTGAGCAATTTTAAAAACATCAGTTGTATTTTTCTTTATGTCCAAGGCAAAACTCTTAATTGCGGCATCCTCACCGGAAACAAAATTATTTGGTGAAGTATAGAGGCTATAAAGATCCGGATCGCATTTTAAATAATCTTTTAATGTAAAATGGTGTTTTTTAATAGAAGGCGAGGCAGGGGAGACCTCTATCGTAAATTCTTCCTCAAACTTTTTCACTTCATGATTCCCCAAATCGATTTGCCAAAATGTATATTTATTTTCATATAAAGAATCCTGAAAAATCCCACCGGAAATTGGATTTGTTTTAATTTCCGATTTCAATTTTTGAGATTCGCAGTTACTTGGAATTGGCAAAATTAAATAAAAATTTTTCGCTAAAGAAGAGTTATTAGTTAAAGTAACAGAATACTTAAATCGATAAACCTGTTGATGGGTGTAAAAAAGGAAAAGACGATTGTTTTCCAAAAAATAGATTAAAGGTCGACTGATTTTCCTAAGAAGTGAATTTTTCATTCATTTAGACAAAAAGCCCTCGAATTATAACATGCCAAGGGTATAAAAACACCCAAAAGGAACCAAAGACGCTATAAACGAAGATTCTAACCTAATGGCTAATCATAGGCAAAAATAGAACCAAGTGAGTATAACTTTTGTGCTCACCACCTGTTTATTTGCACAAGATATATTGTGCAAAATAGAAGATAGGTCAGAAAGAGTGAAAATTTACCACTTCCCTACCAAGTAAATACTACAAAGTTGTATCACGATATCCAATCTGTTTTAAAAATTCAGTAAAGTTAACACTGCTCAAATGATTTGGATCAAAAGGTAAAGTTTCATCTTTAAGTGCTGTTTGAATCTTGCCAACCGTACCTTCTGATGACAATACAATCAAAGCCTTCGCTACCCTACTCCCAAAATCATCAGTTGCAGGGCCATAAAACGTCGGATTCACATCAGGATTAACCAATATGTTCATAAATTTTTCAAACAAATGAATCTCTTTTTCAGTCAACGCAGCATGATCTATAGAACGTCCAAAAAGCTTTGTAGAAAGATCAGCTAGTTGTGCATCATTCAACTCTTTATTATAAGCCTGATGAAATTGTGGCATCCTTCTAAGCAAAACGTCAGTAGCCAATGCATCCAAACGAATACAATTACCGGCAAGCCGTAAACTTCTTGGAGGAACAGTAACTTTTCCATGATCGGAATTTGAATCATAAAAAGTATAACGAGCATTCTGATCAGAAAAACCTGAAGCTCCAATAGTATCAATCGACATCTCAACACGGACTTCCCCTGGCAAAACCAGTGTATAGTGACCATTTTCAGGATCATAAGATTCAACTCTTTTCGCCCCAAAACGCGCAGCCGCACCAGCAGAAGAAACTATTGGTTGATGAGATGGATCAATATTTTGAACCTCTAAATTTAAAGGAAAACCCTGATTTTCATTAGCGGCTGATTGATTTTCTTTATCAGCTTTAGCTTGCTCTTCTTCAAGCATCTGTTCCCATTCTTCATCACTAATCCCCTGCCCTTTTGCGTCTTCAATCTTATTCAACATTGCATGATAAGAAGAGAAATATCGCTGAGCTTCAAATGCTTGCGTTTGCAAACTTTTCACCACATCCTCAAAAAGAACTTTAACATTACCTTCAGGCAAATTATCAAGACCACAAGTGGCCTTAAAATTTTGATACAATGCTAGCTTGGAAGCCTCATCCAACTGATCATAATGCAAAAGCTTTCCCGAAACTTTAGGATCACGAACATAATCCAAAACTCTTTTTGTTAAATCTTTTGGAGCTGAAGGATTTTCTTCCTGGAATTTTTGGACGTAAACTGCAAGTACGTTATCCAACAAATCACTTAAAAAAGTATAACCCTCTTTTAGAAAAACAGTATGGCTCTGTTCTTTGGAATATTCCTTTTGTTCAACTGTAAACTTATTTCTGGTCTTGCGATAAAACTGTTGAAAATGCTTAGGATCATCAATAAAACCACTAAGCATTCCACGACACAACGCAGCTTTTTCCTTAACGGAAGGATGAGTAGATAACGTCAAAAATCCGGGATCAAAACCTATATTATCTGCAGCCTGAAGAACATAGAAAGTGTTAACTTTATCCTTCATC
The DNA here is from genome assembly GCA_041659405.1 of Candidatus Altimarinota bacterium. Classification (GTDB taxonomy): domain Bacteria; phylum Patescibacteriota; class Gracilibacteria; order UBA1369; family UBA1369; genus JBAZYK01. The sequence continues at coordinate 13,120 of JBAZYK010000002.1, forward strand.
TCCTCTGCTGCAAGTTCCGCTCTCTGCCTTGAGCGCTCATCTATAAAAGCTGAACGCTCATCCATAAATTTAGGATCCTTCAGCTGCTTACTCAATGATTGTGGGACAGTACGAAGCTGCCCCAACCCTTCTTTGGAAAGTTTAGGCGATTCAAACGCTGGTTTTTCAATACTATCCGCCATTTTTATTTACAATTTTACAAAATATTATACAATTATACTCTTTTCTGGTGAAAACTTCAAACTGATTAGCTTAGGGGAAAGCGGACAAAGGTCTTTCTAAAAAGCCATTTTTTTGCTATAATTAGGGGAATTTATTAATACCAACTCTATGGGAGGCGACGCAAACAAGCCAAAAGGAAAAATCGAAAATGCAGAAAGGGCCAAGGATCAAAGAGAAATCACCCCCTCAGACGCAAGTAAGCAGGAACGAGCTTCCGTGGCGATTGATGTTACAAAGGGGAAATCTGAAAAAGAGATTGCTGCTAGGCTTGAAGAACACAAAGAAAAGGGCTCAGAAACATTAAGTACAATCAAATCAATAAATGTCTCAAAAGAGACAAAAGAGCAGTTGGAAGCAATTAAACTACTTAAAGTTATAAGTTACGTTGTTTTTACTAAACTTTTTAATAAAGGGCTTAAATTCAAAGACGTAAAAGAATTATCATCCCTAACAAATGTTTCTACAAATTTAACAACAGAACTGGATAGCAATGAAAAAACAGCTTTTGAAAAATTAAAAGAAATTGCCGAAAACTCTAATTCAATCCTTTTTAAGGAATTCACGCAAACAACGGAAAATACATTTAATTGGAGTTCATTTATTGAAGATGCACACGCACAATTCCAAGCCGTTGCATTTAAACCATCAATGCATGCACCGGAAACTGTGCCTTTAAAACCAACTGAAGAAAGTAAAAGTCCAGAAAAAGCCTTCCACGAAAGGGCCTTTGATTGGATCAAGGAAAACCCAGGTAAAACAGCACTCATAACCGCAGGAGTATTCATTGCCGGTTATGGCCTTTATGAATATTTCTCATCAGATGAGAATAAAGATGAAAAAAAAGAAGGAAGTAATATGAATAAATATTTATTGGGAGGAGGTTTAGCATTATCAGGATTGGTTTTGGGAGGAATTTTAGGAAAAGATAAAGTTTTGGATTGGTTTAAGGAACATGAATGGATTTCAGATGAAAAGAAAGAAAAATTCCTGGCCTATTGGAACGCAGGAGAAAGGCTAAAAGCAATCGAAACATTATTTGAAAGTCCGGATCCAAACTGGGAAAAAGAAAAACAAATTGCCGAAAAAATTTCAAAAGAAACAGGTAAAAAAGTATCCGCACTTACTCTTAGTTCGATAGCAAATCTAAAATATGATGATTTTAGAGGAATGTCCGATGAAGTAAAAAAACTGGCAAGCTCATTACTGAAAACGGGTGGATTGAGTTTTCTTTCCAAATTGGTTGAAGAAAGCCCTATTGTAGTGCAAGAAGCAAAAGTCATAAAAGATTATTTAGCAAAAAAACAGGATAAAATTAAAGCATTGAACCTACCTGAAAACGTCACTGTACTAGAGGTATTGGGCAAATTGACTGAAATTCATGTCGAAGTTATCCCACAACCAGAAGAGGAAAAAAGCGTGATTGGAAAGGCGGGAAAAGCAGCAGGAATTGTCTTCGTAGAAGGAAAAGAGAAAGTTAGTGGGTTTTTCCAGGAAAGCTATGACGCAATCAAAAAAGAATTTGATGATATCCCTGAAATACAAGAAATTTTAAAAAAATACGATAATGGAGAAGCCACTCTCCACCCTTATAATTTCATTACAGAACTTTTTAACGCCTGTACTAAAAATAAAGTGGATATTGTTTTAGGTATGGGAAAAGTTGCACTTTACCGTGGCGGAAAATTTATTTTCATTTCAAGTTACGAAACTTTATATAACACCGCAGTAGCTTTTGTAAAATCGCCAGGCATAAGTGCCCCAGTTCAAGAATATCTGATAGGTGCAACTCCATTTATTGCAGTTGGTAGTGCTATTGGAGGAATTATCAATTCGGTCCAAGGACATAGTTTTGTTGCCGGTGCCTTTAGGGGAGCCGCAAAAGGAGCGATTTTTCCTGTCACAATCGCAACTGAAACTGGAAAATTTATAACAAGAGGACCACAAAGAATTTATCGAACAGCGAAAGGAATGGAATATTCTGTAAAAGAAACATTTAGTTCCGAAGCAGGGAAACTGGCAATAATTGAAGAGGAAGCCAGATTCTATGCTAAAATTGCTAACGGCTATGACGATTTAATCGTAAACAAAGATGGATTATCTATCATCAATCCAAAACGCTGGTATGCAAAATTAAGCAAAGCCCGACTTGAAGAGCTTCGCTTCGAATACATGAAAAAGTTTGCTATTGCCTACAACAAATTAAACAAAGGACCAGCACTAAGTATTGAAAAACTTAACGATACGGCAGAAATAAAAGATGCCAGACAGAAGATATATGATCTTTTAAAAGATGCAGAAGCTAAGGATAAATTGAAGTCAACAGCGGCAAAAACAACTCCGGTTTTACCCCCAGAAGAACCAAAACATCTTGGCTCAGAAGGCCCTAGTGGTCCTGATCAAAAGCATAAATATAAATATTTCAATGAAGAGGTTGAGCTACAACAAAAAAATATCGAAGCAAAAGCTGGCGAAATCGCAAAAACTGAAACACCTCCGACAGATCCTGCAGAACTGCAGAAATGGAATGATACAAACTGGAATAAAGCCATCAAAGCGCTTTGTGAAGAAAAGCTGCTTACTCCAACGCCAGTTCAAGGCAAAAAAGATGTTTATCGCTTTCAAAATAAAGAAATTACAATTCCAAAATCCGAAATTGAGGCAAAGATGAAGACTTCCGGAATATCCGAAATAGAGGCAACTAAAGCGCTTTGTTATGAAAAAGCTTTAGCTCACGTCACAGTCCAGGAAGTTAAAATTGTTAACGGCGAATATCAATACAAAATTAATGGAGAATGGGTCACACCAGATGATCCTAAAAATCCGGTTAAAGCCGCTGAAATTAAAGAAAAGTGGATGAACGAAATGCAAAAGAAAGGTGTGAATTTTGATTTTCAGAAATTTGCCGGTGAAGCAAAATACTTCAAATATTTCTCTGCATTCGAAAAAGTTCTAGGTACCGCAGCTGCAGTTGGAATATTTTATCACCTCTACAGTGCACCAGATAAGAAAAAAGCCGTAGCGGAAACAACCGCAGGCCTAGCCACATTTATCACTGGAGCAAAATTGACTGAATGGAAAATAGGTAAGCACTTCAAAAATCCGATAGCAAAAGGAGTCATCGACATGATGGGTGGAGTTGCATTTGCCATGGGTTTCACCGAACCAATTTCAAAATTAGTTGATGATTTTATTGATGTTTTACCTGCCGGATATGGAGTTTCAAAAGAAGTGGCCGAAATAATGGAAAAAGCGGCAGCGGGCTCAATTGTTAGAACAGCTACTTTAAGTCTTGAAAAAGGAATCTTAAGATCAGCGGTTGAAAAAGGAGCAACAAAACTTGGATTCAAGGGAATAGAAAGAGTATTCGAGAAAAAAATTGAGAGTACGTTTCTCAAGAAAATAATGACGTTTAGCGCAGAAAAAGGATTTGGTAAAATCTTAAAAATGCTAGGCTGGAGAGGCGCAACCACCATAGCCCTGCTTGCCGACGACGCAACGGTAATAGGCGTTCTAGACGACGTAATCGCTTTAGGGTTTATTGTTTGGATGGGCATCGATATCGTCGAAATTGTGATGTTGATGAGGAATGCATACAAAGTAAAAGAGCAAATGGCACAAAGAACAGGAAAAGAAATCACTGAATTTAAACCTGAACACGGCAAAAGCGAAGCTCTTATTCAAAAAGAACTGGCCAAATATGGTAAAACCATAAGCCAAATTCACGAATTGAGTGAAGACGATCTTTTCGCAATTTTAAAATCCATTGATGAACCGGTAACATTCAAAATCAAACGAGCGGGAGTAGCCGGATATGAATCCTGGACATTAACTAAAGGTGAAGCAAGCGGAATTGCTATTTTTGACGACGCAGGAGGCAAAATTGCAGAAATCGAAGATAAAGATGCGGCGAAAATCGACAAGGCCGTTAAGGAAATGGAAGAGAAAGCACAAAAGGAAGGCAAAACCGGCAAAGTTGATGCTCCTTCTGAAGGCCAAACTCCAGCTGCCAAAGCCGCTTAAAGATACTTCACCATATACGTTCCTTCAAGTTCGTAGCCTAATTTTTTATAGTATTCGCGAACGCCGATTCCGCTGATTACGGCGAGTTTTTTATAACCGTTCTTTTTGCTGATCTCTTCGGCCTGAAGCATCATCCGTCTACCCAAACCGATGTGCTGGGAAGCATTATTTTCTCTTCTGGAAATCTCAACCTGCTCGCCATAAGTGTGAACTTCACGGACAAGCGCCGCGCCTTCCAGCTCTTTAATAAAGTGTTTTTTGCCCTTCAAGCTGTAAGAAGAAAAACGAAGTCTAAGCAAAGCACAAATTTTATCCTTCTTCAGATCATCATAAGTCACAAAAAATTCCTGTCCTTCCGCGGCTTCCATTGGCTTAATATTCAAGGTCAGATCATTAAAATTCACCTGTTCATCTTTAATTTCCCGACAACGGATACAACGACATTCAAGTCCCCTCTTTTTCATTTCGACATCAACAAATTGGCGAAGATTGGACATTTTTGATCCACCCAAAATGGTTGGAGCCGGAATATCCCTGTACATTCTTGTCACACGACAATACTCGGGAATTACTCCCGAAATTTTCACCATCAACTCTATCAATTCCGGATCAGAATAAGGCCTATGTTTACCTTCTTTATGGATCTTTTCCAATTGTGACCATGGCACAACCATAGTTGGATAAATCTTCATCCAATCAGGACGATAAGCGGGATTAGCAAACATTTCCACCATATCCGCATAATCAATTTCCGGCGTACTGCCATAAAGATTCGGCATCATGTGGCAATTAATTTTATAAGCCGCATCACGCATAAGCTGAATAGCATGCTTAGTTTCCGCTATTCCATGGTCGCGCTTATTCATCTTCAAAACTCGATCATTCAAACTCTGAACGCCAATTTCAATTTTGGTACAACCAAGATTTCGCAGACGAATCAGCTCTTTTTCATCAATGTGATCAGGACGGGTTTCAAAAGACAAGCCAATACAGCGATGCTCAGCCGTTTCATTAATTTTTTGAGCTTCAGCCAAACTACGTGATTTTTTTTGAGGATAATTCAAAGCATTAAAAATTCCGCGAGTAAATTCAGTTTGATAACGGTGCGGATAAAAAGAAAAAGTTCCACCGGAAACAATCAAATCAATCTTATCGGTTTTATGACCGGTTTTATCCAGACTTTTTAAACGATTGAGTGTCTGTTTATATGGATCAAAATCATTTAAAATAGCCCGCATTATAGCCGGTTCATTCGACAAATAACTCTTTGGCATTTCAGGTTCTGTAGGACAAAAAATACAGCGACCGGGACAAGGATAAGCCTTGGTTATAACGGTAATTGAAGCAATGCCGGAAAGTGACCTTACTCCCCTTTTTCGCAAAAACTTTAAAAACTTTTCATCATCCGGCAACTCCCCTTCTTTTACAAGGTCACGATAGACCTGAATAAGCTCCGAGTTTGTCGGGAAACTTTTAACATAGTGGCTCGAAAATTTGCTCTTCAACTCATGCAAGAACTTAGCATCACGTATTTTGCGTTTATAAGCCTCTTTTACCAGTTGTTTTAGACCTTCCGACATATCGTTGTCTTTTTGAGGTAATAACGGTATAAACTAGAATGAGCCATTGGCCAAAAACAAGTCATATCGCTCGCCCATTATACGAAAAAATGAGAGAAAATAAAGCAAAAAAGCTCCTTCAGGGCGTTAAAGAAACTTACAATACCATTGCGGAAGAGTTTTCTGACACACGCCATACCAACTGGGAAGAATTTGAGTTTTTTGCCAAATACCTTGAACCTGACTCGGAAATATTGGATTTAGGATGCGGAAACGGCCGCCTTATTAAATTTCTGGATCAAAAGACAGTGGGCTTTGAAAAACCGGCCTATCATTATGTTGGAGTTGATAACAGTGAAAACCTGCTTAAAAAAGCGCAAACAATCCACGCCAAACAAACCTTTATTTTGGGCGACCAACTGGCGATTCCAATGGCCGAAAACACCATCGACCTTCTTTTCAACATCGCCGCTTTTCATCATCTTCCAGACAAGAAATCACAACTTCAAGGTCTGGAAGAAATGAAACGAGTACTCAAAAAAGATGGCTATTTGTTTATTACCGTTTGGAATCTTTGGCAAAAACGCTACATCAAACCTATTATCAAAACCCTGCTTAAGTGTATCTTTACTTTAGGATATTACCGCTTTAATGACCTTTTTATTCCCTGGGGGAAAAGTAAAATTCCACGCTATTATCATGCCTTTTTACCATCAGAATTTGAAAAACGGATACAGGAATCAGGACTGGAAATCGTTGAGATTTTTGCAGTAAAAAACGGCCAAAAAGTACACCTGAAAGAAAGCAATAATATTTGTTTGATAGCGCGAAAAATATGAAAGAACGCATCACCATCATGAATGTCCCTTTTGATCGAGTAACAGCCAAAGAGGCGCTGGCTATTACGTTAGAAAAACTCGACGGAAACAAACAAACCACAAACGGAAAACACCAACCTTTTTTTATTGCGACTCCAAATCCGGAAATGCTTTTGGCGGCCCGAAAAAATGAAAGGTTTTTAAAAATACTTCAAACCGAAACTGATCTAAATATTCCCGATGGAATTGGTATTATTTTCGCCTCCAAATTAAGTAAAAATTCCTTGCCACAGCGAGTTACAGGAACGGACTTAATGCAGGCCATTTGCCATTTTGCCCCCAAAGGAACAAAAATTTTTCTTTTAGGTGCAGCCGAAGGTGTAGCTGAAAAAGTTAAAGCAAAACTTCAAAAAAAATATCCCCAAATACAGATAGTTGGAACACACAGCGGATCACCCGCCCCCGAAGAAGCAGAAAAAATCAGGAATCTTATTCAAAAAAGTGAAGCTGACATTCTATTTATAGCCTTTGGGGCGCCAAAACAGGAACTTTGGTTATCCGAAAATCTTTCTCATTTAAAAAATCTTAAAATAGCCATGGGCGTTGGCGGAGCTTTTGATTTTGTTGCCGAAATTAGAAAAAGAGCACCCCGCCTTATGCGTAAACTTGGCCTTGAATGGCTCTTTAGACTTGTAATTGAACCAAGCAGGTTCAAAAGAATCTACAACGCTACAATCAAATTTCCTTTGCTATTTTTAAAGCAAAAAATCACCGGAAAATAATAGCACTAAATTTATTTGTCAGATCTTAAGGCTTCAATCGGTTGCAAACCGGCTGCCTTTCTGGCAGGCCCAACTCCAAAGACTAAACCGAATCCCAATGTTACAATAAAACCGATTAAAACCGAATAGGCTGAAACCACCATATTCAATTGCGTACCGGTCTGTGCCGCCACAAAATTGATCAGGATACTCATCAAGAATCCAAGAAAAATTCCCAAAAGGCCCCCTAAAAGCGTTATTGTTAAAGCCTCGATCAAAAACTGAAAAAGAATATCTTTTCGGCGTGCCCCAATAGCCTTACGTAATCCAATCTCAGCAATTCTTTCCGTAACACTCACATACATAATATTCATAATTCCCACTCCCCCAACAATTAACGAGATCGACGCAATTGCCCCAAAAAGCAATGATACGGCAGAGAAAACCACCCCAATAATGTTCATGGCATCTTCCGAAGATTGCACCGTAAAATCATCTTTCTTAAGATCATTCCCCCGTATTCCATGCTGCCTACGCAAAAATCTGCGAATGTCATCCGAAGTTATATCGGTCAAAGTCGCATCCTTTAATTGAGCCACAAAATAAGTCATGTAATCATAGCCCAAAAGCGCTTTCTGCGCCGTTTTAATGGGAATATAAACATATTCATCATAATTTTGAAACATAGCGGCTCCACGCTTTTCCATTACTCCAATCACCTTAAAATTCAAATTCCGCACCCGTATTGTTTTACCAATCGGATTTTCACTGCCAAAAAGATCTTCTTTAATTGTTTGACCGATGACAACAACCTTAGCCAAACTATCATTTTCAATATCATTAAAAAATCTACCTACCTGAAGTTTGCTTTTATCGATATTCATAAAACTTGCCATCGTTCCGGTTATCATGGAACTTCTGGATTTATCTCTATAAACAAGTTTCTCTTGGGCAAAAACAGCCCCATAACTATCTTTAACATTGGGAATCTTTTTTACTCCATCCACATCCGCTATTTTTAAAGTTTTAATTTGAATACCGGTAGCAATAGCCGCACCTGAAGCCGCCATATCTGTATTTGGAACTTTCACCTCGACAAAAACCGTATCAGAACCAAAAGAGGCCAACTGATCCCTAATAAATCCCTCGGCAGCATTGGAAATCCCTAAAACCAGAATTAAAGTTGAAATACCAATCACAATACCCAAAACCGAAAGAATTGTTCTCATACGATTTTTTTTGAGAGCATCAAACGATAAACCAAACAAATCCTGAATGCGTAATGAACGTTTTTTCATAAAATTAATTATTCGTAACGCAAAGCTTCAATTGCCGGCAATTTGGAAGCCTTGGAAGCTGGATAATAACCAAAAATAATTCCAATGACCTGACAAACCAAAACCCCAACAACAATCGCAGTAATAGAAAAAGATAAATCCCAATAATATCCCATACTTCTAATCACCAGTGCAATGATGAATGTGATCAACATACCAAAGACAATCCCAATCATTCCACCACAAGTCGTCACAAAAGCCGCTTCAATCAAAAACTGATTACGGATATGAAAAGGTTTGGCCCCAATTGCTTTACGCAAACCGATTTCACGGGTTCTTTCTGTTACTGAAACCAACATTACATTCATGATCCCAATTCCACCAACCAACAAAGAAATAGCCGCAACCGCAGCCAACACAAACTTAATAATATTGGTGATATTTTGAATAGTCATGAGCGCTTGATTGGCACTAACAACCGTAAAATCATCATCATCCGGATTTTTTATGTGATGACGAATGCGCAAAGTCCTTTGCATATCGGCAATAACCTGATCAACATTTTCATCAGAATCAACTTTACCACGAATTATTCCAACATAATTTTCACCAAGCATAATCTTTTGTGCAGTACTAACAGGTATAAAAACCTGATTATCAAGATTTTGAAAACCGACTACTCCCTTTGGCTGAAAAACACCAATTACATGGAATTTTTCATTACCAACCCGAATAGTTTTACCAATTGGATCTTCCAAACCAAATAAATCAGCCCTAACTTTGCTCCCCAAAACCACCACCTTTGAAAGGTTTTTTTCTTCTTGAGCATTTAAAAAACGTCCAAGATCGATTTTTTGATCAATTACTTTAGGATACTGAGCCATCACTCCAAAAAAAGGTACATTCACACTTTTATTAAAATAAGAAACCTGCTCCTGCCCACGAGCATAAGCAGAAATCGCCGTTAGATGCTGAATCGCATTTGGACCAGTCACCATTGCCACCGCATCTTCATACTTTAAAGTTGTAATCACAACGCCCAAAACCGCCGCCGGTGGCCCATTATCCCCACCTTTTCCCGGCAAAACTCCCACTAAATTTGTTCCCAAACTTTGAATTTGATTATAAATAAGACTTTGAGCCCCACCACCTGCCGAAACAATAATAATCACAGCAGAAACGCCAATAATAATACCAAGCATCGTCATCAATGATCGACTTTTATTAGTCAAAAGGCCCGTCCACGCTAGTTTTATGACATTTAATAAGTCCATTGTTAATTTAATACATCAGAAAGAACCTGACCATCACGAAGAGTGATAATACGCTTTGCACTCCGCGCAATATCCACCTCATGAGTCACAAGAATAATTGTTTTACCTTCGGCGTTAAGCTTTCTAAAAAGCTCAATGATTTCATGTGAAGCCTGAGTATCAAGATTACCGGTTGGTTCATCAGCCAAAATCAACTTTGGATTAGTTATTAAAGCTCGAGCAATAGCCACGCGTTGCTGTTGACCACCTGAAAGCTCATTCGGTTTATGAGACATGCGATCACCAAGTCCAACTCTCTTTAAAGCCTCTTCCGCCCTCTGCTTTTGTTCAAAAAATGGAACACCCTGATAAATCAGCGGCAAACGAACATTGTCTATAGCGGTAGTTCTTGGCAACAAATTAAAAGCCTGAAACACGAATCCAACTTTTTCACTGCGAATATCAGCCAACTCATCCTCTTCATAAACTGTTGTATTGCGGGAATCAAAAACATAGTCACCTGTACTTGGAGAATCCAAAAAACCCAAAATATGCATCAAAGTTGACTTGCCTGAGCCGGATTGCCCAATGATCGCGACATAGTCACCTTCATTGATAGAAAACGAAACCCCTCGAAGTGCCTGTGTAACAATGCTATTTTCCCCCTCACCCATAAGGTATTCTTTACGAATATCCCGCAGTGAAATCAAAACACTCATAAATATAATTAATTAATTCTTGGTAAACGTCACTACCTGCTCACCTTCATTCAAACCCGAAACAATTTCTACATTTTCATCACCCTGAATTCCTGTAGCCACATTGCGTTTTTCAACCTGTTCCTTGTCGGAAGAATCTTTTTTCAAAACCTGAACATAAGCCTGATTACCTTCATACTGGATTGCACGAACAGGAACCATTAAAGCATCCATCTTCGTCTTTGTCTGAATGGTTAAATTTGCCGTCATACCCGGCTTAATTTGTTCAGATGGATTTTGAATCAAGACCTTCACTTCATAATAAATTACACCTTGAACAACCGTTTCAGCCGGTGAAACTTCAATAACATTACCTGTAAATTCGCTGCTTATATCCAAAGCATCAAAAGTCATCTTTACACTTTCATTTTTTTGAATTTTGGCGATATCCGCTTCAGAAACCAAAGCTTTTACATTCAATCCATCACTATCCATCACAACAAAAGCCTGTGCTGAAGAAACGACTTCACCGGGATTATAATTGATTTTTGCAATCACGCCATTCGCAGGTGCCTTTAATTCTGTCTGACTAACCCTGTACTGGGCCAAATGAACTGAATCCCAAGCCTGATCAACTTGCGCCTTTAATGACGCCACATCAACGTTACGGGGCGTTGCCTGAGTCAAATTTAATTGTTCTTGAGCACTCTGAACGCCAATTCCAGCTTTATTCACGGTAGAATTAAGATCGTTGAGCTGTCTATTATAATCAGCTGCCGCCTTCTGATAATTATTTTGAGCCTGCTGCAAAGCAAGTTGAGCTTGTGTTAATGCACTTTGTGCCTCATCCATTGATCTTTGATTTTGCATTGATTGTTGCTGAGCCTGACCGGCTAAATAATCATTAATTGGCTGAAACAAATCTCCAAAACCGGTTGCTGAACCTGACATTGATGTCGAATCTGGAAACATTGAAGCCGTGGAAGAAACTTGCCTTCCGGTTGTGTCATTATTAGCCAAGAAAGCCACTCCTTGCAAAGCGGAATTATAACTTTGACTGGCTTGATCAAGAGAAATCCTGGCAGTTTCCAAATTACTTCTTGCAATCGATATTAATGAATTTTGATTCTGAAGAGCACTATTATAATCCTGTTTAGCAAGATCAACTTTAAATTTACCCAAATTTACTTCTTCGTTTCTTGGACCGGAAAGAGCTTTTGCCAAATTAGCCTGAGAAATATGTAAAGCTGAAGTTTGAGCCTGAAGTCCAATTGCCAAATCGCCACCCTCCAATTTTGCGAGTACGTCACCTAATTTCACTCTATCACCTTCATGCACTAAAACCGCATCAAGAGTCCCCATAATAGGAAACTGCAGTTGATAACGAACCTGTGACTCAGTTGTGCCAGTAACACTAACAGTCTGTGAAATAGTTCCCTTGGCCACTTGGGCTGTAACATATTCAGGCCCCTTTGTTCCTGTAAAAAAACGAGAAACAATGAACCCAACAATCACCAAGCCAATTGCTACATAAAGGACAATTCTTAAAATACGGCCATTTTTTACTGTCATAGAAAATTCAAAAGTTATATTAAAGGATCATACTTTAATACTTTAACATAAAAAGTCAAGCATTTTAGGCTTTTATATCGGTTTAAACCACGAAAACCAACTAAAAAATCAATAATTTGGAAAATTAGCCAAAACTCTACTTCTTATTTTTAAACTTACTGGCTGATTTCTGGACAATTTTACTCACATTATCTTCAAGCTGATGTCGTTTTTGCTGAATAGCATCAATCATCGGTTTCACATGTTCAACTACCTGACTTATTAAAGCCAAAGGTTGCAATACATAATCATTTACACGCTCCGCCGTATCACGAGCACTGTCAGTTATCTTATTAACATCACGCAAAATCTGCATGAAGTAAATTAAAGTTACACAGATAAAAATCACCAACAACAAAAACCCCACACCAAGCGCAATGTAAAGAAAAGCCAATGGATCCATATTATTTATTTGTTAAGAATTAAATTTATTTTGATATTTTATTATTATTTTTAAAACACTAAGCTAATAAACCGGACATAATTTCCTGAACAGCCTGAGCATTGGCCTGTCCTTTAGTCTGTTTCATCACCTGTCCCACCAAAAATTGCATAGCCGCCGCTTTTCCTTTTTTAAAATCTTCAACCGATTTTGGATTGGCATCAATTGTTTTTTTACAAACATCATTCAAGGCTGAAACATCACTCATTTGGGCAAGACCTTTTTCTTTCACAACCACTTCCGGATCTTTTCCATCGACATATACAGACTCGAAAACATCATTTTTAGCCATATTCATAGAGATTTGGGAATCATTCACCAGTTGAATAATTTTACCCAGATTTTGAGCGGAAACCTTATTTTCAGCCAAAGTAAGACCATCTTTATTTAAACGGCCAAACAAAATTGATGTAAAAAAGCTCGCAGCCTTTCTTGGATCGTTACATGCGGCAACAACTTCTTCAAAATATTTGGCAAAACTAACATCAGAACTAATAAGTAGGGCTTCAGCAGCCGACAATTTCCAATCTGACAAATAACGATCCCGTTTTTGATTTGGCAATTCCGGCAACTCTGCTTTAAGTTTATCAATAAAATCCGCAGTTACTTCAATCGGTGGTAAATCCGGTTCGGGGAAATAACGATAATCAGAAGCCCCCTCTTTATCCCTTAAAAAATAGGTTTTTTGCTTATCATCTGTCCAACCAACGGTAATATCGGAATTTAAAGGATTCCCCTCTTCCCACAGAAATATTTGACGTTCAATTTCATATTCAATGGCAGCCTTAAGGGAATTAAACGAATTTAGATTTTTGATTTCCGCGCGTGGATTTAATTTTTTATCACCATGTTTTCTGATTGAAACACTGGCATCAAAACGCATCATGCCTTTTTCCATATCAGCTTCAGAAGAACCAACAAATCGCAAAATAGCCTGAATACTCTTGGCATACGCAACAGCTTCCTGACTTGTACGAATATCCGGTTCACTGACAATTTCCATCAAGGCAATGCCGGAACGGTTATAATCACAAAGAGTTCCACCATCCACATGCGTTAATTTGCCGGCATCATCTTCCAAATGAAGTCTGGTAATGCAGATTTTCTTTTTGGTGCCTTCCACATCAATATCAAGCCAACCATTTTTTGAAACCGGCTGATCAAACTGCGAAATCTGGTACCCCTTTGGTAAATCGGGATAAAAATAATTTTTGCGATCAAATTTGGAAAAACCGGGAATTTCACAATTAAGTGCCAAGGCGGCCTTCACTCCCTTCAAAAACGCCTCCCGATTAATCACCGGCAATTGCCCCGGAAAACCCATGCAAACGGGACAGGTATTAATATTTGGCTCTTGATCAAAAGAATAGCTGCTACATCCACAAAACATCTTTGATTTAGTAGCAATTTGAGCATGAATTTCTAAGCCGATAATAACCTCAAAATCTTCGCGCATGTTTTTTTATAAAACAGTGCCTTAAATATAAACTAATTAAGAAAAAATCACAATCTTGGCCTTATATTTTCATCATAAAACGACTTAACCTGTTTTTTTAGATCTTTAAGATCACCATTATTCTTTATACTGAAGTCAATATGCTCAGGTTTTACCTGAATATTCCAAATTTTCTCAAAAAGATCTTTTTCGATTGGCCGCAGGCCCTTCACATTTTGATATGCAGTTTTTTTATCACAATCAACCCAAAGCAGCGCCGAAATAAACTGATGCAAATGTTTCTTTTCAAAGTAAGTCGCTTCCAAAACAATAAAATTATTATCCGCTTTATCGATTAGCTTCTGCACATGGGCCGTTACCAAAGGATGAATCAAGGTATTAAGAATTTTCAATTTTTTGGGATCATCAAAAACTATCTTCCCCAATTTTTTACGATTAAGATGCCCACTTTTTAAGATGTACTCATCACCAAAAAAGCATTGGATTTTTTTTTGACCATCCTGTCCCGGCTGATAAAGTTCATCAACTATTTTGTCCGCATCAATATAATACGCACCAAGATCCTTGAAAAAGTTAGCTGCAGTGCTTTTGCCTGAGCCAATATTCCCCGCTATACCAAGTACAATTTTTTTCATAACTATAAAGCCTGTAAATCCTTAAAAGCTTTTTCAAATGAATTCAACGCTTGTTTGCCCTCCGATAAACTCACATGGAAATTCAATTCATGCGCGATTTTATTACGTAATTTGTGGGCAGACCAAACCGCATCAAGATGACTAAAAAGCTTAGCTGAAACCTTAAGCTTCTCCCCTAAAGTCCCCCTGTAACCCTTCTTTTCCAAAATCATATTCAAAAGTTTATCCGCCTCCAAAACCGCATGCTTAAGATCCGGCTGCTTTTTTATAATTTGCCATTGCAGATTAAAAAACCGTTTTTCCTGCTTACTAAAAACCCTTTTTCTTTTCAGGACGAACCAGACAAGAATCAAGCCACAAACAATTAAGACCAAAAGGGCAAAAAAGGCGATACTACTATCCATAAATTAAAAATTACTGATTCTTTTGAGTTTGTGTAGCCGTTCCATTTTTCTTAGCATGATGTCTTAACATCACAGTTAAGAGATTCTTAAGAGAATCCGCATCTTTAAGATTCTGATCGGAAACGAAATGCTCCTGATTGGAAAGAACCAGCCTTTCAACTTTTGCAGGATTTGCCGCATCCAATAAAGTAATGGAAGTACTATTTGCGACCTGACCAAGTTGAACATCACCATAGTTGAAAACAGTTCTTACAAAGCCACGAAGAGCATAACTGATACCATCAATATTGTGATACTCCAAACGCGAAGAGGCACGATCAAAAAAGCCATTCCACTCAACCTTCACCAAACTGATATTGGTAAGCAAAAGAGCATCATGGTACCAATTAAAAATCAAATAAAAAACCTTAATAGACCCTACCGCAAACCAAAGAACAAAAAATAATGAAAATTCCGGAAATAAATAATACAAGAATAATGGCACCAAAAAGCCAAAAAATGCAACGCGCAACAAGTCAGGCAAAACCACAAAAATATGTCTATGACAAACATACAAGATTTCTTCACCCGGATCCAAATGAACATCAAACAAACGCTTAGCTATAATGGTCGGACTCATGACGGATTCATAACTTATAAAATCTTCATTAACAATACTATAATAAAATTATAATGTAAATGTCCACAAGATTGCAGGATGGCCTTTTTAAGAGTAGAGTCGATATTGTTAACTTTTCTGATTATGATCAAAAAAATAAAGCAATTATTCAACAAATATCCAGCCCTGGCCTTTATTGGGGACATTTTATTGAATCTGATCATTATCATTGGACTCGTTTTTATTATCCGTAATTTTTTAATTTCACCTTTTGAAGTATATGGCCCTTCAATGTGCGACACACTAAATAATATAAACGGAGAATGTCAACAAGGACATGGTGAATACATAATTGTAAACAAAGCCATTTATGGCAATTTTTTGGGTCTTCAAGTCGGCAAGCCACAACGTGGAGATATAATCGTCTTTCACCCACCACTTAATAACAAAGAATTTTTTATTAAAAGAGTAATTGGACTCCCTGGCGAAACAATCAAACTGGTCAATGGTTATGTTTACATTATTAACAAGGACAATCCTGAAGGTTACAAACTGGAAGAATCATATTTAAGCGCGGAAAATCTGGGAAACACGCATCCTGCCAGTCAGGGAGATACCGTTTTTAAAGTCCCTGAAAATAAATACTTCGCTTTAGGCGACAATAGACTCCACAGCTCGGATTCCAGAAGCTGCTTTAAGGAATATTCAAATCAGGACTGTGGCAAACCCGGGGCAACTCCATTTCTACAACCATCTGAAATTGAAGGAAAAGCATGGTTAGTCCTATGGCCAATCAGCAAGATCGAAAGCCTAAAAAACCCTTCCTACGGGATCTAACAACAAAACAATCTGAATAAATTTTTAAAATACACAGGGCCCCTACCCCGGATGTATTTAAAAAATTTATTCAGATTGTTTTAACGTTTGTATCGTAGTTTGTCTTTAGCATCTAACTATTTGGTAGAATACATAGAGCTAAGCTAAACACCCTAAAAAAAACTTTGGGGAATGTTTATGAACACATCCGGGGTAGGGGCCCTGTGTGTGAAGAAATATTTCCCAAAGTTTTTTTTAGCTTTGTTCTTTGGCCATAAAATAGAATTCTACCAGGGTTATTGCCGCTATAAAGAGCAAACCGGACCACCAGGTCAACACTCCTAAAAGTTGAAAAGCTAAAGATCCCACCGCCAAAAAAGTCAAAAGGACTCCTTGTCTGAAGGCAATATTAATATGATTGTAGTAAATCTCGTTTTTGTTGAGCCAAACACGAAAATAAAAGCCAACAACCGTAAAAGTACAAATCAACGCTACAAAAAGGCTCAAGAAAAATAACCCCAACGACACCCCCGTAGAAGCAAAGGGATCAAGTTTATTTAGAACCACAATCCAGGCAATCCAGCTTAAAACACCTGCGGATCCTATAATGGCCAAATAACGATGATGTGACATTTTAAAAACTTAATTAATATTTCTTTTGTCTTTTAAGTACAAACTGAATAAAGAACAGAAACGCCCCCAAGATCAAGAAAATAAAGGAAATCTTTCTAATTTCCGTAGTAAGAAAACTAAAAACATATTCCAAATAACGACCAAAATCTTCCGAATTGCCAAATGCCTGAAAAATATTTGATCCACCATCTTTATAACTGGAAAATATTACCGGGATCAAAGATTGTAAAAGAAAACTGCTCAAGAAGCCAAGAATTCCACTTACAATAAACGCTACAGATTCAAACCTTAGCATTAACGAAATCGGATAATAAATGATCAACGCAACAAAGAAAACCAAAGCAATCAAAGCAAAAAGTAAGTAAACTTTCAACCGATCAATCCACAAAAACATATAATAAAAAGCCTGATTTTTGCTTTTTGCACTGCTTAAATCAATCTGAACCTGCTGCGGCAAAAATGCATAAACGGTCTTTTCAAACTGCTTCGAAATCGGAGCGGAAATATTTGCGTAATCCAAACCCTTTGGAACGCAGGTAGGAATCCCCTCCGCATTCACCTCAGGCAATTGATCTACCTTACAAACAGGTAAACTTTGAAAAAGTTTATAAGCCAAATTATGAGTTACCGTTAACAAACTATCCTGAAAAACCTTCAAGGAAATAGCTACGGGAACGTCAGGTTTCTCTTTCAAACTAGCCATCTCCTGACCAAAATCCCCGGTCAACTTTCGTAAAATATCAATTTTAAAAACATTCTGAACCTCTTTTTTTACATCAACCAACTTAAAATGTCCCTGCAGTGTTGGATCGGCCTGATAAATATGGATGGAAACAGCATTTACAAAAAAGTCATAAGAGCCATCAACCACAGGCCCGGTATAAAAACTTGGCGAAAAATAGGTTTTCGACAAAGCATAAACCAAAAAAGTCGGCAAAGAAATAGCTATAAACAGGAAGACAAAAAACGCAGCAATAATCCGACGAATAATCATGGCAAAAAATAATAACTCACACATTATAGAGTACACTTGGAAAAAACAGAAATTTTTTATCTAATTTGAAATTAAACCAGACTTTTTTTTGTTGATTCCGGAAAAGACAGCTTTACCAATTCAGATTCATTGCCCTGGTTTGCCGGAACAATTTTCCAATGAACTTCTTTTTGAAGTCTTCCCGGAATGCTAAATCCTGCGGCTTTTTTATGTCCTCCTCCTCCAAACTGACCTGCCAGTGCGGCTAAATCAACATCATCACGCTGCGTTCTAAACGAACCTTTAACATTACCATGCTCGTCTTCATTCAATAAAACTGTAAATTTAGATCCGGGTACGGAATTCAAGAAATCAACCACACCGGAAATTTCATCGGGACCCGCGCCACACTCTTTAAAATCCTTCCAGGTGACAACGGAAAGCGTAACACCTTCATCATTAACTCGCGCATTCTCTAAAACTCTTCCCCAAAGTTTTAAAGTTGAAACCGGATTGGTGCGAAAAAGATTTTTAGAAACCTGATGGATTTTTCCACCTTTTTCCATAAGTTTGCCGGTAATCTCAAAAACCTCAATTGTCGTATTGGAATGCATTAAACTGCCTGTATCATTATAAATTCCGCATAAAAGCGCAGTAGCAATACTTGGCGTAATGCGTAATCCCACAAATTCAAAAAATTTATATAACAGGACGGTTGTTGAAGCACAATGCGAATCAACCGCATTCACTTTTCCAAAATCGTCATTGGATGCATGATGGTCAAAATTAATCACCGGAACTTCACTCTTAAAAATATCGGGATAAACAGTATGGTAATTCGTCATATAAGAAGCACCCGCATCGGACACAATGATCAAATCATAGTCTCTAAAATTAAATTTACGTATAACCTTATCCATATCCGCCATAAAGCGAAAACGCTCCGGAACTTCATCAATACAGGCCATATCAACCTTTTTACCAAGCTGTTGCTCCAGAGCCAAATGCAAAGCGCAGGAAGATCCAAGCGTATCGCCATCCGGTCTTTTGTGTGAGATAGAAAGGATCTTTTGAGCCTTATCTATCAGCTTTTTGGCTTGTATAAAATTTTCCTCCATAGATTTAAGTATTTGCTTTGTAAGAGTCGGATCTTAACTCATTGAAATAAACTTTGCAAGATAAGCTGACATAAAAAACATATTTTGTTATGATGAGCTAAAAAAAATGATTTAATATATACAAAAATGACACCAGAACGCCTTAAAATTATTTTCATGGGAACGCCGGAAATAGCTGTCCCCTGCCTTGAAAGTCTCTACAACTGCGATGGATTTGAAATTTCCGCAGTTGTAACGCAAGAAGACAAAAAAGTGGGACGAAAACAGGAAATCGAAGCTCCACCTGTTAAAATATGGGCTCTAAAACACAATTTACCGGTTTTACAACCACCAATTATCAAGAATAATAAGGAATTCCTAAAGGTGCTAAAAGCCCTAAATCCGGATTTTATTGTTGTTATTGCCTTTGGCAAGATTTTGCCCGAGGAAGTTTTGAATCTTCCAAAATATGACAGTATAAATATTCATGTTTCACTTTTGCCCAAATACCGCGGAGCCTCACCAATTGAAGAGGCGCTGCTTAACGGCGATAAAGAAACCGGCATCAGCATCATGAAAATGGAAGAAAAACTGGACACAGGTCCGATTTATTTTGTTAAAAAGCTGCAAATCGAACCGGAAGATAATGCCGAAACTTTAAGGATTAAATTAAGTCTTTTGGCGGGTGCGGCTATTCCAATCATTCTAAAAGAGATCAGTGAAGGTAATTTAAAAGCTATTCCCCAAAATGAAAGCAAAGCAACTCATTGCCATAAAATCACCAAGGAAGATGGCTTAATCAACCTTCAAAGCATGGGTGCCGAAGAAATCGACAACAGGATAAAGGCCTACACTCCCTGGCCGGCTTGTCACCTGTTTATTGAAAATAAAAGATTTAAAATTCTGGAAGCAAAGATAGATTTAAGCAAAAATGAAGAGTCGGGCAAAGTCATTGATATCGATAAAAATTCCATCGCGATTGGAACCAAAAAGGGACTACTAATCCCACTAAAAGTTCAACTTGAAGGCAAACCGGCAATGGACATTCAGGATTTTTTGCTGGGCAATCGAAAACTACTTAAAAACTCGCTGGTTAATCCCAAATAGAAAAACAGCAGGAATAACCCCGGATAAAGCGAAAAGAAGTAATGATCAAACAAACTTACGGTAGCAATTGATGACAGTAGCGCAATGTAGATGTATGCCTGCATTTTTTGCTGCTCGTTGCAATCTTTTATCACCGCAACCAGTCTATAGAAAACATAGCCCAAAACAGCCATGAATAAAGCAAAAGTTATCAATCCCCCTTCATTCGCCACCAATAAGTAAACATTATGCACCGGCTGATAAATCCAAGGCGCAATTTTTGACAAAGAATAATTTTGCATATTAACGGTAAAACCGCCCAAACCAACTCCAAACGGATTATCAAACAACATCAATTTGCCAATGCCAAGATACAAAGTTCGCTCCTGATCGGAATTTAAATCACCCAACAAAAAACGCTGAAAAAAGACACTTTCCAGATTAAAAAGAACCACGAAAAAAGCGACAAGGCTAATAATCAAAAAAATCAGCTTATATGGGAATTTTTTATTACTTACGGCAAAATAGATCATAAATGCTGCAAACAAGCCAAAAAGCGCACTTCTGGAAAAACATAGTAAGAGCGCAATCATAAATAATGATAAAAACAGGCTCTTTAAAACCAAAGGCCATTTTTTAAAAAGCCAAACAAAAATTAAGGCCATCATTAAGGTTCCGCCCAAGACATTTGCATGCGGAAAAGTTCCAAAAGCCCGTAAAACCTTACCACCACCAACATCAATTTTAGCTACCCCCAAGGTTGAAGAATTTGCAATTGGCTCACCAAAAACACGCAAGCCCAAAGAGCCCTGAACAAAATACTGCAAGATCGCCAAAAATGCCTGAAAACCAACCGAAATTAAAAAAATAACAATCATTTTTTTCCAAGGAATCAGCTTCTGCACGATCAAAAAATAAAAAGCCACAAATTCCAATAGCCTAAACAAAAGCATAAAATGGAGCATTCTGTTTTCTATCCAGATAGTTTCAATTGAAAGTGCCCCAAGAAACAGTAAAAGCAGGAAAGTTAAATAATGGTCACCAAATTGCAAAGATATCTTGGCGGAATCTTCTTGATTTTTTTTTATGACATTTTGATGGAAATAGGCCAACCCCCAAAAAAACAAGGCCAGAACCAAAAAAAGATCATTGATATATACAAAAAAAGAAGTGAACTCGTTGAAATTACCGGTAAGATAATAAGACCCGGAATAAACCAGAGTCCTAATCTGAAACGGAAAAAATAAAATAAAAAGCGCCAGAAATCCCTGACTGAATTTGATCAAAGAAAGATTTCTGAAAACTGTCTTAAAATAAGCAGTCTTCAACATATTCAATTATTTAGTTGGTGTCGTTATTTTTGAATTTGATTGCTGAGTCCCCGTACTTCCACCGGCTTTCGGAGTTGGATTTTTAGGTATCAAACCTCCAGTTGGAAGTAATTTAGAGATCGCCTCCTGAGCAATTTTCATAGCCTCCGAAGGATCAACCGTATTCAAAACACTATCGATTGCTTTAGAGAAAATGTCGCTATAGGCCTGCTCATCATAAATCGGGAAACTATCGGCAAAACCAATCTGTTCTGCGAAAGGACCATAAATAACATCGGTTTTTTGCTCATTGATAAGATCACGACGGCTGGTTGGACGATGAGTTTTTTGATTATAAACCTGCAATGAATTTTTAGAACTTAAAAACATCAGGAAATCCCAGGCTTCCTGTGAATGCTGCGATGTTCTGGCAACCGTTTCCGCATAATAGGAAGCAAGTGCTCCACGCTTATCCTGAGAAGTTGCCGGATCCTGAACCTGCGGAACAACACTTACACGAATATTATTTGGATCGATTGTTTGCACACCTTTATCTTTTAAATCCTTAATTTCAGCCTTTATCTGTTCATACAAATACGAGTACCCAAAAACCATTGCAACCTTTCCCTTAGCGAAAGTTTCCATGTCTTTTACATTTGAAGCACTATCTGCCAAATAGTTATTCCAGGAATAATTTTTTTGGTTTGAAAGCGCAAAACTTGTATAAAGACGCATAGCTTCAACAGCGGGATTTACGCCAAAACCTGTATTACTCATTATTTGCTGTTCGGCAAAAGTAGCCTTGGAAACATTTGAATTATAAAATTGGGATTTGAATTGCAGCATCAACATGTAAAGAATATCAACCGCTCTGGCAATATTGTCTGACCTGCCCATGGCAATTCCGGAAACTTTAAAACGCTCAAAACTATTGTCTTTTTTGGTAAGCTGAAAAACATCTTCCTTCAAAGCATCCCAGGTAGTAGCCGGACGACCACTGCTTGGGAGCGCATCTTCGTAAAGAGCTTTGTTATAATAAAGCGCAAGAGTATCAACCGTTAAAGGCAAACCAAAAACCTTATTTTGACCGTCTGTTGGATCAGCTAAAACCAAATCTTTAGAAGCAACATTAACAAAAGTCTGGTCAAACTGCTGAGGATTCATTTTATTTAAAGGCAGTGGTTCTATTTTTTTTACATTTTTTAAAAACCAGGAATTAGGTGCGGAAAAAAGATCAGGCCCCTGTCCTTCGGCCAACTCATTTAAAAGCAATTTTTGATATTCAACCGGATCAACAAACTTGCGATAAGTAATGGAAACATTGGGATGAGTAGCCTGATATTGGCTGATTAAAGGCTGAATAACATCCTCGTTGTCAAAAAGCTTATAATAAACAAGCTTAATCTGTTTTGAATTGGCATTTGGCGCCGGCTTATCTTTTTGAATACATCCCCCCAGAATTGTTGATGACATCGTTACAAGAAGCAAAACAGCTGAAAGACGTTTGATATTCATAAAAAAAGCTCTAAAAAAATACCTCCAACATTATATGGAAAATTAGTTGCTACGTAAAGCAAAAGCTGCAACAAACTACCCTAAAAAGGAAGCATATTTCTGTTTACCTTTCTTCAAACCATCCAGAAAATATTTTTTGGAAAGAGCGTAATAATAAAAAGGCTTGGAAATATAGCGGAAAAAGAAAATAACCGGGCCAAAAGCCAAAATTGAGAAGATAGTTCTTTTCCAAAAACCGGGAACTTTTTTAAGTTCAGGATATTTATGATGAAAAAGCCAAACTGACTCACCTATGTTACGCATACGATTTGCCAGCCCTTCTTCGGTCATTGGGTGGTCATGATAGCCAATAGCCTGAGAATTATAATAAAGTTTCAAATTTTCACGCTTAGTCAGACGATACCCAAGTTCAATATCTTCCCATCCATAACCGGAAAAAGAAGGATCAAAAGGATACTTGTCCAAAAGCGAACGCTTGAGGGAAATATTTGAAGTGTAGAAAAAATTAAAATCCGCTTCAGTTTTTCCCAAAAGTTTTTCATAAGCAAATTGATGTCCACCAAACTTTCCAAAGATTGATGAACCATTAGTCATCCACTTCATAAATTTATTTACCTTCAATTTTGGATGCCAAAGAGTTAAACCCAAAACCGCTTCGTTTTCATTTGAATGGCGCAAGTGTAAGCGCAAATGTTCACTCAAAAGATTTTGAGCGGGAATAATATCATCACCTAAAAAAAGAATGATTTGCCCCTTGGCATGATGAACTCCCAAATTTCTGGCAACTCCCTGTCCTTGATTCCTTTGGTAATAATAATGAATCCCCTCGTATCTTGGCTGAAAAGCCTTCACCACTTCTTTGGTGTTATCTCTGCTTCCATCATCAACAACCACAATTTCAAAATCGCTAGACGGAAGATCCTGTCTAAGCAGAGCGCTCAAACACTCCTTTAGGATATTAGCCCGATTGTAGGTTGGGATAACAACACTCAAAATCATACAGCAGCATTGTAGCAAAGCCGGGCCTTGCTACAAAGTGCTGTTTAATTTTAAAGATTGCCAAAGTCAAAAACACAGATCGGATGGCACAATTTAGGCTTCCGTAGAAACTTCCTGCAATTGAATTTCGCCACCTTCTTTGTTCTTTTTGTAACTGATAAAGTTTACAACATCCGCAACAATTTCAGTAGTCAGATGATCTTTGCCATCCTTACCTTCATAATGATGATTCATAATTTTGCCTTCCAGATAAACCGGCGAACCCTTTTTTAAATAGAGCGCGCAGACTTCCCCCAGCTTTCTCCAGGCAACAATTTTATGAAAATCCGTAGCCTCGTGATGCTCACCATCACTCCCCTGCCAATCGCGATGAATAGCAACGCGAAACCTGGCCAGATTTTGCCCCTTTTGAGTAACCTTTGCTTCTGGATCAGCGGCAAGATGACCCATCAGTACAACTTTGTTTACACTTCTCATAAGAAAAGAGATTAAAAAATAAGTAAGCTAAAAATAACAAAAAGTTATTAAAAAAAACTAAACCGGAAGTGAAATAAATCTAAAATGATCACCACAAATTAAAAAGATTGCTTTTTTGCCAATTTTCGTCAGAATGGAGCCACAAAGTAATTATTTTTTTATGTTCACGGGGATTATTCAAGAAGTAGGGTCAATCAAAAAAATCAGTGATTCTGGCCAAAACAAGCTCATCAGCATTGAATCAACAGTCGTAAGCAACCTTAAAATTGGCGGCTCAATCAGCGTTGATGGCGCCTGCTTAACCATTATTGCCAAAAATGAAAACGGCTTCGATGCCGAAATGATCCCGGAAACTCTTCAAAAAACCATTGCTCAAAATTATCAAACCGGAACAAAAGTTAATCTTGAGCCGGCAATGCAATTAAGTGATCGCCTGGATGGACACATGGTAAGCGGACACATTGATTTTAAGGCCCAAGTCCAAAGCATCGAAAAAGAAGAAAATGGCTATGTCATAACCATTAATTTCCCTCCGGAGTATCAAAAATATATCGCCATGAAAGGATCAATTACCATCAATGGCGTCAGTTTAACCGTTTCCAAATTGCACGCAAACGCCTTTGAAGTTAGCTTAATTCCGCATTCACTAGCCAATACCAATTTGGGCGAACTAACCAAAGAATCCGAAGTAAATATAGAAATAGATCTTTTGGCCAGATACCTTGAAAATTTATTGGGAGCTAAAGACCAACAAATCACTTACCAGTTTTTACAGGAACGCGGCTTTATTTAAGCTAAAACATTCGTTTTTTTTGATAACAATTATCTGCATGAAAACCTCACAAAGCAAAGCAAAACTCAATGGAAAACCTTTTAAAATCGCCATTATTCTTGCCCGTTACAACGACGATCTTGGATCGGAACTTTTGGAAAACACCACGGCAACTCTTCTAAAAAATGGCGTCATTGCAAAAAATATTGATGTAATTAGAGTTCCGGGAGCACTCGAAATTCCACTCGCCGCTCAAATGATTGCGCAAAATAAATCGCATCAGGCCATCATTGCTTTAGGAATTGTGATTAAAGGCGAAACTGCCCATTTTGAACATGTGAGTCAGCAAAGCCATAATGGACTTATGCAGGTAAGCCTTGAGCAAAAAATTCCGGTTATTTTTGGAATTCTGACCGTTAACAATTTAAAACAAGCCACGGATCGAATCAGCAAAACAAAGCTTAACAAAGGCCAAGAATACGCAGAAGCTGCCATTGAAATGGCGCAACTGCTACAAAAATTGCAATAAAAAAAGCAATTTTGCCAATCAACCTAATACACGCTAAAATAACTCAGGTTATTTTTCCAATTTTTTGACCTTAAAATTATGAATGTTCGCCGCTTTCAAGATATCAATCTAAAAAACAAGCGTGTTCTTTTGCGTGTTGATTTTAACGTAACCATGAAAGATGGAAAAATCGACGACGATACACGCATAGTGCAAACATTGCCGACCATCAAGCACCTTATTAAGAATGGCGCCAAGACCATTATCGTTTCTCATTTGGGCCGCCCAAAAGGTAAAGATAAAAGTTTAAATCTTACCCCAATCGCCAAGCATCTAAGCAAACTCTTAAAAAAGCCGGTATTAAAATTAGACAGTTGTGTCGGCCCGGAAGTCACTAAAGCCGTAAAAGCAATGAAGCCGGGTGAAGTAATTATGCTGGAAAATATTCGTTTTTATCCTGAAGAAGAAAAAAACAGCGCGCCTTTTGCCAAAAAACTGGCAGCTCTTGCCGATATTTTTGTGGCTGATTCATTTGGAACCGCGCATCGTGCCCATGCTTCAACATACGGTGTTGCCAAATATCTGCCTGCCTATGCGGGATTTTTGATTCAAAAAGAAGTAAATGTTTTGGGCCAACTGTTGGATAAATGTCCACGACCAATGACTTTAATTGTAGGAGGAGCCAAAATCGACACAAAAATCGGCCTGATTCAAAACTTTGTAACCAAAGCCGATTACTTTTTGATTGGTGGAGGTTTGGCAAATACTTTTTTGGCAGCTGAAGGATTTGATGTCGGAAAATCCCTTTTTGAAGCGGATAAAATCGAGGTAGCGCAGGACACAATGCTAAAAGCTGAATCATTCAAAGAAAATTTTGTTCTTCCCGAAGATGTGGTGGTTGCCGATGAAATTCAGGAAAAAGCTTCCACACTTGATCTTCCGGTTGAGGATGTTTTAGGTGATATGAAAATTTTGGATATTGGCAAAAGATCAATTCGCAAATTCATCCATGTTATTGAAAAATCCAAAATCGTAGTTTGGAACGGACCAGTCGGACTTTTTGAAATGAAACCATTTGCACACGGCACTCGCATGATTGCCAAGGCTCTAGCCAATGCCAAAGGCGTTAAAACCATCATCGGCGGTGGCGATACAATTGATGCCATCAAACACTTCGGCTTCAGCGAAAAAGACTTCACCCACGTTTCCACAGGCGGTGGCGCCATGCTGGAATTTTTAGAAGGCGAAATGCTACCGGGAATCAAAATTCTGCTGGATAAGAAGAAAAACACAAAGAAGAGTGCAAAAAAAGCAGTAAAGAAAGGCAAAAAATAAAAATTCCTTTTAAGCCGCTATACAATCAATCTCAACTAGGACATCTTTAGGCAACCTTGCTACCTGCACAGTTGCCCGCGCGGGCTTATTTTCACCAAAGAAACGTCCGTAAACTTCATTCATAGCTGCAAAATCGGCCATATTGGCCAAAAAGACGGTGGTTTTAACCACTTTACCCAAACCACTTCCGGCAGCTTCTAAAACAGCCTTCAAATTGCTTAAAACCTGCTCGGTTTGTTCAACAATTCCACCACTAACCAATGTTCCATCAGCCCTCAAAGGAATCTGGCCAGAACAGAACACAAAACCATTCGCTTTAATTGCCTGACTGTAAGGTCCGATAGCCGCAGGAGCATTGGTTGTAGCAACAATTTCCATCATAAAAAGTATAAAATTTATTTTTTGTTGGATTTACCGGCTGGCACAGACTTGGCCGCAACAACCTTTTTCATCGCAGTCAAAGCCTTCTTTTCCTTTCCAGCAACGACCAAACTCTCCCCACCTTCTTCCTCCTCTTTTTGTGAACCTTCATGCCATCTTCTAATCTTGTCCTCCACAATTTCACGCGGAGTCGCATAACGTTCACGTGAAAGCTTGATAACCTTCTCAAGACGCCCTTCTTCCTGATCAAATTGCGGTGGAGCCAAAGTATCCATAGAGAATGTTTTAGACGGCATACCGTCAATCAACAACCTGGTATAAGCCGTATACTTACTCAAAGCGACCAGATCATTCGGCAAAACCTCTTCACCATATTGGCCGGACAAAAACTCGGCATCATCAAACCCAACCTGAAAAGACAAAACCGAACCGACGTTACCAAAAACCGCATCACGAACCTCTTCCGGCATTTGCGCAATATATTGATTAGCCATAGTCAAATTCAAGCGATACTTACGCGCTTCAGACAAAATCGTCGAAAAAGAATCAGTCGCAAAATTTTGAAATTCATCAACATACAAATAAAAATCCGTTCGATCTTCTTCCGGCACATTAGCCCTGCTCATAGCGTCCAACTGGAATTTGGTAATCATCATCGAACCCAAAAGTGATGACGTATCTTCACCAATTTTCCCTTTGGATAAATTCACAATCACGATTTTTTTGTGATCCATGGCAAAGCGCAGATCAATGGCACTTTTTGGCTGACCCAAGATATTTCTAATGATCGGTGAAGATAAAAACTGTCCAACTTTATTCAAAATTGGCGAGATAGCTTCCACCCTGATTTTTGGATCCATTTTTTCAAATTCATTAACCCAAAAACTCTTCACTATCGGATCGGTAATTTTGCGAACCACACGAGCACGAAAATCTTTATCCTGCAAAATTCTTGGGATACCCAACATGGTAGTATTGGGATATTCAAGCAAAGAAAGCACTGTGTTTCTTAAAATATGTTCAAGACGCGGCCCCCAACTTTCGGCATAAATTTTCTTAAAAATCCCCACTAAACCGGAACAAACAATGCTGTTTAAAGCCGGATCAATATTTTCCAACATGTTGAATGCAACCGGAAAATCGCGATCGGAAGGATCAAAGATAATCACATCATTGGTGCGGCGCGCCGGAATAAAATTCAACACATCATCAGCCAAATCGCCATGCGGATCAACCACCGCAAGGCCCCTACCCGCTTGTATATCGGCAAAAATCATATTTTCCAACAAGGTTGATTTACCCATGCCGGTTTTACCAATGATATAAATATGACGTCTTCTATCCAACTTCTTAATTCCGAATTCCTGATCGGTTCCTCTAAAATTGGTTTTTCCAAGCAACGTAACTTCTTCTTCACCAAAATCCTTAACGGTCGGTAAATCATTTGGTGGTTCAACTTTTTTGGAACGAACCCAGTAAATATTTGGAGTAGTCACGGTCAAATTCGGCATATGATAAATAGTCGCCAATTCCTCTACATTAAGGGCAAAAGGGTGATCCATTTCACGTTCACGGTAACGCTCAACAATTGAAGAATCCTTAACAATCTCCTTCATTTTAAAACCATTCAAGTGCGGAATATTATACTGCTTAAACGACCCGGCAATTTCACGCAATTTCACCATGGCAACTTCCATATTCTTGGTTTTAGGAACATAGACAATACGAATATTGGCTTCATACATAAGCTTTCCGACCTTGTCGATTGCCGCGACCATCACCGTTTCTTTTTCATGAGTTTTGGAAACCTGTTCTTCAACATCTTCACCGCCAGAGTGGCCTTCTATCTGATCAAAAGCATGCGTGCCGGAAAAAACACCTTTTAAAGCAAACATCCAATATAACGGAAAAAACAAAATTCTTTTATATTTATTTCTGGAACAAAAAGCACGAGCATAAGCCTTTTGCAAGCTATCAATATTCAAAAATATTCCTTTTTTTAAAATACGAATACATTTCACAAAAACCATACGCCATTTTTCTTCCAAAGGCCGAACAATAATTTGGATCCAGGCCTGCTCATCCAGATCATGAAATTTAGCCAGTGTTGCTGTAACTCCAGCCAGAGAATCCAAAGAAACTTTGGCCTTTTTATCTTCAAATTGCGGATAACGTTTGATTGGGAAAATATCCGGATCCTGTAATTCAAGTTCTACACCAACGGCATTTTGGAAATCATGAATTTTAGTAAAATCCTTAGGTTGAGGAGCCGCAGCTCCACCTTTTGGCACAAGCGCCTTAACTTCAACCTCACGACCTTCCTTGTCTTGATCGGCAGGTAAACTGATTTCCAGATCCAAAGAACTGGCATAATCCTCCACCTCAACAATTTCCACATTTGGATATTGCGCATAAATTTGTCCCTCCACCAGATTCCTTAAACGAGTTGGAAAATGCACAAAAAAGCGGATACTTCGGCCAACATTGGCTATTTCAAAACTCACCTGATCCTGACTTAAACCACTCAAACGATCCCAAAAAGAAAACTCACGGGCAATGCCATGAATGGTTGCAAAAATTTGTTCCGCCACAATTGGGCCGGTTTCGTTTTCCTTTGAAACCCGTACCGAAAGCACAGTTTTATGATCCCTTAAGCGTCTACTTTTTTGACGATGGGCAATAAATGCCTCCAATAAAAGCAAAAAAGCTACAATGACCAAAACGGCCGCAACCGCATTGATGATAATAAAAAGAAATAAGTCCATTGGGAAATTTAAAATCGACGAAATTATAGCCGAAATGCTCCGGAAAAGAAAACATTTAGACCATCTAAATTAAAGCAGTTTCAAATGCTTTTTTAAAATCAGAATAGCCGCCAATTCATCTTCATACTGCTTGCGCTGCGAGCCTTTTAAACCAAGATCAGCCAAATGCTTATCAGCTTCATACGAAGTAAAAGACTCATCCTCAAAAACAAAAGATGGCACAAAGCCATTTTGCTTCAAAAAATCCTCCAGTTTTGTTATAAACTTTCTCACTCGTGCAGTTTGAGGAGTTTCTTCCCCCTCTGAACCCAAAGGCAACCCAACAACTACAGTTTGCACCTGCTCATCCCGGCAAAACTTTAAGATCTTTTCAAAAACCGGTTTAAGACCTTTTAGTGGATTAAGCACACCTTTTCCAAAAACAAATTGCTGCGAGTCATCACAAATCGCCAAGCCGATAGCTGCTAAACCGTAATCAATAGCCAAAATTTTGCCTTTTTGCATGTTCCATTAAAATGAATCCCTATTTTTCGCCTTTAATTTCAAGAGTAATCTTTGCGCTAACACCTTCGGCAATATTAACCGGAACTTCGTAAGTACCGGCAACCTTAATGTGTTCACTTAAAGCCAAATGCTGTCTTTCAAGACGAACATTGATTTTTTGTTCAATCGCCTCCAGAATCTCTTTTTCCGTAATTGAACCATAAAGCTTATCCCCTTTTGCCTTAGCCTTAAGGGTAATTTTAAGTCCCTTCAACTTTTTCTGGATTTCCTCAGCCTGTTCGGTAATACGTCCCTTTTCCACAACCTGGCGCTTTAGCGCTCCCTCGGCCTCTTTAATTTTAGCCGCTGTAGCCACTTCTGCCAAACCCTTTGGTTGAAGATAATTTTGGAAATAACCTTCTTTAACGTTTTTAACTTCCCCTTTTTTACCTAGAGCCGGAACGTTCTGTTTTAGAATAACTTGCATATGATAAATCGTTAAAATTACTCCTTATCTATAGCCAAAAAAGAGTCAAAAGTAAAGACTCGAACTTTAAAATCAGGACTAATTACAAGTTGACGCACACCAGTTTGGCAAACCGGAAAAACGATCACTTGGATAAGCCAGGGAATCCAGAGAAATATTCTTAATTTTGTTATCGGAAGCCAAATAATACTGTGGACGATAAAGGAAAACCGCCGGAATATCCGTAGCCAAAACCTTAGCCAAATCTTTTAATTTTTGATCTTTATCTGCAGAATCAAAACTATTTCTAATCTGCTCAATCAGTTGATCAGCGGCAAAACTCTTATAATTGGAAAGATTTAAACCATCATTACCAATCTGACTTGAATGCCAATAAGAATAAGTATCAAGGTTATAACCCAAACTTTGGCCGGTAAGAAGCATGTCATAATCACGAGCCTGCAAACGTTTATTAAAATCATCAGTCTCCGCCAATTGAACATCCAGTTGAATACCCAAATCACCCCATGACTTTTTCAGAAAATCAGTAACGGTTGCAAGTTCCTTGGCAATTGGATTTCCAGGTTCGTAAGCTCTAACCAACAAATTCAATTTCAAAATATTTCCTTTACTGTCACGGCGCAAAAGATCCGCACTTTTACTATCAACTTTAAATCCGGCATCGTAAAAAGCTCCTTTTGCTTCGGTAAGATTTGATTTATAAATCCAATCCGACTGGTTAAGTTCAAGCAAAGGTGTATCTACCGCGATTTTATCACCAAGAGTTTTTAAAAGATCATCTTTATTAAGAGTCTTTAAAAGGCCAATTCTGATTTTTTGATTTTTGATAATCGGACGATCAACATTAAAGAAAACCGCAGTGTACTGAAGAAGACTATATGGCATTAAAGTAAAATGCTGATCCTGTTGAAAAGCTGTTACAGATTGGGGTGGCACTTTGGAGATGATATTTAAGCCATTTTTCTCTTTCATTAAACTCGCCTCATCAGGGTAAACCGTGAAACGAATATGTTTGATTTTTGGAAGCTGTCCATAATAATGATCAAAAGCAGCCAAATTAACCAGCTGGCGGCCATCATCAAAAACCTGCATTGGAACATCCATTTTATATGGCCCGGAGCCAATCGGTTTCAAATTGAAAGAAGACATAGGCAAATCCGCAACTTTAACATTGCCCAAAATATGCTTTGGCAAAATTCCAATATTAAAATTGGTTATAAAAAACGCATTGGGGTTTTGAATTTGGAAATCCACTGTTTGCTGATCTACCTGCTTTATTTGGACTCCTTCAAAATTAACTTTCAAAACCGGATTTTGAAAATCGGGACTCTGGATAAGATCATGAAAGGTAAAATAAACATCATCTGCCGTTACAGACGGACCATCATGCCAAAGCAAATTGCTCTTCAAAATAAAACGATAAGTTTTATGATCATCACTTAAAGTCAAACTCGCCATATCATCCACAAAAGTTTTTTTACTTGGATCATATTTAACCAAACCCGAAAAAACCAGACTGGCCAAATCGCGATTTGCTTCCCCAAAATCGACAAACAAAGGATTCACCAAAGCCGGCTTATCGCTTACCAAACCTTCGGTATAAGCATCACCAGCCAAAGCGGGACTGCCATTAAAAACATCCAGGGTTAACTGCAATCCAAAAAAGACCACCATTCCCAAAACGATCACACTTATAACTTTCTCCTCAATACTATAAGAATGAAGAACACGCAAAATGAGCTTTCCCCATTTAGACATACTCACGTTTTTAAAGACTAATGAACAAACAGGAACGCAAGTGAACTAAGAACAAATATCACTCCCAAAACGATTGTTGCCTGGAAAATAACCTTTTCAGCACCACGTTTAGTAACATGAAAAGTATCACTACCTCCAAAAGTAGCGCTTAAACCGGAACTTCTATTCTGAACAAGAATAGCAAGAATCAAAAGGAGAGAAACGACGGCCTGGAAATATCTTAAGAAGGTATACATACAAAAAAGTTAGAAAGCTTATTATGAATTATTTGTTGCGAATAAAAATATGCAGAACCCAATTTGTAATCGCAAAAGCAAAAGCAGCAATAATATAGGTTAAAACACCGCTCACTGCAACACTAACATCAGAAAAATGAAGAGCATTGACCCCTTTTACCGCTAACCAGAAGATAACAACGTTAATTACAAAACTAAATAGACCAAATGTCAAAAGCAAAACCGGCAAAGAGAGCAACTTCATCAAAGGCTTCACAAAAGTGTTCAAAAATCCGATTATAAAGCCACCAATGATAAAAAACTTAACACCACCGGTATAAGTAATATCAGGCAACAAACGGGTAGCCACATAGAGTGCCACACCATTTAAGACAACGCCAATCAGAATTTTTTTGAGCATAAAATGTAAAAAAGCCTTGCTAAGATTAACATATTTTATTTACGAACAGCAACCTTGATTTCAACTCCATCAACATCCACAACTCTTTCTTTATCCCATTCAAAATCACCTTTATCCTGCAGTTCCATCGCCAAAGTTTCACGACAGATATAATCGGCAAAATTGGTTACGGCGGAATCTAGTGGCTTTGGAGCATGAATATAAACATAAATGCGATCACTTACATTATATCCGGCTTCTTTACGCAAATCCTGAACAACGCGAATAATTTCACGAGCCTGGCCTTCTTGTTTGAGTTCTTCGCTAACAACCGTGTCCAGAACTACTGAAATTCCTTCATCACTGGCCACATCAAAGCCTTCTTTGCCATGAAAACCAATTTGGACTTCATCACCGGTCAAAATAAATTCACCAACTTTAATAGTTCCATCTGCATGAATTTCAAACTCCCCCGCCTTGGCTTTGCGAATAATTTCCTGGACATCTTTGCCATACTTTGGGCCCAAAACTTTTGCATTTGGCATAACAACTTGAGTGATTACCGCATGTACATCCTTCAAAATTTCCAAATTTTTCACATTGAGCTCTTCACAAATAACATCCTTTTGTTGAAGTACCAGTTTTTCGGAAATGGTTTTTGGCAATGCTACCTGAACCAGGTTTAAAGGCTGTCTTACCTTCAAATTGGCCTTATCACGAACGGCATGACCAAGTGCCACAATTTTACGGACAACGTGTGTTTCCTGATTTAGTTCCGGCTTGATATGTTTTTTATTGGCTTTTGGCCAATCCGCCAAATGAACAGATTCCTCACCCGTCGAAGACCCCGCTTCGGCGGTGGTTAAATTCTTGTAAATTTCATCCGCCAAAAAAGGCATAAAAGGAGCCAGCAATTTTGAAAGCTCTACCAATACCACATAAAGTGTCTGATAAGCCTCAAATTTATCCGCATCATTTTCCGATTTCCAGAAACGGCGGCGACTTCTGCGCACATACCAGTTGGAAAGATTATCCACAAATTCTAGCATTGGGCGGGTAGCTTTGGTCAGATTATAAGTATCCATTTCTTCACTAACCGACAGGATTAACTCGTTAAGTTCCGACATGATCCATTGATCCAGTTTGTGCTTTGGCGCAAAATTTTTCTTTAACTTCTTTGAATCCCACTTATCAATATTGGCATAGGTTACAAAGAAACTATAACTGTTCCAAAGTGTAAGCGTGAATTTTTTGACGATTTCTTCCACGTGCTTTTCGGAAAAACGAACATCTTCAGCGAGTGGAGCGGTGCTTGTATAAAGGAACATTCTGGTTGAATCCACACCCAAAGTATTAAACAAAACATTTGGATCCGGATAGTTTTTTTTGCGCTTGGAAAGCTTTTCGCCATCGGCAGCAAGCAAAATACCGTTCACGATAACGTTTTTAAACGCCGGCTTATCAAACAAAATTCCAGCCAAAACATGTAAAGTGTAAAACCAGCCACGAGTTTGATCCACTCCTTCGGCAATAAAATTCGCCGGAAAATTATCTTCAAACTCTTTCTTATTTTCAAAAGGATAATGAAGCTGAGCATAAGGCATTGAACCGCTTTCAAACCAGCAATCCAAAACTTCCGAAATACGGTGCATTTTCTTTTCGCACTTGTCACAGGTAATCGTAATTTCATCAATATATGGCTTGTGCAAATCCAAAATCATTTTTCCATTTTCATCTTTGCGCATTGGCAACTTGCCACCGGAACGCTTTTTTAATTCCTCAATCGAACCAAGACATTCGGTGTGTCCACTTTCACACTGCCAAATTGGCATAGCGCAGCCCCAGAAACGGTTTCGGCTAATCGCCCAATCACGGGCACCTTCCAACCATTTACCAAAACGACCCTGCTGAATATGCTCAGGCTGCCAGTGAATTTTCTTATTATTTTTTAATAACGCACTCTTAATTTCGGACACCTTTATAAACCATGATCCCGTCATATAATTCAAAAGCGGGGTATCACAACGCCAACAATGAGGATAACTATGGCGGAAATTATAAGCTGAAAAGCAAAGTCCCCTTTTCTTTAAATCCTCAACCACATTCTGATCCTGGCCTTTAACAAATTTGCCTACCCAAGGAGTAACTTCTTTAGTGAAAGCCCCATCCATACCAACATGCTGTACTAAAACCAGCTTATTTTTTTCCGCTACACGGTAATCATCTTCACCAAACATCGGCGCAATATGCACAACACCGGTACCATCTTCGGTTGTAACATAATCGTCCAGGACGATTTCATAAGCTTTTTGACCCTTTTCTTTAATAGCCAATTCAACTTCATCCACAAAAAAATCAAATAACGGCACATATTTTTTGCCTTTCATTTTTTTAGGATCAACCGACTCAATCAGCCGATATTCCATGTCCTTCAAAACAGCTTCAACCCTGGCCTTAGCCAAAATATAAAACTCTTCTTTATCTTCTGTTTTTACGGCAACTTTCACATATTCAACTTTTGGACCAAAACAAATTGCGATATTTCCAGGCAGTGTCCATGGAGTAGTCGTCCAACCAAGAACGTAAGTATTTTCCTCATCAACCAATTTGAATTTTGCAATCACCGAAAGATCAGTCACGTCTTTATATCCCTGACTCACCTCAAAATTACTCAAAGGAGTCTCGCAACGCGGACAAATATGCATGCTTTTATAGCCCTGATAAACCATTTTCTTATCATAGATCTGCTTGAATACCCACCAGATCGACTCCATATAAGAATTATCCAAAGTGGCATAACTATCACCAAAATCAACCCAACGAGCAATACGCTTTAACAAAGTTTCCCATTCCTTGGTATAACGGAAAACACTCTGACGACATTTTTCATTAAAAACAGCCACTCCCAGTTTTTCAATATCCTTCTTTCCATTTAATTGGAGCTCCTTTTCAATTTCATATTCAACCGGAAGACCATGACAATCCCAACCGTTAGTTCGTGGCACATAAAAACCCTTCATCGTCCAATAACGGGTAACCGCATCTTTCAGCGAATTGGCCATAATATGACCATAATGAGGAAGTCCGTTCGCAAATGGAGGTCCATCAAAAAACACGAATTTCTTTTCGCCTTCACGAGCCTGCACGGATTTTTCAAAGATTTTTTGCTCCTCCCAAAATTCAAGAACAGCTTCTTCCATTTTTGGAAATGATTGCTTTGGATCAACAGATTTAAACATATAAAAAAGAAAATTGAATCAGGGGAATTTTAATAGATTTCGAGCTAACATGCCAGAGAGATTGGAAAACGCTGGTTTTTAGCCATCAACTCATCAAAGAAAATCATCATGCATTATCAGGCTTCTTTAAATTTTCCGGTCTCAATTTCCTAATCTGCTGACCAGTTTGCCAGATTTCCTCATTATGGATAACCGACAACTCCTCATCCAATTTTTCACGATAATCCGGCTTACTATTTTTATCCAAAACAATTTTAGCTTCAGTACCATCAGCCACATTTCTATAAAGATCAGCAAAAACAGGAGAAACTGCACTCCTAAAACGGCCCTTCCAATCCAAAGCCCCTCTTTGTGCGGTTGTAGAACAAACAGATAAAAGCCCATCCAGCCCCTTTTCCCCCAACATTGTTGCCAACCATTGAGTCAGTTCTTCTACACTCTCGTTAAAAGCCTCACTTGGGGTATGCCCATTTTTTCGTAATTCATAATATTGAGCTTCAATAATCCCAGCAATTGCACCTAATAAAACACCGCGTTCACCGGTTAAATCGCCATAAACTTCACGTTCAAAAGTTGTAGGAAAAATAAAACTTGACCCAATACCAATTCCTAAAGCCAAACAACGATCTTTTGCCCTCCCTGTCGCATCCTGATAAACAGCAAAACTGCTATTTATACCGCTACCTTTAATAAAATTTCTGCGAACGGAAAGCCCAGAACCCTTTGGCGCAATCAAAATCACATCCACATCTTTTGGAGGAATTACATCGGTCAAATCCTTATAAGTAATAGAGAAACCGTGTGAAAAATATAGCGCTTTGCCTTTAGTTAAATTAGGTTTTAGCTCGGGCCAATATACCTTTTGCCCGGCATCGGAAAGCAAATACATTATAATCGTAGCTTTTTCCGCCGCCTCTTCCAATTCGAACAAAGTCTTGCCTGGAATCCATCCATCCTGCACCGCCTTATCCCAACTCTTAGAATTTTTGCGCTGGCCGATTATGACTTTAATGCCATTGTCTTGTAAATTAAGGGCTTGCCCCGGCCCTTGCACGCCATAGCCCAAAACCGCCACCACTTCATCTTTCAAAACTTCTTGAGCCTTTTTAAGCGGGAATTCATCACGAGTAACCACCTCTTCCATCACCCCGCCAAAATTAAGATTTGCCATAAATTAAACATTAAATGGCGTTAACCAATGTGCGAACTCTTTTACCTGCCCCTCTCTAACTTTATCAAAAAGTGCTGCTAATTTTTTAGTCACAGGCCCAATACCCAATTTATATCTACCCAATTGAGTGACCGGTCCAATGAAACTGGCTGTGCCCGTTACGAAAATTTCTTCACTTTCCAAACCATCACTTAAGGTAACTTCCCCTTCTCTCACTGGAATCTTCAAGAATTTAGCCATCTTAAGAACGCTGTCTCTGGTAATTCCATTCAGAATAAAATCCCCGGAACCAGGCGTTAACAGCTGTCCGTTCTTAACAAAAAACAAATTACTGGTGGTTCCTTCCGTAAAAATTAATTTTCCACCTTTACCCAAGCCCAACTGAAAAACATCATCATATTTGCCGTTGGCACTTTCACGAATCATGCCATATTCCGGATACTTTCCCATACCTTTAACCGGATAATGACTATAACGTCCCGCACGCACAAAATCAGCAACAGTCGCAGAAATCCCACCGGCAGGCAAATAATTCCCAAATGGAAAACATTCAATCACCACATGCGTATCATGACCATAGAAAGGCTTAACCACAGGATCAGAGTGATACATTTTTGGCCGAATATAAATACTTTGAAGTTCACGCTTCCCTTTCAAATACTGAAAGTTTTTCTCCACACATTCAACCAACCCTTTCAAAACTTGTTTCTCGGAAAGATCACACTTCAAATTCATTTGTTTCCAACCATCAAGCATGCGTTTAACATGATCCTTAAAACGAAAACCAAACACGCCCTTCCTTGTAACATTGGCACGAATTCCATCAATCAAAACCACAGAATAATCCATAGCCTGACTAAAAGTCGGCACAGTTGGCACTCCATGTTCATCATGATGACAAAGTTTTCCGTCTAACCAATAGTATGGAAGAAGCTCCCCTTGTTGAGCTTTTAAAGAGGTCATAATAATATTATAAGCATTCAAATTATTTCTTCAAAACCATCTTCAAAAACTCCGGATCCGAAGCAATTTTGCTTTCTTCCGGATAGACCTGTCCCTGATATTTGGAACTTCCTTTTTTATGATACGGAACTTCAGCAGGAGAAGACATTTCCTCAAACGCAAGCTGACAAACACGCATGCCCGGGTACAAAGCCACTGGCATTCTATTAATGTTGGTGATCTCCAAAGTGATAGTTCCCTCAAATCCCGCATCCACAAAACCGGCAGTGGAATGAATAATAATTCCAAGACGTCCCAGCGAACTGCGCCCCTCCACACGCGCCACCATATCATCGGGAATCTTAATTCTTTCCAATGTAACACCCAAAACAAACTCGCCCGGTTGAACAATAAAAGGAACACGTTCATCATCAACTTCAAT
This sequence comes from Candidatus Altimarinota bacterium, assembly GCA_041659405.1. GTDB lineage: Bacteria > Patescibacteriota > Gracilibacteria > UBA1369 > UBA1369 > JBAZYK01. The sequence continues at coordinate 52,678 of JBAZYK010000002.1, forward strand.
CAATTTAGCAATATCTTTAAACGTATCAGGCTGTAAAGGATCAAGCACTGCAAATCTGGTGTGATCATAAATTTTGAAATATTTACCAAGACGCAAATCCAAAGAAGATGCATGCACATTAGCCAAATGATCATTGTTGGGGGAAGTTACAACTATATCCCCTTTCAACATTCTAGCCTTAATATCACGATCAGAGAGAATCATAAACTAATTCTTAAGAAACATCGGCTCGTACGCCTCAACCAATTCCAAAGCCAGCCCAATATACCTTTCAGGTGTCAATGTTTTCAACCTCTTTTTTTCTACAGCTGGGATTTTTAGACCATCAATAAACTTGGAAATAGTTTTTTGATCTATTTTCTTACCACGAGTTAAAGCTTTTAACTGTTCATAAGGTTTTTCAAGACGATATTTTCTCATTACAGTTTGAATCGGTTCCGCCAAAAGTTCCCAAGCGCTGGTAAGGTCACGACTAATCGCCTCCTTGTTCAATTCCAACTTGCCTAAACCTTGAATACAATTTTTGTACGCCAACACAGAATAACCAACCGCAGAGCCAATGTTGCGCAGTACCGTAGAATCGGTCAAATCACGTTGAAAGCGAGACATCGGCAGCTTTGCCGAAAAATGTTCAAGCATAGCATTTGCCATTCCAAGATTACCTTCACTGTTCTCAAAATCAATCGGATTAACTTTATGAGGCATAGTGGAAGACCCAACCTCACCCGCTTTAAGCTGTTGTTTAAAATAACCAAGGCTTATATACCCCCAAATATCTCTATCAAAATCCATCAAAACCACATTGATACGTTTAAGTGCATCAAAGATCTCCGCCATATAATCGTGCGGTTCAATTTGAGTGGTGTATAGGTTAAAATCCAATCCCAAAGCTTGTACAAATTTCTTACTCGCACCAACCCAATTAACACCAGGATAAGCCACAACATGAGCATTGAAATTGCCAACTGCTCCATTGATTTTCCCATACATAGGAATAGCTTCCAGCGCGTTCATCTGGTTTTCCAACCTTGCCAAAACGTTAATAAATTCTTTTCCAAGAGTTGTTGGCGAAGCTGGTTGCCCATGTGTCCTTGCCATCATTGGAATTGCCTTATATTTTTTAGCATTTTCATAGATAAGTTCAGATACACCACTTAAAATCGGCATGATCAATTTTTCCAAAGAGTCCTTTAACGTTAACGCATAAGCCAAATTGTTGATATCTTCAGATGTACACGCAAAATGAATAAACTCGAAATAAGGCTCAAACACAGAGCCTTTTAGATTCTCTTTAATAAAATATTCAATAGCCTTCACGTCATGATTGGTAGTCTTTTCGATTTCTTTAACACGATTGCCATTCACAACATCAAAATCCTGATAAATAGTGCGGAGTTGCTTTACCTCAGCGGCTTTCCAAACTTTAGTTCCTTCAAGTTTGAGATCATTGCAGATAAAAATAAACCATTCAATCTCAACCAAAACACGAAACCCCATCAACGCAAACTCACTAAAATATCCTCTTAAATCATTTAGTTTTTCGGCATAACGGCCATCAAGAGGAGAAATATTAATGAGAGGATCGCGCATATTAATTAGTAATTAATAATTAGGAATGAGTAATTTTGAATCTGTTTTAAACCTTAAATCCAGCCTTCACTTTTTTAACATGCTCTTCATATTTTGTACGAAGATCAGCGTCACTCAAAGCAAAAATCCTTACAATCGCCAATGCCGCATTTACCGGATCCAGAACAGTCAAAACAGGAACTTCAGACGGCATTTGCAAAGTGGAATTAATATTTACCGCCATATCATCTTTATCCGCAAAAGGAGGACAAGCAATCACAGGATGAATACTTGAACCGGCAGTCACACCGGAAAGTCCATTAGAACGCCCGGCAATCGTTACATAGCAAACCGGCTCTTTAGATTCATTATATTTATTGATTACCTCAATCAAAAGTTCCGGAACCTTATGAGCCGAAACAACATGTACCTTGGAAGGAATATTCCACTTATCAAGTTCTTTAGTGATTTTAGAAGCCCAGTCTTTGTCTTTTTCTGAACCGAGGAGAACGGGAACTATCATGTAATTAGTAATTAATAATTTATAGGTATTTTGCTAAATTCGTCTTAATACGCTCGGCAACCGGACCAACCTGAGCATTAAATTTCTGACCGGTAATCAGTTCAAAGGCTTCAATATATCTTCGCGCTGTTTCTGCCCTTATTTCATCCGGAATAACAGGAACTTCACCATCACCACGAAAACCTCGCTCTGCAAGCCATTCACGCAGATACTCTTTATCAATTTTCTTTTGCTCTTCACCTGCCGCAAAACGTTTTTCATATTCATTCGCGAACCAGAAACGGGAAGAATCAGGCGTATGAATCTCATCAATCAAAACAATTTCACCTGCTGGCGTCATCCCAAATTCATACTTTGTATCAACCAGAATAATCCCCTGCTTTGCCGCAATTTCAACACCACGTTGATATAGTTTCAACGATGCCTCAGCTATTTTGTCGTATTGTTCAGGAGTCAAATTGGTGCGCTTCAAAATTTCATCGCGTGAAACAGACTCATCATGATCACCATGTTCTGCTTTAGTGGAAGGCGTTAAAATCGGTTTTTCAAACTTCTGATTTTTCTTGAGACCTTCCGGCAAAACATTTCCACAAAAATTACGAACACCTTTTTCATAGTTATACCAGGCACTTGTAGAAGTTACGCCGGTAATATAGCCACGAACCACCATTTCCAGCGGTAAAGGCTTACATTGCTTTGCAATAACCACATTAGGATCAGGAAATTCGATCACATGATTACCCAAAATATCCTTGGTCTGTTCAAACCAAAACTTGGCCATCTGATTCAAAACCTGACCTTTAAAAGGAATCAGGCAAATCACCCGATCAAAAGCGGAAAGTCGATCAGTCACAATAATCACGCGTTTATCCCCTTTTGTGTAATTGTCGCGCACCTTGCCCTCATATTTCTCGCCCATGGTTGGAAAATCCGTACTCCCTAAACAATGCGGAATCTGCTCAATTAAAGGATTCCCACTTTGAATTTTATCGTCCATTTTAATTAGTAATTAGAAATTAATAATTAGTAATTGTTCTTTTTGATAGAAAGAGGGCGCACTTGATCGCACCTTATATACCCGTGCGCCCTCAATATACTGGATTGGCTTAGGATAGCGCAAGAAAATATTAATCCGGATTATCGGCAATAATATCGCACATTCCACACTTACTTATTTCTTTTACTGATCTCTTTGAAGATCTGTTCGATTTTTAAGTTGTTATTCACTAATAAAACAAATAAGTGGTAAAGAAGATCAACACTTTCCTCTATCAATCGTTTAGGAGTTTCTTTCTTAGCTGCGCGAACAACCTCCGCCGCCTCTTCATAAATCTTTTCGCAAATTTTATCCAAACCTTTCTGGAAAAGAAAAACCGTGTACGAACCTTCTGGAAGTTTTCGTTTGCGATTTTTGATAAGTTCAAAAAGCTCCTGAATAGCTGCACCATCCTTATCATTTAATTTATCACCTCTAAAACAAGTCGCTTCACCCGTATGGCAACTTGACCCTACCGGATTAGCCTTTAGTAGCAAAGTATCGTTATCACAATCCAAAGATATATCAACAATTTTGAGTACATTTTTGCTTTCTTCACCTTTCATCCATAAACGTTTTTTAGTTCGGCTATAAAACCAAGCTTTTTGGGTAGACATAGTCTTTTTTAAAGCATCATTATTCATATAACCAAGCATAATGATCTGACCAGTCATAGCATTTTGAATAATTGCAGGGACCAGACCGTTTACTTTTTCCCAATTGATAGCTTTTGTAAGTTGAGCAAAGTTCTTTTTTTTCATAAACGTATTGGAATATTAAGGAATTTAAGATATTTTTTAGCTTCTATTATTGAAGTTTCTTTATAATGAAAAAGGCTTGCTGCAAGAACAGCATCAGCTTTACCAATATTGAAAGCATCAGCCATGTCCTGCAAAGATCCGGCTCCACCTGAAGCTATAACTGGAATGCGAACCGACTCTGAAATTTTTTTTAATATTTCAAGATCAAAACCCGATTTGGTGCCATCGCGATCCATAGATGTGAGTAAAATCTCACCTGCCCCCAACTTTTCAACCTGTTGAGCCCAATTAAGTGCATCTAAATCCGTTTCTTCGCTTCCTCCTCTAATGAAAACTTTATATTTTTCGTTCACTTTTTTCACATCAATTGCCACAACAATACATTGATTACCAAAAATGCCACTCGCCTCTTGAATAAACCCAGGATTTAAAACACCAGCCGTATTAATCGATACTTTATCCGCACCAGCTAAAAGAAGAGCACGCACATCAGATGGGGTAGTCACTCCACCTCCAACCGTAAAAGGAATAAAGACCTCTTCGGCAACTTTACGTACTATTTCTAACATGTTTTTTCGATTCTCTTTCGAAGCGGCAATATCCAACAAAACCAATTCATCAGCCCCTGCCTGTGAATAATATTTTGCCAACTCCACCGGATCTCCGGCATCCCGTAAATCCTCGAAATTAATCCCTTTGACTACCCGTCCATTTTTTACATCCAAACAAGGAATTATTCGTTTTGTAAGATTAGAGCCGGTTTCAACAGTTTTTATAGCCGTTTTTAGATCAATAGAACCTTCGTAAAGGGCCTTACCTAAAATTGCCCCCTTAATATTCATATTACGAAGTTTTTGCAAACTTTCGGTACTTGAAATACCACCTGCAGCTACAACATTAAAGCCAAAACCATTTACCAACTCGATAGTTTCAAAATTTGGAGTTGTAAGTGTTCCATCTTTTAAAATATCTGTAACAATAATTTCTCGCACACCTCTAAACTTAAGCTCTTCCAAAAACTCAGTAAGATTTTGTTCCGACGTTTCTAACCAGCCATCCGTTGCCAATGCTCCATTTCGAACATCAATCGATACTACTAATCGATCAGCTCCATAGCGTCGAAAAAGGTCAGAAAAATATTCCGGATTCTTTAAGGCAATAGTACTAATAATAATACGATCTATTCCCGCTTGAAGATAATATCGAATAGTATCTAAATTACGAATTCCACCGCCAACTTGCACAGGAAGGTTCGTCGCTTTCTTTATCTTTACTATCAGCTCTTTATTGACCGGCAAACCTGTTTTAGCACCATCAAGATCAACAATATGAAGCATATTCGCTCCTTGCGCCTTAAAGCCCATTGCTACTTCAATAGGATCCTCACTGTAGATCTTTTTTGAAGCAAAATCTCCACGTGTAAGCCTTACACATTTACCATCAATAATATCAATTGCGGGAATAATTAACATTTTTTACAAAAGTTACGAAGTAATTGAAATCCTGCCTCCCCTGATTTTTCAGGATGAAATTGAACACCATAAAAATTTTCTTTTTGGACAATCGACGGAAAATCTATTTCATACAAAGTCTGTCCAAAAATATTTTCTTGAGGAGCATCAAAATAATAGGAATGAACAAAGTAAAAATAAGAGTTGTTATTCAAACCTTCTACTAAAGGTGATCTTTGATTGATAGCTACTTTATTCCAACCGACATGAGGCACTTTAAGGCTTATCTTCATCTTTTTAACTCGTCCTGGGATTATTCCAAGACATTGAGTATTATCTTCTTCAGAAAAGTTTGCCAAAAGCTGCATCCCCAAACAAATTCCAAGAAATGGCATGGTTAATTTTGGAATTGCTTCAATAAAGCCGCTTTCGAGCAAAACCTGCATAGCACTGCCAGCGGCACCTTGCCCGGGAAAGATCACTTTTTGAGCTTTAGATAGTTCCGCTGGTTTTCTAACGACTTCAAATGGTTCTCCTAATTTTTTAAGTGCATTCGCTACACTTTGTAAGTTACCTGCACCGTAATCGATAATAGCAATCATAAAATTCCTTTAGTAGATGGTAAATTATTTCCAAGTCTTGGATCGTAATCACAAGCCATACGCATGGCTTTGGCAAAAGCTTTAAACATACCTTCAATTTTGTGATGTTCATTGCGACTATAGCGAACCCGAATATGGATATTGGCTTTTAGCGTATCTGACAATGACCTGAAAAAATGTTCGACCATTTCTGTCGGCAAATCACCGACCTTTTCACGCTTAAAGTCTCCATTAAAGACAAAATAAGGCCTTCCTCCCAGATCCAAAGCAACTTCAACCAGGGTATCGTCCATTGGTAATAAAAAGCCATAACGACGAATTCCTTTGCGCTCACCTAAAGCTTTTGATAAAGCGGTTCCAAGAGTCAAAGCCGTATCTTCAACTGTATGATGTTCATCAATTTTCAAATCACCTTTTACTTTTAAAATCACATCTATCAGCGAGTGCTTTGAAAACTGTTCTAAAACGTGATTGAGAAAATTAAGACCGGTATCAATTTGAAATTTGCCACTTCCATCAAGGTTTATAGCGGTGAACACATCGGTCTCATTAGTAACGCGCTCCATTATTCCAATACGAGGAAAAGCTGAATTGGTTTCCATTTTAAAGCCGGATATTCCCATATTCTGAGCACATTCCATATCCGTAAGCCTATCTCCAATAAAAAATGATTTTTCACTGTCAATTGAATTATTTTTCAAGAAATCATCAACCATACCGGTTTTGGGTTTACGGCAAGCGCAATTATCTGATTGCAGGTGCGGACAAATAAATACCTTCAAGAACTCAATACCTTCATCTTTCAAAATTGATAAAAACTTTTCCTGAGGAATCTTGAAATTTTCCAAAGGGAACTGCGGCGTTCCAATTCCATTTTGATTTGAAACCAGTACAAGTTCATAACCATCCTGTTTTAGCTTTTTAAGGCCATCAATAACACCAGGCAAAATCCGCAGACGATCAAGTGAGTCGACCTGTTTTGTGTCCGGTGGTTCATAAATAAGCGTCCCGTCGCGATCAAGAAAAGCAATTTTCATAAAAGTTTAGTAAGTGATTGGATAAAAATATTATTTTCTTTTCTTGTTCCAACTGTTACGCGAAAAGAATCAGAAAGCAGCGGTTTTGAAGAGAAGTCACGAACAATAACGCCAAATTTCTCGGCCAAAGTCTTAACAATTTCGGAAGCATTTGGAACTTTTACCAGTAAAAAATTGGCTTCACTTGGTAAGACTTTCAAACCAAGTTTTTCCAAATTTTGCTGCAAGAAATCACGTTCCTTTACAATTCTATTCCGCATCCTCCAGAGCTTTTTCTCTTGTTTTAGAGCTTTAGTGGCCATCAAAGCTGAAATCCGGTTTAAATTATATGGAGGCTTCACCTTGTTCAGGTAATCTATAATTTCTTCATTCGCCACCGCATAACCGACCCTCAATCCTGCAAGTCCCCAAGCTTTAGAAAAAGTTCTTGTCACAACCAGGTTAGGAAACTGTTTTATTTTTTCAACGATTGATTCGGAACTTGAAAATTCAATATAAGCTTCATCTACCACAACAATTCCTCTAAAAATAAGACAAAGATCTTCAATATCCTCAAGACTTAAAAGATTGCCCGTGGGACTATTTGGAGAACAACAAAAGACCATTTTCGTACGCGCGGTCGCGGTTATATAAAAAGCTTCAAGGTCGAGCTCGAAATCTTCAGTCAAAAAACATGTTTTTGCAAAAATTCCGTTAATTTCTGCAGCAACTCTATACATACCATAGGTTGGCTCAAAAATAATGATTTCTTCATCCTGATCAACAAAAATTCGCATTAATAGATCAATCACTTCATCAGAGCCAACTCCTACAAAAATATTTTTTGCAGTAAGCTTCAAAAACTTGGCAAGAGCCCGTTTAAGAACTTTAGAATATGGGTCGGGATAACGATTTAAGTTATTATCTTCCGGTAAAGTAACCACACTACCAAAAGGATTTTCGTTCGCATCAAGTAAAACACCTTTTTGATACAGATCGCGGGCACAAGTATATGGCTTAAGCGCACGTATATTTGGCCGGACGAGATCTGAAATTGCTAATTTATTCATAATATTTTTCATATAATTAAGTTTTAAAACGGATTGAAACCGCATTTTTGTGTGCATCCAAACCTTCGCATTCAGCCAACGTTTCCACAGTTTCTTTTAAATTTCTGATTCCCTGCCTTGAAACTTTTTGAAACTGCAACATTTTGCCAAAAGATTCAGTCGAAAGAGGTGAAAACATTTTTGCAAAGGAGGAGGTTGGAAGCGTGTGATTAGCCCCTGTGGCATAATCTCCAAGTGGTTCCGACGCATATTTACCCAAAAATACAGATCCAGCATTGTTAATTTTTTCCGCTAATTGATTCTCGAATTTACAGTCAATTTCCAAATGTTCAGGGGCATATTCATTCGTTAGTTCGATTGCTTCATCAGGATCTTTCACAACAATCACAAAACTTTTGGCAAAAGACTCATCAATAATCGCCTTACGACTCAGTGAAAGCACTTGAACTTTCATTGCCTCTACGATATTTGCGGCAGTGTTTTCGTCAAATGTCACAAGTATGCTTTGCGAATCTGTTCCATGCTCAAGTTGTGAAAGCAAATCAGCGGCAACCCAGGCTGGGTTTGCTTTGTTATCAGCAATAACTTCAACTTCCGACGGTCCCGCCGGCATATCAATATCAACTTCGCCATATACTAACATTTTTGCAGTGGTCACATATTGGTTCCCAGGACCAAAAATTTTATAAACTTTCGGTATAGATTCTGTTCCATAAGCCATAGCACCAATAGCCTGGGCCCCACCCACTTTGAAAATTTCAGTAATACCGCACAAATCAGCTGCCACTAAAATTGCCGGGTTTAATTGCCCATTTTTGGATGCCGGAGCACACATCACGATTTCCTTACATCCAGCCACTTGAGCCGGCACACCAAGCATTAAAACTGTTGAAGGATAGGCCGCTTTACCTCCAGGCACATATAAACCGACTTTCTCGATTGGCCTAAATTCGCGCCACACTTTAACCCCTTTTTCAGTTTCAATAATTGGCGACCGTTTTTGAAGAGTACTCTTGTGAAATTTCTCAATATTACTCTTGGCTCTTTTAAGAGCTCGCAAGACTTCAAGATCAATCATCTTATAGGCTCTTTTTATTTCTTCATTTGTCACTTTAAAATCTTCCAAATCAAATCCATCAAACTTTTTATTAAAGGCACGTAAAGCGCTATCCCCACTTATTTTAATTTCATTCAAAATCCCAAGCACAACGGCTTTTACATCTTCAGCCTTACTGCGCCCTTTACGAATTTGCTGTAAAATATCCCTCATTGATGATGTGCGAGTATTAAGTATTTTCATGAGAAAGTAGATTGAAGAAATAATGAATCCACGTTTTTTTCGGCCACAGCACTCAAAAATGGAGATCGAATGAATACCGCTTGAGATTCCATGATGGTAGCGATGATCTTAAGATTATTTTCACGTAAAGTTCTTCCTGATTGAGTAAGGTCACAGATCGCGTCAGCCAAATTCAAGGCGGGAGCTATTTCAACCGAACCTTTTAATTTGATAATTGCAGCTTCAATATTTTGCTCTAATAAAAAAGCTTTCAATAAATTAGGATACGTCGTAGCAATTCGTTCACCTTCCAAATCTAAAACCGAACGTATTTTGCTTTTTATAGGTACTGCCAGCACCAAAGAGCACGAACTGAACCCGAGTTTTTTTACAATCCTTGAGTTTGTAGACTTTTCCAATAATACGTTTTCACCCACGATGCCAAAATCAGTGACTCCTTTTTCAACGTACTGCGGAATATCATCGTCACGTAAAAAAACTAAATCAACTGGCGCATTGCTACAAGTAGCAACAAATGACCTTTCTTTTTGTGCAAAAATAAGTCCAAGGGATGCCAAAAATTTAAGGCTATCTTCCGACAAACGTCCTTTACTTTGAACAGCAATGCGAATGTTTTTATTCATATCCCTGAATATAAGAAATAAGTTGAGTTAAAGGAATTGTCTTCTGTTTTCCTATCTGTAAAGCCTTGACGCTAACCGTTTGATTCTTGATTTCTTCAGGCCCACGAAGTACAACAAAAGGAATACGTTTTTTATTCGCATACTTAAGCTGTTTTTGAAGTTTATCGGGTTGAAAGTAAATTTCGGACCGAATCCCCGCATCGATTAGTAAGTTATATACGCCTAAAGCATCTTCATAGCTTTGGTTATCAAAAAGTGTAACCAAAACATTCGAATTTAGCTGGACATCTTTAAGTTTTCCCAAATTTTCCAGCACGGTCATTATTCGTTCAAAACCAAAAGATACACCCACTCCCGAAAATTTTTCTTTGCAAAATAAACCACAAAGATCATCATATCTGCCACCTCCACAAAGAGATCCCAAGTTAATATCATCTCCAATAACTTCAAAAATAATACCGGTATAGTAATCCAGACCTCGAGCCAATCTTGGATTGAAAAACAAGTATCTTTCAGGAACCTTAAAGCTCTCACAAAGTTGAAGAAGCCTTTTTACTTCACTCACATCATAATCAGCCAGTTTGGCTAAAGTAGAATCATTAGTAGCCTCAGGTCTTAAAAGGTCTAACAGTTCCTGAATTTTACTTGCCGAAGGAATCATTTTTGCCAACTCGATTTTTACATTTTCTTCACCAATTTTGTCGTACTTATCAATAATTCTCAAAATCTCCACGCAAATATTTTCCAGGCCGAGTTTCTTCATAACATCATTCATCAAACGGCGTGAGTTAATCTGAATTTTTATATTGTTAATGCCAAGTTCAGTAAAAACTTGCCACATCAAACGTGTTAATTCAGCTTCAGCAAGTAAATTGGCAGTACCAATAATGTCGATATCACATTGATAAAATTCACGCATTCTACCTTTTTGAGGCTTTTCCGCACGCCACACCCGTTGAATCTGGTAACGCTTGAAAGGAACAGGTAATACGTTATAATTAGCCGCAAACAGCCTGGCAAACGGAACAGTTTGATCATATGGAAGTGCAATTTTGCGACCACCGTTATCTTCAAAAGTATAGGTAAGTCGATCCCCTTCTTCTCCATATTTGCCCAAAATCGTTTCAGCATACGAAAGTACAGGAGTTTCAATGGTATCGTAACCGAAACGAGCAAAAATAATTTTCATTTTGTCCATAACGTAATTTCTTTTTGCCATTTCATCTGGCAAGAAATCACGCGTACCTTTTAAAATCTTTGGTTCAATAATAGGTTTCATAATATGTATAAGTTAAATAGTTATTTTTCAATTTTAGCGCGTAGATACAAAAAATCCCGAAAAGGATGTTCGGGATTTGAATGGGAAGCTAATTTGATAAGATGTTTTAATGCGAATTTAATCGCTCCAATACCAAACGATAGCCTCCCATTCCGTGATGCAGCCAATGGGCAACCCTTGTTATAGTCGCAGTACTGGAACCTGTTTTTTGAGAAATATTTCTATAAGAAATTTTCTTATTAACACACTTTGCCACTTGTAAACGCTCACTTATGGCTTTCAATTCACTATAAGTACAAATATCTCGAAAGAACTTTCGACATTCGTCGACATTTTTAAGTTTTAAAATAACCTCAAACAACTCATCCATTTCCTTGCTGCTAATTTCTGGTTCCATATTTACGTGTTTTAACATGATAATACGCTAACATATTACTACGCCGAAAAATAAAGTCAAGGAAAAACGCAAACCGAGCCACATCACACCATTTTGTCAACAATACCCGTCTCTAAAATTTTTCATTTAACACGTCCGTGTGCTATAAATCCAAAGGGCATTATAAACAATTACAGAGAACAGAAAATCGACAAAATCCATCGCCTCAATTACTCATTCCTAATTCTTAATTACTAATTATATGACCCTCGCCTCAAAATATGGAAATGTCTGCGCAGTTTTAGGAGGCCAGTGGGGTGATGAAGGCAAAGGCAAATTAGTTGATATCCTTGCCAAAGAATACGAGATTGTAGCTCGTGGAACAGGTGGCGCCAATGCCGGCCACACCGTTTACATTCCGGATCCAAAAAATCCAACTCAAAAAAAGAAAATCGTTTTCCATTTGATTCCTTCGGGCATTCTTTATCCGCATATTAAAGAGGTAATTGGCAATGGTTGCGTGGTACACATACCAACTTTATTTGAAGAAATTGAAGTACTCAAACAAAATGACATTCAGGTGGAGGGTCGATTATTCCTTTCTGACAGGGCTCATTTGGTATTTGAGTACACAAAATTGGTCGACAAAATCCAGGAAGAACGCAAAGGCAGTGGAAAAGTTGGAACAACCGGCCGTGGCATCGGTCCGGCCTATTCTGACAAGATTAATCGCATCGGCCTGCGGGTTCACGAACTATTAGACATGGTAACTTTTGAGAAAAAATTCCGCGCACGTATCGAAAATCTACAAAAAATGTATCCGGAACTTCAATATGATTTTGAGGCCGAAATTGAGTACTATAAAAAAATAGTTGATCAGATCAAACCACTTATTATTGATTCCGCCTCTTACCTCAATGAACAAATAGCCCAAGGGAAAAAGATTTTATTGGAAGGAGCAAACGCTGCCCTGCTAGATATTGACCACGGGACTTATCCATATGTAACCTCTTCCAATGCCACAATTGGCGGACTTGTAGCCGGAGTTGGCATCAGCGCGTTAAAAATGACTTCCGCGATTGGAGTGATGAAAGCATATTGTACCCGTGTTGGCAGTGGCCCTTTTCCAACTGAACTTGATAATGAAATCGGCAACAAACTTCGTGAAACCGGCGGAGAATATGGCTCAACCACAGGGCGCCCTAGAAGATGTGGCTGGTTTGACGCTGTTGCTTCCAAATATTCGGTTATGCTTAATGGCTATACCTGCATTAATTTAACAAAATTAGACGTAATGGATGATCTGGATACAGTAAAAATCGCAACAAAATATCTACATAAAGGCAAAGAATTGACCGCATTCCCCGCCTCAATTGAAATATTATCCGAAGTAGAAGCGGTTTATGAAGAAATGCCAGGCTGGAAACAATCAATCTCTGAAGCAAGAACCATTAATGATCTTCCGGAAAATGCCAGAAATTATGTTAAAAGACTTCAGGAGGTACTGGGCTGCCCAATCGAGTTTGTAGGGGTAGGCATAGGCCGCGAACAGATGGCTTTAAGCTAATAAATATGCTATAATTAGGCAATTTAAATAAATATTAAATATGCCTAAGAAACAACCAAAACCAACTCATCCTTGGGCCAAAAGCGAAACCGAACTTTTTGCCGAATTTAAAACTTCAACAAAAGGCTTACAAGAAAAAAACGCACAGGAGCGCCTTAAAACATATGGCCTCAATGAAATAACCGGCAAAGGTAAAAAAGCAGGCTGGGAAATTTTAATTGGACAGTTTACCAATCCGCTTATCATTGTCTTGGTTGCAGCAACCATCATAGCATTCTTTTTAGGTGAGCAAACCGATGCCTACATTATAGTATCCATTGTCATTTTTAATGCGATCCTGGGCTTTGTTCAAGAATATCGCGCAGAAAAAACAGTAAGAGAATTAAAAAAATTGATATCGCAGGAAGCAACCGTCCTTAGAAATGGTAAAAAGACGGTTATCGATGCCAAAATGGTAGTCCCGGGAGATATTGTTTATTTAAGAATTGGAGACATTGTCCCGGCCGACATGCGCATTCTGGGGCAAGAGGAAATGACCATTGATGAATCTTCACTAACCGGAGAATCGCTGCCGGTAATTAAAATAAGCACCGTCACGCCGGAATCCCGAACTTTGCCACAATATCTAAAAAACATGGCCTTTATGGGCTCACATGTTATGAGCGGGGAAGGTTTTGGTATTGTGATAGGGACAGGTGAACAAACTTTTTTTGGCAAAACAGCTTCTTATCTTAAGGAAGCAGAAACCATTTCGGATTTTGAAAAAAGCATCGGAAATTTTAGTAAAATGCTTTTAAAAATAATTTTGGCAATGACTTTGGTCGTTTTTCTGATTAATGCCTTTTTACAACACGGGATATTTGAATCTTTTCTTTTTGCGCTGGCATTGGCAGTAGGAATCACCCCGGAGGCCCTTCCAATTATTATTACAATCAGTCTCTCCAAAGGTGCTCAAAACCTGGCAAAGTCCCACGTAGTGGTTAAAAAACTATCTTCCATAGAAGATCTGGGCAACATGGATATTCTTTGTACGGATAAAACCGGAACACTTACCGAAGGCAAACTGGCACTGGAAACATATTTAAATGCCGATAATAAAATTGACGAAAAGCTCTTGCTGTACGGAATGCTTTGTAATGAAGCCACCGTTAATAAAAATAAAGTCGAAGGAAATATCATTGATCGAGCAATTTGGGAGAGCACTCAAAAAGATAAACTTTTAAGCACATACAAGAAAATACAAATACTCGACCATAACGAATTTGACTTTAGTCGCAGAAGAATGAGTGTAATAACACAAACAGTTGATGGAAAGAAATTATTAGTTGTTAAAGGAGCCCTGGAATCATTAATTGATGTTTGTACAAATATAGATATCAACGGGAAATCAAAACCATTTACAAAAAAAACTCGCCAAGATTATCTGAATTTGGTTAATCAATATCGAGAAAAGGGCTATAGCACAATCGGCATAGCCGTTCGTGATTGGCACAAAGCCGACTCTAATAAAGAAGATGAAAAGAATTTAACAATGCTTGGATTCTTGGCTTTTGTGGATCCTCCACGTAAAAGTTCAAAATCCGCGCTGGCTGAAATGAAAAAAATGGGCGTTACAGTAAAAGTATTAAGTGGAGACGATCCACTTGTAACAAAGGCAATCTGCGAGAAAGTAGGCCTAACCATTGTCGAAAATAAAATATATACCGGCGATGAATTGGACAAATTATCAGACGAAGAATTCGGAAAGGTAGTAAATAAATATAACGTCTTTGCGCGAATTTCACCTGAGCACAAATATAAAATAGTAAAAACCTTAAATACAGGTGACGACGTAACCGTGGCCTTTATGGGCGATGGTATCAACGACGCACCGGCCATCAAGGTTGCAGATGTGGGAATTTCAGTAAACACAGCGACCTCAATCGCAAAGGAAGCTGCAGACATTATCTTAATGGAACAAAGCCTGGAAGTAGTAGTAAACGGCATACGCCAAGGCCGCACTATCTTCACAAACATCACTAAGTACATTTTAAATACAGTGAGTGCCAACTATGGAAATATGTTTACAGTTTCATTGTCTTCACTCTTCCTTAAGTTTATTCCGCTGCTCCCATCACAAATTTTGTTAAACAACTTGC
Source organism: Candidatus Altimarinota bacterium (assembly GCA_041659405.1). Lineage (GTDB taxonomy): Bacteria > Patescibacteriota > Gracilibacteria > UBA1369 > UBA1369 > JBAZYK01. The sequence goes on from JBAZYK010000002.1 coordinate 67,989, forward strand.
TCACAGATACACCAATGTTAGCCATAGCAACAGATTCCGTAGACAAAGAAACCCTTAAGAAACCTAAGAAACTTGACTTAAAAATGATTAAAACCTTCATGGTTTTCTTTGGTCTTTTAAGCACTATTTTCGACATGGCCCTGATTTTAACAATGATTTTCATAGTCAAAGCGGAACCGACCCTGTTCCGCACAGCCTGGTTCCTGGAATCGGCACTATCGGAAGTAATCGTCACATATGCAATTCGAACAAAGAAGCCATTCTACAAGAGCGTTCCCGGTAAATTTTTAAGCATCATCTCAGTCCTGATTGTGGCAACATTACTATTCATGATCTATACACCAATCGGCAAAATCTTTGAATTTGAACAACTCAACTCAGGAATTCTGCTTTTAGTTATAACCATCGTCGCAATGTATTTCATCAGCGCCGAAGTAGTGAAAAAATACTTCTTCAAAAAGTTTGATTTTTAAAAAAAAAGCTATAAAAGAGCATGAGCGGAGGAAAGTTTGAGCAAAATACAAAAAAGATGAGCGAAAAATTCGAAGCAAAGCGTGGATTTTTGAGGATTGGGTCTCGTGGGCCCCAACCGGAAAAAATTCCGCTACTGCGCAGAATTTTGAGTGAATAACAATATAGGGAAAGAGAGCACCACGAGAGAAAACCGTTAGGTTTGCTTTCGTGAATTTAAAAACCTTTTCAGGGAAAAGGGTTTTAAGTACTATGGTGGACGCTGTAGGGCTCGAACCTACGACCCTCTCGGTGTAAACGAGATGCTCTACCAGCTGAGCTAAGCGTCCATATGAAACAGCGAGAGAAAAGTTATCACAGGGCTCTATCTATTTCAAGTTAATTTTCATTATTAAGACCGATTTAAAGACTTATTTTGTTAATTTCAGGCCATCCCGCTATTTCTGGAAAATCGTCAACATAGTAAGTGTTAAAGCCATTCCAACGATAAAAACAATCGAAAGAACAGAAATCACATTCAGCCAAGGACCATTTTTATATTTTCCCATTAAATTTTCCTTATTTAGAAGGATCAAAATTGCCACAAACAAAATTGGCAACACGAACGTATTCAACATCTGCGACCCTACCAAGATTGGAATCAAGGGCAAACCCGGAATAAGAATCACCGCCGCAGTCGAAAATATACTAAAAGTCAAAAGCTTATAAAACGAAGGAGATTCTTTTTTTAGATCCACACGCCCCTCCCAACCAAAAGCTTCTGTCACAATATACGAAGAAGTCATGGAAACCACCGCCAAACCAAGCAGAGAAGCATTTAAAAGGCCCCAGGCGAAAAGATGTTTGGCAAAAGCTCCAGCCAGTGGTTCCAACGCAAGAGCAGCCTGTCCGGCATCCTGAATAACAATTCCATTTTTATAAAGAGTTGCCGCAGTCGCTATCACAATGAAGAAAGCGACAAAATTCGTCCAAAAACTGCCAACAAACACATCCGCACGGGCATATTTAAGATGCTCGGCAGCCAAACCCTTATCCACGAAATATGACTGTACAAAAAACTGTCCCCAAGCCGTAATTGTAGTACCAATCAACGCCACGGCCGTATAAAAGAAGGTAGGGGTCAATTCAATCGTTGGGATAAAAGTCCCCTTCAAAACCGCGGACCAATCCGGATGAGCCATAAAGCCAGCCAGGACATAAGAGAAAAACAACAAAGAAGATGTCAAAAATATTTTTTGAACAATCTTAAAAGAACCTTTATAAACGATCCACCAAATCAGCAAACTGGCCAACGGAATCGCAATATATCTTGGAACATGATAAACATCGGCAACACTTGAAATACCTGCATATTCAGCCAAAATATTTGTCCAGTTGGCAATAAAGGTTATGGCCACAACAAAAGTCGTAATTTTTAATCTAAAATTCTCCCGAATCAAAGCCGCCAAACCACGGCCGGTAACCAAACCCAAGCGCGCGCCCATTTCTTGAGTAATCGCTAAAATAAAAGTAATCAACAGCAAAATCCAGAGCATTTTGTACCCAAAAGATGCCCCAACAACCGAATAAGTTGTTATACCACCGGCATCATTATCGGCAGTCCCGGCAATAATCCCCGGCCCCAAAAGGCCTAAAATCATTATGAGCTTAATTTTAAAAGGGGAAACCTTGTGTTTGATTTCATTTTCAAAGCTTTTCATATCGGAAAAAATTAAGCATCAGGAACCAAAAGACGCATGATATCGTCCACGGTAATAATTCCTTTCAAATGTTTACGACGATCAACAACGCCCACAGAGAGCAAATTATATTTAGTCATAATTTTGGCAACTTCACGTGCATGAGTTGAAATCTTCACGGTTTTAACCACCTTGGACATTAATTCACCGATTTTTTCGCTATGATCAGCCAAAAGCAAAGTCCTAATGGAAACAATTCCAATTAAAGCATTATCTTTATTTACCACAAACGCGTGGTAAATCGAACGATGTTCATCGGATTTCTTCCTGATTTCCTTAATAGCTTCACGAACAGATTCATCTTCACCAATATGCAAATATTCAGTATTCATCAAACCTCCGGCACGATCTTCTTCATAAGTCGTAAGTTTATGTAAAGTTTTTGCCTTTCTAATTCCCAAGCGACGAAAAACCTGGATACGCTTATGCTCGGAAAGATCCTGAATAACATCAGCAGCTTCATCCGTTGGCATTTCCTCCAAAATCCCCGCCAAATATTTAGGGTTAATATGATCAATCAAAGTTTCTTTATATTCAGGTTCAACTTCACCCAAAACCTCAGCGGCTTTTTCTTTATCAAACGCCTGAACCAACTTGGTACTTTGATGTAATGTTAAGTTTTCAATCAAATTCGCAATATCCGCAGGATGCAATTTCTCCAACTTCTGATACGGAGTTTTTAGCTTAAGACTACCAATATTTCCCTTCACCAGATTCACATTATGCCAATCTATAAAACGTGATTGCATGGAACGAATAAAAGGTAAATGCGCCAATCCCAGGCGACGCATCAGCGCTTTATTACTAACATCAATTCCCACAACCGAAAAATCATCCTCAATTTTTGAAAGTTGCAAATCATTAACGCGCACCACCCTGATTCCCTCCACATCAAAAATTTGCTGATCAAGAACATCACGAACCAACAAAACCTCATCATTGGAAAACTCATAATTAACTTTCCAGCAATTTGATCGATTGAGAGTTATTTCAGCACGACTCAAATTTTCTATACAAGTATAAGGAATAAAATTGACCTCTTTTCCTCTATAAAAAATCAAACCCTGAACTCGCGGATACTCTCCATTTTTTGTCTTTGCATTAACAACAACATCTCCCAAACAACCAATAACATCTTCCCTGCTATCAATAATATCGGCCTTCACTAATTGGCTTAAAAAAATCATAAAAAACTCCTGAAAAATTTCACCGAAATTATATACTGCATTTACAAAGCGAACAACAAAAAAGAGATGGAAATTTTAATTCCACCTCTTTTAAATTTGAAGATGAACCGAATTCCAAAATTTATTTTGTGTCAGAAGTCTTATTTTCTTCCTTCAATACTTTCTTTGCTTCTTTCTGGGCTTTCTTTTGATCTTTTTCTAACTGAGCCTGAGCCTTTAAAGTAACTTTCAAAGCATTCAAAGCATCCTTTTTAACTTTCTCAGCAGCTGAAACAGCAGCGTTAAACGTCTTTCTTGCTGCTTCTCTAGCTGTTTGTAAAACTGCACGAGCTGCACTTACTCCACCTTTGTAAGTCTTACGAGCGGCATTCATAGCGTCATTATAAGTTTTCCTGGCAGCCTGATTCTTAGCTTTATCAGTAGTTGCTGAACAAACAGTAGCCTTCAAAGTATTCAAAGCCTTTTGCATAACAGCCTTACGAGTTGCAACCAAAGCATCAACCTGTGTTTTAAACACTGCAAAAGCAGCATCTACAACCTTCTTATGATCTGCAATCGCAGCCTTCATACTTGCACGGAAAGTCTCAAGTATCTGTTGAACCTTAGAATCCTTTACAACTTTCACATCACGTTCCGCACGTTTATTTGCCATATTACCATCATATTCAGAACGATTTTTGGAAGATTTAACATTATTTTCCGCATTCTTATTTTCAGATTTCACCTGTGAATCGATAGCATCTTTTGTCGATTTTTGCTGTTTTTCTTCAAAATTGACCACATTACAAAGCTTATTCACCTTATCGGATAAAGAAACACTCTGAGTAGACTCATCCTTCGATTTTACCTGATCCGAAGTCCCTTCCATCGCAAAAGAAGGAGCCGCAAAGCTTAAAACGGTCATACCAACCAAAAGTGCCGAGGTTACCTTTTTCATAGAAAAAAGTTATGAAATAAAATTCTTTTGTTACCTGCATATTCTAACGTAGATCACAGAAAATACTTACAACCTAAAATCCTTTCCCCTTGTGCAATCCAAAATTCATTTTCTAAAAAATATCTATTTTTAGCCAGATCAAGATTTTAGCCACGTCAAATATAAAAAAACATGAGCGAAAAATTCGAAGCAAAGCGTGGATTTTTGAGGATTGGGTCTCGTGGGCCCCAACCGCAGAAAATCCCGCTACTGCGCAGAATTTTGAACGAATAACAATATAGGGGAAAAAGCCCAAAATAAGGTCTTATCTTTTGCTTCGCAATAGGGAAAACCTCGCCTCGAAAGAATTTGGAGTTTGTTTCACAAACAAGTTTTTGCTATGCCCGCTTGAGGGCGGGCGCGGACACTCGCTATGCTCGTGTCTATGGTGCGCGGGAGAGGACTCGAACCTCCACGCCCTTTCGAGCGCTACCACCTCAAGGTAGTGCGTCTGCCATTTCGCCACCCGCGCTAAACACATTGCCTATACCACAACCAAAAACAGAGAAGGCACAAAGCTCACCCATTTTAGCCAAATTCTGAAAAATCTCAAGGTGTTCTAACAATATTTCACCGTTCTTAACCCAAAAGACCACTTCTACTCATACAAAAGTGATCTTTTAACCTGCTTTTTAGCTACATTTTATAAAACCTGCCTCCTGGCCTAAGCACTTGCCTTTAGTGCCGCCGCCGCATCCTTACTTTAAGTATGTAACAGATTACAGTTAATTTGATTTTTCCAGGCTTTATTAATTTCAAAAAAAATGTTTAAATATACATGCCCATGAAAAAAACACTTCGCCAAATAAAGCTTTTAGAAAGACTGGCCCACCATCCGGTTGAAAAAACTAAAAAAGATCGGCTTATACTTAAAGGAATCTGCAATTTACCCGAATTCAAAAAGGCCAAAAACATCTTATTCTACACTCCAATTAAAGGAGAAGTGGATATTTCTAAAATCCTGAAGAAATCTAAAACTAAAAAGTTTGTCCTTCCTCGAATTAATGGAAATAAACTCGATCTTCACTATATAGAAGACCTTTCTCAAGCCGAAGAAAACAAGTTTAAAATCCTTGAACCCAAAAAAAATCTCCCCAAAGCAAAACCACAAGATATCGACTTGGCAATCATCCCTGGTGTTGTATTTTCCGACAACGGCCATAGGGTTGGCTATGGCAAGGGATTTTATGATCGTTTTCTTAAAAAGACTCTAGCCGTAAAAATTGGTGTTGCATATCGGTTTCAAATCGTTAAGAATATCCCCGGTGAAAAACACGACGTACCAATGGAGATAATCATCACGGAAAACAAAACCATGAGAATCAAACACAATACTCTTTAACCCCAGTTTCCATGCAGATGCCAGCACTCAAGTCGTATGATCCGCAAGTATACGACGCAATTAAACGTGAAGAAAAACGCCAAAGTGAGGGAATGGAATTAATCCCTTCGGAAAATTACGTTTCTCAGGCGGTTTTAGAGGCAAACGGCTCATTAATGACCAACAAATATTCAGAAGGATATGTTGGCAAACGCTATTATGGCGGCCAGGAAAATGTTGATACGATTGAAGCATTGGCTATAGATAGAGCAAAGCAGCTTTTTGGAGCTGAACACGTCAATGTACAACCATATTCCGGAAGTCCCGCCAACACAGCTGTTTATTTTGCTCTATTGAATTATGGCGATACCGTTCTTGGCATGAAACTGGATCATGGCGGACACATCACCCATGGCTTGCCAATAAGCTTTTCCGGCAGATCATATAAGTTTATCGGCTACGGTGTAGATAAAGAAACCGGCCGAGTTGATATGGAAGAAGTCCGAAAATTGGCTCTGGAACACAAACCAAAGATGATTGTTGCGGGATTTTCCGCCTATTCACGTAATCTTGATTGGAAAAAATTCAAAGAAATTGCCGATGAAGTTGGGGCCATAACCATGGCCGATATTGCGCATATTGCAGGGCTGATTGCCGCTGGCGAAATTGACTCACCAATCCCCTATTTTGATGTTGTCACCACGACTACCCACAAAACCTTACGCGGACCTCGCGGCGCAATGATTATGTGTAAGCAAAAATTCGCCAAAGATATTGATCGCGCCGTCTTCCCGGGATTACAGGGTGGCCCACACGACAATGCCATAGCCGCAAAAGCAGTTGCCTTTAAAGAAGCGCTTGAACCTTCCTTTAAAGAATATGCCAAACAAATCATGAAGAACGCCAAAACTTTAGCGGACGCCCTAACCGGTTATGGTTTTGAGATCATTTCTAAAGGAACCGACAATCACCTTATGCTTATTGATCTTACAAACAAAGGCGTGACAGGCAAACAAGCCCAGGAAGCCATGGATAAAGCCGGAATCACCTGCAACAAAAACACTGTTCCATTTGAAACACGCAGCCCAATGGACCCAAGCGGAATTCGTCTGGGAACACCTGCTATTACCACTCGTGGCATGAAAGAAGCCGAAATGAAAACAATCGCCGGCTGGATTAACAACTGCATCGCCAACTGGAATAACGATGAAAAACTCGCGCAAATCGAAGCAGAAGTAAAAACTTTGTGTCTTAAGTTTCCGGTTCCGGGTGTGAATTAAAGCTTTATTTTCGTTTCACCACAATCAGCGTGATGTCATCCATCTGTTTATAACTTCCGCTAAACTCTTTGACATCGGCCAGCAGCGCATTGCGAATAGCAAGAGCTGTTGGCAAACTTGAATATTCAGTCACCGCGCGTTTAAAACGAGCCATTCCATACATTTCTTTGTCGTTCTTCCACGATTCCGGAATACCATCCGAATACAAAACCAAAACATCATCTTTTTGCAGACCGAATTCTTCTTCCTTAACAACTTTGCTAATATCGGGAATCATGCCTAAAGCCAACCCGCCCGAAGGACACAAAGTCACTTTTTGATCCTGCGCATGATAATGAATCATTTGTTCATGACCGGCATTTACAAATTTAAGCTTAGAAGAAACCGCATCCCACTGCAGCATTACCATCGTCAAAAACATATTTGAAGAAGTTTTAGCCTTAATCACGCGATTAGTATCCATCATAATTGACTTCAAATCTTTCTGCCCAGCCATAGTGTAAATAACAGCATTTGCAATCGAAACAATGATACCGGATGGCACACCATGACCGGTCACATCACCAATATAGAAAATGAGCTGATCATCATTCAATTTCAAGAAATCATAACAATCACCACCAATTTCTTCAGCAGGTAAAAGCCCGGCAGCAAGGTCCAAACCGTTAATTATCGGCATGGTTTTAGGCAAAAGTTGCGCCTGAATTTTTGAAGCCAATTCAAGTTCCTTCGTAACACGTTCTTTGTAAAGCATGGCTTTTGTACTGATTTCCAAATCGGCGGCCATTTTGTTAAAAGCTCCCGCCAAAGTGAAAAGTTCATCTTTGGTTTTTACAATAACGCGATGCTTAAAATCACCTTTTGCAATAATTCCGGCACCTTCCGTTAATTGCTCAATTGGCTTGGTGATGGTCTTAGAATAGAGCACCGCCATCAAGATTCCAATGCCTACACCAAAGATTGCCAATAAAATAATACGCCATGCAGTTTGATTAACCCGGGCTTCAAGAGCCTGGTAAGTAATACCATAGGAAACGGCAAACTCGGTACCAACCGGCTGCACAAAATAAGAAATCTTTTCGGTTTTACCAAGGTCTGTTGTGGTTTTTTCATCTTGATCAACGGCCTGGAAATTACCATTTTCATCTTTTTTAAAATAAACCACTCGCTTGGAATCCGTAGTCAAAACAGACAAATTGCGTGCTTGAATTTGCTTAAACAAAAGATCATTTTGCACTTTGCGAACAGTTCCATCGTATTGTTTAGACTGCTCAGTATGCGAGTCATAAGCCAATTCCCCGTTATACTTATAAATTTGGACCGAAGCAACATCCACGTTTTTTTGAAAAACATCCTGAATGTTACGATTGAAATAAATAAAACTCTTCTGAGAAAGATACAAATTGTAATCATTCACAATATTGGGAGCCGTTAACTCCGCAAAAGAACGCGCATTCAGGAAAATATCATTCGAAAGTTCCTGCCGCTTTTCATTTAAAAGCACAAAGGCTGCTGCCGTTAACAGGACGACAATGAGAATACTAATGGTTATGGTGAGTTTTGTTTTGATTGAGCGCATATATTTGTTGTTTCAAGGTTATTATTGTACAGAAGCGGCTGAAATATAACCGTCAACCCGCGGTTCAAAATGAATGTTTTTGGCATAAGCAAAGACTTTTTCACTTTCAAATAAAGGAACTCCAATTACATCTTCATCGACAATTTTCTTCATCAAATTCTGTAAATCTTCCAAACGTTTTTTAGGATCAAGCTCTTGTCGACTTTGTTCAATCGCCTTATCAGTGTCGGCGTTGCTGTAATGTGAGCCATTAAACTGCCCATAAAATCCATATCCATCCGGACTATGAACAATGCTTGAAAGGAAATCATCACTATCACCCAACTCGGAACGCCATCCTAGAAAATACAGTTGAGAAGTACCTTCAGCAATTTTCTTCTGTAAATCCTGACCGGAAAGCGGATTTAATTTTAGATCAATACCCAAAGCCGCAAATTGCGTTTGAATGTATTGACCCATAACATCCAATTCTGCCGGGTAGTCAAAAGTCACAATTAAAGCATCCTCTGAAGTCAAACTAACAGATGCAGTCGTTTGAAAATCTTTTTGAGCCTGGGCCAGATTATAAGCCGGAGCAGCAACATCAGGATTAAATCCAAAAATACCACTACTGACAAATTGACCTATGGGATGCGCAAAACCATTGGCAAAATCGACGAAAACTTTAGCTTCCAATGATTGTGGAATAGATTTACGCACTTCCACATTTTGCCACAAAGGATCATCAACATTAAACATTAAAAAGTTAACTTCCAAACTTGGAATTGAAACAGTTTCAAAACCTTTTGTGGCCAAATCCTTAACCGTTGCCGGCGGAACATCAGCCAATATTTGCACTTTGCCCTGTTCCAAAGCCTGTTGTCTTTCATCTTTATCCAAAATTGTCTTCAAATTAACACTCTGGAAATAAGGCTTGTCTCCCCAGTAATCATTAAATCTCTCCATGATCATAGCCCCGGAATCAGCAGACACAAAGCTATAAGGCCCTGTCCCAAGCGGCTTAGCAAAATCAGTAAAGTCTTTAGGATAAACAAAAGCCACCGCCAATTTATTCAAAAGCAAAGGATCCGGCTGGCTTGTGACAATTTGAATTCTGGAATCATCAACAGCTTTAATTGCGGTTACATTACTAAAAAAATTCTTAAGCTGCGATTGAGGAAAATCCTTGGCACGCTCAAGACTAAAAACGACATCAGCAGAATTTAAAATTTTGCCATTATGAAATTTAACATTGGGACGAAGCCTAAACTCCCAGGTATTTTCATCAAGCATTCCCCACGAAACCGCCAAAGCCGATTCGATTTTAAGATTTCGATTAGTCCTAACTAACCCCTGATACACGTCCAAAAGACGACTTTGAGTAACCGGATCAAAATTGACCGGATCCAGACTATTCACAGGTGAAGCGTAAGCAATAGCCAAACTTTCGGCTGAAGAATGCACAACGGGACGGGCAAAAAAGTTACTAAGCAGAGCCAGACGATCGCCTAAAATATCACCCAAAAAAAGCTGAGTACCAATTCCTCCCAAAACAATCAGGTACAAAAAGACAAAAAACTTCACAGCAATTTTTCTGAAAATGCCGTTTTTTTTCTGAGGGTTTTCAACTTCCGCTAATTTTGTATTTTCTAAGCTCACTTTTTCTTTTTATTTTTAAGTTCGATAAAGATCAAACTTTATCTTTACATTTTAGCAGAAAATAGCCGAAAAAGGAAGATAAAACCGTATCACATATCTCCTTCTTTGCTAATTAAAAACAAACTGAGTTGCCACCCTCTCTCATTTTCCCCCAAATCTTGATCTATTTCTTTAAAATCGCCAAGAAAGCCTCCTGTGGCAAATCAACCCTTCCGACCTTCTTCATGCGCTTTTTGCCCTCTTTTTGCTTCTTTAAAAGTTTGTCCTTACGCGTTCTATCACCACCATACAGCTTGGCCGTAACATCCTTTCGCAAAGCACTAATGCTTTCACGGGCGACTACTTTACTGCCAATCGCAGCCTGAATCGCAATCTCAAACTGGGCTCTTGGGATAAGTTCCTTCAGTTTTTTGGTCAGAGCAATGCCAATATGAAAAGCATCATCCCTGTGCACAATATTGGAAAGCGCATCAACCCGCTCAGTAGCAATCAAAATATCCAATTTAACCAAGTTCCCGGCACGATACTCCAAATACTCATAATTCATGGAAGCATAGCCGGAACTTATGCTCTTTAAACTGTCATAAAAATCAATCACAATCGATGCCAAAGGAATCTCAAAAACAATCATCACCCTGGTTGGATCTATATATTGCAAACTCTTTTGAAGTCCCCTTTTTTCCTGAGCCAATTGCATAATTGCCCCCACATAATCTTTAGGAGTCACAATCTCAACCTTCACCCATGGCTCTTTAACGGCCACAATCGTTGCAGGATCAGGATAATCGCTTGGATTTGCCACAAAAATTTCTTCGCCTTTTTGATTAATCACAACATAAGAAACCGAAGGTGCCGTTACAATCAAATCCAAATTATATTCCCGCTCCAATCTTTCCTGAACAATTTCCAAATGAAGTAATCCCAAAAATCCGCATCTAAAACCATGACCTAAGGCTCCGGATTGTTCAGGCTCAAAAGTTAAAGCCGAATCGCTTAATTGCAGCTTCTGTAAGGCATCTCTAAGCAATGGATAATCATCTCCTTCCACACTGAAAACACTGGCAAAAACAAAAGGTTTCACCACTTTATAACCTTCCAGTGGAACCGCCTCATATCTTTCCAACCGCTTCGTCCCAGGCTTCCAAATCGTGTCCCCCACACGCGCATCAGCCACATTTTTTAAGCCTGAAACAACATAACCAACTTCCCCCGCGACTAAAATGTCCGCCGCCAAATATTTCGGCTTAAAATAACCAACTTCAAGCACTTCCAATTCCGTTTTATTATGAAGCATGTAAATTTTATCACCACGCTTTAACTCTCCCGACATCAAACGCACATAAGAAACAACCCCTCTATAAGAATCATAAACCGAATCAAAAATCAGCGCCTTGGTTTCATCCCCTTCATCAGTCGATTTTGGCGCAGGAACACGCTGAATAACAGCCTCCAGGACTCTTTCCACATTAGTGCCCTCCTTAGCTGAAATCGAGATTATTTCTTCTTTTGCGATACCCAAAGTATTTTCAATTTCGAGTGCAACTTTATCAACATCGGCAGAAGGAAGATCAATCTTATTCAAAACCGGAACGATCGTCAGGTTATGTTCCAAAGCCATATAACAGTTTGCCAATGTTTGAGCCTCGATTCCCTGGGTAGCATCAACCACTAAAATTGCCCCTTCACATGCGGCTAAACTGCGAGAAACCTCGTAAGTAAAATCCACATGCCCCGGGGTATCAATCAAATTTAAAACATACTTTTCTCCCTGATAGACCCAATCCATTCTAACCGGCTGCAGTTTGATGGTAATTCCCCTTTCCTGCTCCAGGTCCATTGTGTCCAACATTTGCCCATGTTTCATGTCACGCTTGGAAATAGTTTCCGTAACCTCCAAAAAACGATCGGCCAAAGTCGACTTTCCGTGATCTATATGCGCAATAATGCAAAAATTCCTGATTTTAGAACTGTCTCTCATGATTTTATTAAAATTAGTCCATATAACCAAAATCGCAGAAGATACTATCAAACATTGAAGAATTGAGCAATTCTTGCTATAATAAGAAGAAATTTTAAAGAAGTTTATGCAATTCAAAGTCCCACAAAACGTACAACGCGAAGATCGCATCGTAGGACCATTAACACTCCGTCAGCTAATAATTTGTGGCATCGGTGGTGGAATCGCCTATGCTATTTATGTTTCTTTGGGCAAAGATTACATTTGGATTACCTGGCTTCCACCGGTTGCAATCATCCTGGCAATAACCGCTCTTTTCGCCTTTATCAAGCCACTTGACCTAACTTTTGGAAAATTTATTCTAACCTATCTCGAATTTCTATTACTCCCTCAAAAAAGAATTTGGATTCAGGCCAGCTCAGAAGTTTTAACAGCAGGATATCATCCAAAAACAAAATCCAGCGCTGAACAAAAAGCCGAAGAAAAAGCTCAATTAGTTGAAAATAAAGCCAAAAAAATCATGGAACTAAGCAGAATTCTGGACACCAAAAGCTCCGACGAAAAAATTGGCAGAGACTAATTTTAAATACTACAACTCCTAATTACACAAAAATGAACGATCAAAGCGTAAAACAAAGCCAATCCAAGAAAAATCCCAGTTCCAGTACTCAAATATATTTGAGAATTTCCGAAATCAGGGATAACACACTCGTGCTTAAAAACGGAGGCCTTCGTTCAGTTTTAAGAGTTTCCAGTATCAACTTCAACCTAAAATCGGAAGAAGAACAAAACGCGATTATCTATTCTTATCAATCATTTCTAAACACGCTTGAATTTCCTATTCAGATCGTAATCAGGTCAAAAAAACTCGATATTGATGAATATTTGGACAAACTCAAAAAAATCGGTGAAAAACAAACCAATCCGCTACTTCAAACTCAAACTTACGAATATATCGAATATATCGCCAAGTTAGTGGAATATGCCGATATCATGGAAAAAGACTTTTTGGTTGTTGTTCCTGTAGATCCTTTCCGAGCACAAAAACCAAATATAGTACAAAAATTCCTCCAAAACCTAAATGCCAAGGACTCATATGACTCGGTCAAACGTCGCCACCTGGAATTTGAAGAATTACGCAAAACACTCACTCAACGCTCCAGTTCAGTTAAAATTGGTTTGGAAAATTGTGGATTAAAAGCCGATGAGCTAACAACAAAAGAGCTTATCGAACTTTTCTACAACATCTACAATCCTTCAGTTGCCCGTTTTGAAAAAGTAAAAAATCCGGGCGAAACAACTATTCAATCCGACGAAGAAAAATCGACAGAATTTGTCGAAGTAAGCGAAGAAGCTAAGGAAACACCAAAGGAACTTCCAAAAGAAACGACAGAACAAGGAACTATTAAAAACCATTTAATTCGAGCAGAATGAGTAATTAAAAACTCATTAATGCAAGCGATACAAGGAAACAAAAAAAATTACAACCGAGCTAATCGATTTAAGTAATTAAAAACTCATTTGAACAAGCAGTACTAGGAAGCAAATGAATTCCGACCGAGCAGTATTTTTATACTGAGAGGAAGGAATTTCATGTAGCTGACGACGTAATGCGCCGTTCAAATGAGTTTTTAAAAAGCACTGTCTTGGCAGCGCCCTACTTTCCCCTTACTGATAGTATGAGTATCATCGGCGAAGAGTGGCTTAACTTCTGTGTTCGGGATGGGAACAGGTGTACCCCACTCTCTAGAGCTACCAAGACAGTGCCTTCTAAAATATAAATTTTAAAGTAACACCGTCTTTTAAATTGGGCCTGAAAACATTTAATTCTGTTGTTTCGTTTCTTCTTATATCCAGATTTCGCTGGACGTTTGCCTGAATCTTCACTCAGCGCTAGTTAAAAGAAGCCATCGTGTGCCAGTACTCAATCCCGCCAAGGCGGGACTAAGTACTGACACAATGTACTTTTTACGGCCGTGCCGTAAAGATAAAATCAAAATAAGTCGATCGCCTGTTAGTACCTCTCGGCTGAACATATCACTATGTGTACACCTGAGGCCTATCAACCCGGTAGTCTCCCGGGAGGCTAATTGGGAAATTTTATCTTGAGCAGGGTTTCCCACTTAGATGCTTTCAGCGGTTATCCCTTCCGAACATAGCTACTCTGCCGTGCCACTGACGTGACAACAGATACACTAGAGGTTCGTTCGCCCCGGTCCTCTCGTACTAGGGGCAACTTCTCTCAAATTTCCTGCGAATATGGAGGGTAGAGGCCGACCTGTCTCACGACGGTCTGAACCCAGCTCGCGTACCGCTTTAATGGGCGAACAGCCCAACCCTTGGGACCTTCTTCAGCCCCAGGATGCGACGAGCCGACATCGAGGTGCCAAACCGGGTCGTCGATGTGAACTCTTGGACCCGATCAGCCTGTTATCCCCGGCGTAACTTTTATCCGTTGAGCGATAGTCCACCCACATGGAACTATCGGATCACTATCACCTGCTTTCGCATCTGCTCGACGTGTCAGTCTTGCAGTTAAGCTCTCTTGTGCGATTACACTATCAGCTTGATTTCCATCCAAGCCTAGAGAACCTTTGCGCGCCTCCGTTACTCTTTAGGAGGCAACCGCCCCAGTCAAACTACCCACCAAACAATGTTCCCCTGACGGATTAACATCAGAAGTTAGAGGCGAAATATATCAAGGATGGTATCTCAACGGCCGCTCCACATGAACCAAAGTCCACGCTTCAAAGCGTCCCATCTATCCTGCGCAAGATATATCTCGACTCAATGTCAAGTTGTAGTAAAGCTGCACGGGGTCTTTTCGCCCTACCATATTTAATCGGCATTTTTACCGACTCTGTAATTTCACCGGGCCTCACGTTGAGACAGTCTTCACACCATTAAACCATTCGTGCGGGTCGGAACTTACCCGACAAGGAATTTCGCTACCTTAGGACCGTTATAGTTACGGCCGCCGTTCACCAGGGCTTAGATTCAGAGCTTGCACCCCTCCTCGTGACCTTCTGGCACCGGGCAGGCTTCAGCCCCTATACATATTCTTACGAATTTGCAGAGACCTGTGTTTTTGGTAAACAGTTGCATGAAGTCATTTACTGCGGCCGAAACTTCTAAATCGAAATCTAAAAGTTCCGGCAAGGTTTATCCCGAAGTTACACCTGCTGTATTGCCGAGTTCCTTAACGTGAGTTAGCCCGATCACCTTAGTATACTCTACTCATCCACCAGCGTTGGTTTGCGGTACGGAAACCTACTTTTCTCGCTACCGAGGTTTTTCTTGACACCTGATGTGACTGGAATCGCTCATCTTGCGATGAGTAATTTGCGTAACAACTCGCGAACTCTGACGGATTTACCTATCAAAGCATAAGCTTGTTGCTTGCACGTGAATTCATTAACACGCTCCAGCTAACCTGATGTGTTACCCCTGAGCTAGCGCCACACCCGATCATTGCTCACCAGAATCTAAACCGAAGTCTAGAAACTGACTTACAAATCTCAAAGTGTATTGCTTTGGCGAAAAATAAGTTGTACAGGAATATTAACCTGTTGTCCATCAGCTACGCCTTTCGGCCTCACCTTAGGACCGACTAACCCCAAGTCGATTAACGTTGCTTGGGAAACCTTGGATTTACGGTGGTCTGATTTTTCATCAAACTTTAAACGTTACTCATACCATCATTTTTACTTCCTAGCGCTCCACCTAGCCTTACAGCACGGCTTCACAGCACTAGGAACACTCCTCTACCGCTTAGTATAAGAATCACAAACAACGAAAATAATTCGCGATTTATGAATCTTATACTAAGCCCGTGTCTTCGGTTATAACTTTGAGCCCCGTTGAATTTTCGGCGCGTCGTCACATAGACCAGTGAGCTATTACGCTTTCTTTAAAGGATGGCTGCTTCTAAGCCAACCTCCTGGTTGTATAAGTAACGATACATCCTTTACCACTTAAGTTATATTTGGGACCTTAGACGGCGGTCTGGGCTGTTCCCCTTACGACAATGGCACTTAGCTGTCACTGTCCGACTCCCACACATACACACCAGTATTCGAAGTTTATCTAGATTTGGTAGAGTGATTTACTCCCCTAGTCTAAATAGAGCTCTACCCCTGATGCTCTTAATTGTGAGGCTAGTCCAAAAACTATATCGAGGAGAACCAGCTATCGCCGAGTTCGATAGGAATTTCTCCACTACCCACAGCTCATCACCGGATCTTGCAACATCCGTGTGTTCGGCCCTCCATACACCTCTCGATGTACTTCAGCCTGGCCATGGGTAGCTCACTCGGTTTCGGGTCTAGAGCATGACACTGATCGCCTTATTCAGGCTCGCTTTCACTACGGCTTCGGGTATAACTCCCTTAACCTGTGCGCCATACTGCTAACTCGATGGTCCGTTCTCCAATAAGTACGCGGTCACCCTTGCGGGCTCCCACTCCTTGTAAGCATAAAGTTTCAGATTCTATTTCATCCCCCTCACCGGGGTGCTTTTCACCTTTCCCTCGCGGTACTTGTTCACTATCGATCACCAAATCTATTTAGTCTTGGAAGATGGTCCTCCCGGATTCAAGCCGGATTCCACGTGTCCGACCCTACTTAAGAGAATATCACAACTTATAAACCTACTTTCACCGACGGGACTGTTACCCTCTATGGTGGTCCTTTCCAGGTTCCTTTGGTTAATAGGAATACAAATTGCCACACTTTACAGTTTGTGGAAGATACTTCTTACAACACCAACCATGCAACGGCTGTAACCTTACACATGATTGGTTTAGACTGATCCCATTTCGCTCGCCACTACTTTGGGAATCGCGATTGCTTTCTCCTCCCTGGGTACTAAGATGTTTCAATTCTCCAGGTGTCCACCCCTTGCGGGGTTATCTGACATGACTCAGATAGGGTTGCCCCATTCGGAAATCTCCGGGTCAAAGCTTACTTAGCAGCTCACCGAAGCTTATCGTAGCTTGTTACGTCCTTCATCGGAATTTGGTGTCAAGGCATCCACTTTATGCTCTTATGAGTAACTTAGTTTGATTTACCCTTTTAACTAGCTGTGAGCAAAGACTCAAAGCTAATTAAGATCGAAACTAACATTTATTATTATATTTAATTTACAGAATTTTAATGTTCTACTGCCCAATTGTTAAAGATCACTATCTGGACCGGGAATAATTCCCAATCCTTTCCTTC
This sequence comes from Candidatus Altimarinota bacterium, assembly GCA_041659405.1. Taxonomy (GTDB): domain Bacteria; phylum Patescibacteriota; class Gracilibacteria; order UBA1369; family UBA1369; genus JBAZYK01. The sequence continues at coordinate 85,357 of JBAZYK010000002.1, forward strand.
ATAAAAAAAGGAGTGTGCCTACGCACACCCCTCAACCTAAAGTAAGCCGTCTTTCGCTTACCTCTTTAAGTTAAGGGGTATGTGTATGAATTGTTGCATTCAGGGGATACTTTTTAACTGCTTTTCAAAAATAAAGCCATTTGATTATAGGCAACGAGTTACCCAAAGTCAAGGATTTATTTGCGAATTTATGAAATACCAAAGAATGGGCCAAGCAAGCCATGAAAAAGGTCCTGGAATGTTCCCAAAGCGAACATTAATGACAAAAAAGAAATGACAATTCCCAGTATAATAAAAAAAGTATAAGTCCCGCCTGAACCAAGATATTGTTCCGCAAACGCAATGTTTCCGAAAAACTGCTTAATCTGATAACGATAAATCATTAACAAAAAGCCACCTGGAATACCTATAATAGCAACTAAGAATCTAGACATGTTTATTATTTAGATCACCCAATGATAGCATTTTTTCAAGATAAATTCAACATTGATAAGGTGATTTTTCTTTACTGTAAGCTAACATAGACCACCCTGTCCGACTTTCAATTAAGGCATTCTCTGTAAATTTAAACTTCTAACGGTCAGTTCCAATTCTTTGATATTGGGATTTCTTGAAAATTCCTGGGATTTTTCATATGAATCCAAGAACTTTATCAAATTTTTTAATACCTGGTAAGAACGTGAAGTGGTTTTCATTTGGAATTTGTTAAGATTTAAGTTCGTTCTGAGTATAGGTGAGTATACACTCACCTGTCAAACTAATTTTTTATAATTTGGCAAAAAAGCAAAAGAAAGCCATAATCTTTACAATTACGGATTAAGAATTATTAATTATAAATTTTTTGTTAAAAGCTAAAGCTGACAAACCCGAAGACCTTTCCCTATATATACACATTCCGTTTTGCAAAACGATCTGTCTTTACTGCAATTTTTTGACGTTTGCCCACAAAAACAAATGGATCCCGGATTACGTTGAAGCGGTTTGCAAAGAAATCGCATCATCTTCAAAAAAACATAATCAGCGCATAATTAAAAGCATTTACTTTGGCGGAGGAACGCCCAGTTTAATCGAAAGCAAGTACATCCACAAAATTCTTCAAACCATCTCAAAACATTTTAAACTTCAACCAAGCCTGGAAATCAGTATTGAATGTAATCCGGAAAGCGTGAATGTGGATAAGTTGAAAGATTACGTCAAAATGGGCATCAACCGGTTTTCTTTGGGAATTCAAAGTTTTAACCAGGAAACCTTACGTAGAATTGCCCGCCCCCATAATCGCGAAACAATTTTCAAGGCACTCGAAGCCATTAAAGAAGCAAAAATCAAAAACTTTGGAGCAGACTTTATAATGGGACTACCCGATCAAACTCTTACTTCATTTAAAAAAGAGGTTTCAACTATCCTCAAATATAAGCCCACTCACCTCTCTTACTATTTTTTGTCGTATGATACCAAAAAAATCGACCTGTTTATCAAAGACTGCCCAAACGATGAAGAGCAAATCAAATACTATGAATACCTGACTCGCACACTCAAAAGAAAAGGATTCAAACATTATGAAGTCTCCAATTATGCCTTGCCCGGATTTGAGTGTCTTCATAACCAAAGATATTGGCAACAAAAGGATTACCTTGGCCTTGGCTTGGGCGCACACTCTATTGTGGATGGACAAATGTGGGAAAATCAAAAAAACTTTGAAGCTTATTTGCAAAATCCCGCCAAAATTGAAAATGAAATGGAGATTGATTCCGATCTTAAGCGCATGGAATACATTATGTTAAGCCTGCGAACAATTGAAGGTCTTGATCTTGCACACTATGAACAAGAATTTGGCCACAAACAAGATAACGTGCAAAAACTTCTGCTCAACGCCGATGAATACATCAAATCAAAACACTTAAAAAAAGATCATAACAGCTTAAAAGCCACCGAAAAAGGTTTTTTGATTCTGGAGAAGATTACCCACGATTTAATTTAGACGTTTATTTAAACGCTCCGATTTCTCTTTCAAAAATTTAACCATTTCCAAAGCCACATCCTGTTTTAGTACTTGATGAGCCCGCACAAAGTTGCATGGAAAATTGACCTCTGCCACATAGAACTTTCCATCACTTTCTAAAACATCAACTCCACCAAACTCCAAATCCAAAAGATGCGTAGCCTTTATAGCCAACTCTTCCATCTTTTTAGGATATTTTTTGGCCTTAATGCGCGGAGATGTGGATTCATTGGTACGAAAATCCTTATTAATTTTAAGATATTCCAGGCTCGCGATAACTTTATCCCCCAAAACAATGAACCTGGCTGAAGCTTTTGTAGGGATAAACTGCCTCAAAACAAGCAACTTATTCTGAAATAAAAGAAAATCGACAATTCCATATAAAGAGGAAAACGACCCCACTTTCATCACGCCCATTCCCCTGCTTCCACCCAAAGCTTTAATCACAATCGGAAAACCTCCCAAAGCCTTTACATATTTTTGAAGTTTAGCGCGATCTTTAGTCACGCAAAAAATAGTCTTTGGAGAAAGATCGTTATCTTTAAGCAAAATAAAAGGATCCTTAAATCGAAGCAAAGGATCTTGATTAAAGGTTACCACTCCGGGCTGAAGTATATAACTCTCAAAAGTCTGCAAAATTTTGCCTCTGCTAACACGATAAACCAAATCCCCTTTCTTTACAGGCGACGGTTTGGAAAAATCAAAACTCAAAGGATCAAGAGCCTTAAAGGCTACCTTTAATTTTTGACAAGCCTTCTCCAGCAACCGAACACGGTCCGGATCAACGCCTGGCAAATGAAGAACATAAAAAACCATCTGGATTGAATAAATGGTGGGCGGGAGAGGACTTGAACCTCTGACCTCGTCATTATCAGTGACGCGCTCTAACCAACTGAGCTACTCGCCCAAAAGATGTGAGAAAATCGTTTCCGGTACATTAAACCTTGGTGGAGCCTAAGGGAGTCGAACCCTTGACCTCCTCGGTGCAAACGAGGCGCTCTGGCCAGCTGAGCTAAGGCCCCACATTGTGGTTCATCTTTTCAAAACGCGAACATTATAAAGAAGTCGCCCAAATTTGCAAATCAATTTAATTTAAATTGTACTAAACTGGAACAAAACCATTCAAAAATCAATACAGAAGAATAAAACAAACCGTATTTAAATGCATCTTAAAAGCAAAAAAGAGCCCCGCCGAAGCAGGACTCTTTTTCTAATATCAAATTGATTCAATTACGCCATTCTTCTTTTGCCGCCTTTAGCGTCAAAACAAGCGCGACATAAAACTGGACGGTCACCCTTTGGAACAAAAGGAACCTCAGTCTCAACTCCGCATTCGGAGCAGTTTACCTTAGTGAAAGAAAGCTTTCTGTTATCTTTCTTTTCTCTGCGGCAATTGCCACAACGTTTTGGATCTTGGAAACCTTTTTCAGCAAAGAACTGTTGTTCTTCAGCTGTAAATTCAAAAGGTTGACCACAATCCTGACAAGTTAATGTTTTACTTTCCATGTGAACGATGTATAAAAAATAAAGTTTCTCCCTTAAACCTGGAAACCTCGGGAGATGTTGTTACTCGACCTTTATAGAAACGTCCCGATGTGATTCCCCTGAAAAAAAGAGTTTTTCTTGGTATGTTTAATACCCAGAATGTAATAGAGAAGTAGCATGCACCTCGCTTGCGCGAGGCTCGACCTAGAAGGTTCCTATGAATAAATTCATAAGTCTTCTAATATCTCCTAGAAAGGAGGTGATCCATCCGCAGGTTCTCCTACGGATACCTTGTTACGACTTAGTCCCAATCAATGATTTTACCTTAGAGCCCCGCTAAATTAGCTAAGGGCGCTTCGGGCACTCCCATCTTTCATGACTTGACGGGCGGTGAGTACAAGACCCAGGAACATATTCACCGCAATATTGCTGATTTGCGGTTACTAGCGATTCCGGCTTCAAGAAGGCGAGTTGCAGCCTTCTATCCGAACTGGGACCGGTTTTTGGGATTAGCTCAGAGTTGCCTCTTTGCATCTCACTGTACCGGCCATTGTAGCACCTGTGTAGCCCAAGACATAAGGGCCATGCTGATTTGACGTCATCCTTACCTTCCTCCGACTTAGAGCCGGCAGTCTCCTAAGAAAAATGCAACTTAGGACAAGGGTTGCGCTCGTTCACGGACTTAACCGAACACCTCAAGGCACGAGCTGACGACAACCATGCAGCACCTGTCACCTGATTCCTTACGGCACATCCACCTTTCGGCAGACTTCCAGGGATGTCAAGTCTTGGTGAGGTTCCTCGCTTACTATCGAATTAAACCAGATGCTCCACCGCTTGTGTGGGTCCCCGTCTATTCCTTTGAGTTTTAGTCTTGCGACCGTACTACCCAGGCGGATCACTTAATGCGTTAGCGACGGCACTGAAGGGGTCGAGACCTCCAACACCTAGTGATCATAGTTTAGGGCGTGGACTACCGGGGTATCTAATCCCGTTTGCTCCCCACGCTTTCGTTCTTGAGTGTCAGAACAGGTCCAGCAGACTGCCTTCGCTTTTGGTATTCCTCTGTATATCTACGGATATTACCCCTACATACAGAATTCTATCTGCCTCTACCTGCCTCTAGTCTGCCAGTTTAGGAAACCAATCCTGAGTTGAGCTCAGGGATTTAACATCCTACTTAACAAACCACCTACGAACTCTTTACGCCCAATAATTCCGGATAACGCTTGCATCCTACGTCTTACCGCGGCTGCTGGCACGTAGTTAGCCGATGCTTATTCCTGAGGTACCTTCAAAATTATTCCCTCAGAAAAGGAGTTTACAACGAAAACGCCTTCATCCTCCACGCGGTGTTGCTTCGTCAGGGTTTCCCCCATTGCGAAAGATTCCTTACTGCTGCCTCCCGTAGGAGTATGGGCCGTGTCTCAGTCCCATTGTGGCTGATCGTCCTCTCAGACCAGCTACCCGTCATAGCCTTGGTAAGCCATTACCTCACCAACTAGCTGATAGGCCGCAGGCACCTCTCAGAACGCATTGCTGCTTTACCCTTTCGGGACCATCCGGTATTAGACCCTATTTCTAAGGCTTATCCCTGATTCTGAGGTAGTTACCAACGTATTACTCACCCGTCCGCCGCTCCCAGGACGCTATCTTCAATTCTTAATTGAAAACAAGGTCCTGGGCGCTCGACTTGCATGTATTATACACACCGCCAGCGTTAATCCTGAGCTAGGATCAAACTCTTCGGATAAATTCAACCCTAAGGTTGAAAATAGCAAAGAAATTTGAATTCTTGCTTGCTTTGATTCTGGCGAACCAAAGACTTAATTTTTAATTTAGTACGACATTTGCTTTCCGGGGAGGAAAACAAATGCAATTACGCATGACTTCTCTATTACATCCTGAATGTTAAAGAACAAACCAAATGCTTGTGAGCACATAAAACATACTCGAAAGCAGGACAATTTTAGTGAATGGGGTCGACGAAGTCAAGAAGATTTTTACAATTTCTTTATGGCGAACCGATTAAACCAATTTTAACGCAGCAGTTAACTATTACACAGCCCCCTGTTCAACCCTAAATCTCTGTTTTAAACCATAAAAAAAATTTTATTTCTCTAATAATTTTAAAACTTCACACTTAAATAAAGTCCCCATTTTTAAAAGTTTAGAAGGAATTTAGAGTTTATAAAACTTTGAAAAACCATAAACCTCTCAACAGGCACAACATTTCACATGAACATGTCAAGGAACTTGCTCATCTCAAAGCCAATAAAATATGGTACAATATCTCAGACAAAAATAAATTTTTCACTTTAAACAATATGCAATTTCAACAAGGCCAGACCCAAGGAGGACAAGCTCAACCAATCAGTAACAATATTCTTATTCCTACAGTAATAGAGAAAACCAGTATGGGCGAACGAGCTTATGACATTTATTCTCGTCTTTTAAAGGATCGCATCATTTTTTTGGGCACCGCTATTAATGATGCTGTCGCAAACACAATCATTGCCCAGCTTTTATTTTTGGAGAGTGAAAATCCTAAAAAGGACATCACCATATATATTCAAAGTCCGGGCGGACACGTAACTGCGGGACTTGCGATTTACGACACCATGCAACACATCCAACCGGAAGTTTCAACCGTTTGCGTTGGCATGGCTGCTTCAATGGGCGCGATTATATTGGCCGGAGGAGCAAAAGGTAAACGTTTTTGTTTACCAAATGCAGAAGTTATGATTCATCAACCTCTTGGTGGAACCGAAGGTCAAGCGAGCGACATCTTCATTCATGCAACTCATATTATCAACACTAAAGACCGCCTTAACAAAATTTTAGCTGAACATACCGGTCAACCACTAAAAGTCATTGAAAAAGACACCGACCGCGATAACTTTATGTCTGCCGACGATGCCATGAAGTACGGATTGGTTGATAAGGTCATCAAAAAAAGACCGGCAACCTCAAACTAATCTTACATAAATAAAAACATAAGGCTTAGCTCTTAACAGACTAGGCCTTTATTTTTTGCTTCTTTTCTTTTGAAGCCAAATGACTCTTGGCAAATTCAATGGCATATTCCACAAATTTTTTGCCAACATCCACTTGAGTTGCCTCCACTAAACCAATAAAACCGGGATTGGAATTAACTTCCATAACCAACGGACCATTTTTGGAACGAAGCAGATCCACCCCGGCAACTTGCAATCCCAAAGCCTTAACAGCCCTTAGGACAATCTCCTTTTCTTCACTGGTTAATTCAAATTTTTGAGCTTGACCACCAAGGTGCAAATTTGAACGGAAATCACCACTTTTGGCTTGACGCTGCATAGATGCCACAACTTCATTATTAATTACAAAAGCCCGATAATCCGAGCCATTAGCCTCTTCTACAAATTCCTGCATCAAAAAAAGCGGTGTTTTTGTACTTTCTCCAAGTAAATCCAAAGAAGAATATAACGAACGAGAACTTTCAACAATTACAACTCCACAGCCATAAGAACCAAATGCGGATTTCAAGATTAAAGGATATCCACCCAAAACTTTAACCGCAGCATCAACATATTCAAATTGACGCACCACGACCGTTTTTGGTACCGGAATCGCCTTCTCGGTTAGAAGTTGAATTGTGCGAAGTTTATTTTTAGCCCTTACGGTAGGCAAATAACCATTAACAACCGGGATATCCATTAATTGAAACTGTTTTAATATGGAAAGTTCCATATCCAAACGCCCTGCCAGGTCTACTCTGGGAATCAAAACATCACATGGTTCAATCGGTTTATTTTTTTCCAATAGCAAAGTTTTTTCACCATCAAAAAAGATCTGACACTCATCAGCTTTATAAAGTTTAGGGTTATGGCCAAGCTCTTCCACTTTTTCATATAGAATATCAGCCTCATTTCTGGAACGACGCCCTCCAGCATTTTTGGCTATAAACCCCGAAAAATCTAAAATTCCAATCGTGAGTTTCTTTTTCATGATTTTTTCACAAGAGATAAAGCATATTTAATCAGTTCAGTAGGTACATCCACTCCGCTTGCCTTACCAATACCGACCAGACCCGCACAAGGATTTAGTTCCATCACAAGAGGTCCGTTTTTCGTTCTCAAAATATCTACACCACAAGAATCCAACCCCATAGCTCTAGCAGCAGAAATAGCCATTTTTTCTTCTTCTTTGGTTAAACGCGCTGCTGTAGCCTTGCCTCCTAAATTCAAATTTGAACGGAAATCACCAAAAGCCGCGACACGTTTCATTGAAGCCACAACCTTATTACCAATCACAAAAGCCCTATAATCAGCATTTTCCGAATCAGCAATATATTCCTGAATGAGCATTAAACTACTACTACTATATTTCCAAAGAATATCCAAAGCCGAATAAAGAGAACGACGACTTTCTATAATTGCTACCCCTTTCCCATGCGTCCCAAAAACCGTTTTTAAAATCACCGGATATCCGCCTAACATTTTGAGCGAATCATCCAAATATTCAAAACGACGCACCACAACTGTTTTTGGCACACGAATCCCCGCCTTGGTTAATATTTGCAAAACCCTTAACTTATTTAACGCCTGAGAAATGGCAAAATAGCTGTTTACGACCGGAATTCCCTTTAATTCAAACTGTTTGATCACGGAAATCTCCAGGTCAATATTGCTAACAACGTTAATCCTGGGAATCACCACATCACAGCCTTTTACCAATTTTCCCTTATATAGGATCTCCGGACGATCATAATCAAACAGAAGCTGACAATGTTCCGGATAATAAATTATCGGCTGATGCCCAAGCTTTTTTATGGCACTTGAAAGCAGCGCATAACCCTTTAAAGATGGTTTATAAATTTCACTTTTGGCTCTGCTCATATTGATGCTGCTTCGTTCCGCATTTTGTATATTGCAAAAATCCAAAATTCCTACGCGAATTTTACTCATCAAATGAACTTGGTTAAAAGAACGCGAAAATAATAAACAAAAAACAGATAAAAGCAATCTCTAATTTCATATTTTGGGTTTTGAAAATAATTGATTCTGCTAGAATGGGGAAAATTTATAGACCTAATATGAAAATTACCGTCGACAAAATCGGATCCGTTACAAAGAATGTACCGTTAAGTCATCAAGTTGAGGTCACTTCCAAAATCAAATGCGAAGAAGGCGCAATAATTGCAGTTGAGGTTATAAAAGACAAAAAAATCTATAATCAATTGGAATTAACCTCCGGACGACTTTCCACTATCCACAAGGGAGATATTCTTGTTGTAGCTTTAGGCAACAGAAGAGCTTTGAAAGGATTTGTAGGGGAAGTTCCCAAAAATCTAAAAGTTGGTGATGTCATTAATTTATTGAATCTTGGCGGAGTAGCCGGAATCTGTACAAGCGCCAACGTCCATGAAGTTGGACTACCTTTAAAAGTAAAAGTCCTGGGAGCGGTATGCGATAAGAATAAGGATCCTTTAAATATCAAACAATTCAAACTTTTTGAAAAATCCAAAACCATCAAGTCCAAAATACCTTTAATTATAATTACCGGAACCTGCATGAACGTTGGGAAAACAACCGTTGCCTGCGAAATAGTAAAAGGAGCATGCAAAAAAGGTTTTAAAATTTATTGTGCCAAAATGGCCGGAATCGCCGCGCTAAGAGATACTGCCAATATGCAGGACTATGGAGCTGAAAAGACAGTTAGTATGATTGATGCCGGATATACCTCAACAGCAATGAATCCTAAAGAATCTGTAGAAATCACCAAAGGTGCCATTAACTACTTATCCAAAGATAAACCCGATTATATATTAGTTGAACTTGGAGACGGCATTATTGGAGAATATGGAGTACTGGAAAACCTTAAAGATCCCGAACTCAAGAAGAACATCACCGTACATGTTGGATGTGCCCATGACCCTGTAGGAGCCCTAAAACTCTACGAAATATGTAAAGAATTTAAAATACCACTTCATCTGATATCCGGTCCTGTAACCGACAACAGCATTGGCACACAATTCATTCATAAAAACCTGGCCATTCCAGCAATCAATGGACTCACAAATGGTGAAAAACTTTTCCCAAAACTTTACGAAAAATAAAAAATCCAATACAATACTCAAGAAAAATATCACCACTTTTTATGAAAATTTCAAACAAAGCCCTGACTTGTCTTTTCGTTTTGACACTGACTTCCTTCACGGGATGTTTTAATTTTGGCGGTGGATCAACCAATCCGACCGTAACAACCAGTGATCAAACCAGAAAAATTGATGATCCAAAATATGCTTTTACGGCCATAATTCCACGAGAATGGGACATAATTGAAGCAAAAGATTTTACCAAGGATGTTCCTCAAGAAACACAGTTAGTCCTTAGGAATAACGTCAAAAATGAAGACTTTACAGCTAACGTAAACGTTGTCCATCATGTTCTTCAGACAACCAGAGAAACGCTTGAATATGCAAAACAGGTTATTAACGCCGAAAAAACGGGACTCTACAATTATCAGGAATCAAAACGGGATACTTTCCAAATTCCCATTGCGGATAAAAAAGCCGATACATACGTTACTTACTTTGTAGGCGCTAAAGAGCCATCAAGCGATGTCATCACCTTTATCCAAACCTTTGCGGTAAAAGGAACTGATGCTTACATTATTACCGGATCATATTCCCCAAAAGAAAGTCAAATTAACGTAAAAGCAGTAGAAAGTATTGTAAAATCTTTCATTCTCAAATAATCTAGTCCAAGTTACGCCGAGGTGGTGGAATTGGTAGACACGCGGGACTTAAAATCCCGTGGTAGCAATACCGTGCGGGTTCGATTCCCGCCCCCGGCACCAAGCAAAAGACAAAACCTAACGGTTTTTTCTTTTGGGGAACTTTTTCCCTAGATTGTTTTCGCGAAAATATTCCTCGCACTATTCGGATTTTTTCATGCTGGGGCCCACGAGACCCATCATTCAAAAATCCTCAATCTGCTCAAAATATTTTCGCTCAGTTTTTTTATTTTTCCGAAAAATGAGCTTTTGAAAGCCATTATACCGGAGATAGCCATTGACTTATTTGCATAGAATACAGTATATTGCATTCTTCTAAATTTATATTTACGAATGACTACCAAAGAAGAACCAGATTTGATTGTTGAAGTCACCTCCACAGTGTTAAATGGACCACCAGGTTCCGGGGATGCAATAAGAACTGTTTTTAAAATTGTTGGAGATGCAAGGGTACAAGCAAAAAGCGCAATAATTAAACAATCAACTTCATTTGCAAATCCAGAGGGAGCGGAACCTTTAAGTTTAAACAGCATATTGGATTTAATACCTCCTGAAAACCGTGATGAATTTTACACATACGTTCAATTTTCAACTTTTTTTGTATCATTTGATGACGACCTTGTTTCTTTAGAAATGCTAAGAAGCCTTTCCGTTATCGACTTGGGATGTGGCAATGAATATGAAGCTCAGGAACTTGCTCGGTGCGCATCTCAATCTCATCAGTTTCAACCATGGCTTTGCAGAGCATTACATGCGCTCGGTGTAGATGTAACAGGTGTTGATTATCGTTATCCCAAAAGGGTAAATGGAAAACGCACAGAGGATTGGAAATTTTTACAGGCTAATCTAAAAGAACCTAATGCACTTTCCGGAATTGCATCAAATTCAGCCGACATCATTTATTCAAATTCTGTTTTTCAATTTGGAGGAAATAAAGCCCCATCATTAGAAGCCTATGGTGATAAAGAAAATCAGGACATAGAAGATGAAATATTTCAGCAGGCGCTTCGTATTTTAAAACACGGCGGACGACTGAATATAGATATGAATGTTTACGAAAAAAGCTTAGCCCCAGATGGATTATATTTTCATTTTAAATGGATTAAAGGAAAACCTTTACCAAAGGATTACTGCCATCTAGACACAGATGCGTTGATATTTGAGTAACAAGCATTTTAAATTTGATCTCTTGTACTTTTAAGCTATCTTTGGTTTGAATATTTATTGATCTTAACGCTCAAGTAATTTGAATTGGCCACTTCCTAAAATTCCAAAAACTTACAAACAAAACGGCACCACCAAAAAACAGTGGTTTGATTGGCGATGGCAAATTAGTAATTCCATTAAAACCGCAGATGCTCTTGAAGAATTCGCACCTGAAATTGGCAAGAAAAAGATCACAGCAATCAAAAAAGTTCTTCAACACCGCTATCAAAATAAAAGCGATGAGATGCGATTAACGCCTTATCTTTTCTCGTTAATCGATTTTAAAAACCATCAAGATCCAGTTGCTCTGCAACATTTTCCACAGATTGAAGAAACTGAAGAGGATGATTTTACATTTGAAAAAGTTTGGGAAATAAAAAAAGATTTTCAAAAAGGAAACAGTGACGAAAACAGGTTACTCCAGCAAAAATATCCCGATATTGCGCTTTTAAGAATTTCCAATACTTGTGCTTCATTTTGCCGTTTTTGTTTTGAGAAAGAGCGCACGCTAAGGCACGATGTGGTGACAAAAATCAGCAAAACGGTTTATGAAAAAGCAATTGAGGCCATTAATGCGAATAAAAAGCTGAGACAAGTGCTTTTAAGCGGCGGAGATCCTTTGATTTTAAACGATGAACAACTGAAGCAATTATTTTTACCATTACTCAAAATCGAGCATCTTAAAACCATTCGCATCAACACCCGAACTTTGCTTCACGATCCTTATCGCATTACCGATGAATTGGCGCAGATGCTTGGCAACCTCCAAAGAGAAAGCTGGAAATGGTGCGAAAAGGGTAAGCAAATCCAAATTGGACTGCACTTCAACCATCCTCAAGAAATCACCACAGAGGCCATTACGGCAATCCGCAAGCTGCAACGTGAAGGAATTGAGCTTTATAACCAAACTGTGCTGTTGAAGGGCATAAACGATAACCTAAAAACTTTACAGGCACTTTTTAGGCTTTTGCGAGCAGAAGGTGTTCGCTTACATTATCTTTCGCAGCCGATGGAGGTGCCAAGAACTTCACATTTTATGGTAAGTGTCGAAAAAGGGCAAAAATTGATGGAGGCTTTACGTAAAACCAATGAATTCCGGGCACAACTCCCCTTTTATGAAATGAGCCACCACAGCGGAAAACAGCTTATTCCGACAATGATGAATAAAAATTTCAAATCGACTACTCACAAAAAAAACGGAAAAACTCAAAAAGCTATAGGATATTTAAGTGACGTCACGGGAAAATGGGAAACGTACACTAACGGTGAAGACTGACAGCAAATAAAATTACGATACCATTGACTAAATAGGGAAATAGTCTAAAATATTGGGCCGAATATCTAACTTGAAAATTATATGTCAGGACACGGAGGACATCATGAAGAACCAGTTACACTAGGTGATCATTTAAACCAGGCAACAAGCCATTTTTTTAATATTTTCAAAGAGGCAATTGGCGTTGTTGATAGTATTGCAAGTGGCTTTGGAAAAGCCATTATGACAATTATTAGCGGAAAAAGACCGACAAGTGGCGCTCATGGAGGTCACGACGCAGGCCATGGTGATGCTCATGGTGGAGAACATGCCGCAGCCGCTCATGGCGAAAACCATGGAGATAGCCACAGCGATGCAGGACATGGAGACAAACATGTAAAACCCGAGTTGGTGGATGTTCCTAAACATGAAGCTGCAAATGACAATGCTCATGGGCATGAACAAAAACATGCCGCTTAAAAATTACAGCTTTTGGCAGTTCTCACAATAAAAAGTGCCCCTTCCGGCAACTACAGTTTTTTTGATAGGATTCTTACAAACATAACAAGGATCGCCCTTTCTTCCATAAACCTGCAAGTAGTGCTGGTGTTTTCCTAAAGTTCCCCGGGTTCCCACAAAATCCGAAACCGAAGTTCCATTATGGTTAATCCCCTCTTCCAAACAACTTATAATGGCCAAATAAAGCTTTATATAATCAGCTTTTTTAAGTTTCTCCAGCCTGGACTTTGGATTTAAACGACTCTTAAAACAAACTTCATCAGCATAAATATTGCCAATACCGGCAATAATATCTTGCCTAAGCAGCGTGTTTTTCAAGATTCCCTTTTTATCAGCAAAAAGATCCAAAAAATATTCCAAACTAAAACGTGAGTCAAAAGGCTCAATTCCAAGCCTTTTTATGCCTGTCGCCTGTTCATAATCTTTTTCATTATAAAGCCAGATTTTTCCAAATTTACGGACATCCGAATAAATCAAAGAAGTGCCATCAGTAAAAGAAAAAACACCGCAAATAAATTTTTCACGGCCATCACTCATGTTCCACAGTAAACGACCGGTCATGCGCAAATGGATAACCAAACGCATTTTCTTATCTAATACAAGCACAATAAACTTCCCTCTTCTTTGAATATCCAAAATTTTCAAATTCTTGATTTTAGCAGTTACATCTTTAGCCGAAGGCAAAAAAATAGAATCCACTTTTACATTTAAGCTCGCAAACTTTTTACCGATCAAAACTGATTTTAATTCCCGGATAATCGTTTCGACCTCTGGCAATTCTGGCATATTAACTTTAAAAAGATGCGCCTAGACAAAAACAAAACCCGTTGATATCCATACTATCATAAAATAGCCGATGGTTGATTCCTCCGGCTATTAGTCTTATGCAGTGTCAAAATATGGTGGGCCAGCTGGGGGTCGAACCCAGGACCTTCGCCTTAAGAGGGCGCCGCTCTACCGGCTGAGCTACTGACCCATAAGCCATTAAATGGCAATTTGACACTGTGGTTTTTCTGCTTTAATTCTGGAATATTCCGCTAAATCTCGATTTTTATCTCTATCAAGACTTGCTAAAAGAGTGTTTTTGTCCAAAAAGCGCAATAAAGTTATCACCGAATCGCTTTTGATTCAAGGAATTTTTTACTATGATAGGGCTATGCAAAAAATCTTACTCTATACAGACACTCCCTTAGTTGGTGGCGCCGAAAAACACATCCATCAATTGGCCAAAACCCTGTTGAATGACGGCTTTCTAGCCAAGGTTGTCTGCTCAAAATACAAAAAACTTGACCTTTGGTGTGAAAATCTGAAAAAGGACGGAATTCCTGTAATTCGCTTGAACGTCAACCACAAACACGATCCACGTCATCTTTTACAACTTAAAAATATCCTTAAAGCTGAAAACCCGGACATTCTTCATCTACATTTGTGGAACCCCGGGGCTTGTCGCTATGCTTTTTGGACTACTTCACCATCGCAACTACCTAAAATCATTGCTACAGAACATGATCCTTTTCCACTGAGTGGCATCAAGAAAAGGCTCAAGAAACAGGCTCTTGCTAAAACCCACCAAACAATCACGGTTTCAAACAACAATCAGGAACAAATCATTTCCTGGTATCCTGAACTTAAAAACTCCACTACGGTTATTCATAATGGAATAGACCTTGAACAGTTTGAAAAAGCATTGATTCATTTCACACATCAGGAAAAACATAAAATCAAGACGCAATTATTTCAGGCGAATGATAACGATTTTATAATTACAACTGTTGCAACTCTTCATCCACGAAAAGGCCTAATTTACCTGATTGAAGCCTATAAAGAGGTTCAAGAGACAAATCCCCAAACCAAACTAGTCTTAATCGGCGAAGGTCCTCAAAAAAAAGATTTAGAGAAAAAAGTTAAAAAATTGGGCTTGGAAGATAAAGTAGTCTTTTTAAATCATCAGGAATCAATTCCCAAACTTTTAAAAAGCAGTGACCTTTTTGTTTTACCAAGCATTAAAGAAGCTTTTGGATTAGTGCTTTTAGAAGCAATGGCCGCGCAAATACCAATTATTGCTTCAGCAGTTGGAGGCATTCCGGAAATCATTGAAAACAACAAAAATGGGATTTTGGTTGAACCTGCAAACCCCAAAATGCTTGCCGAAAAAATCCTTTTCCTCATAAAGAACGCTCCCATACGCCAAAAAATGGTTTTCCTTGGACATCATCGTGTCAAGGATTTCGATCTAAAAAAGATGGCGCAAAAAACTGAAGCTGTCTATCATAAAGTCCTTCAAGCGGATAAAATTTTAAATTAAAACCCACAACAAGATGAAACTAAAAACAATTTATATTTGCGAAAATTGCCAGTATGAAAGCCAAAAATGGGTTGGGAAGTGCCCTGCCTGCGAAGCCTGGAATTCATTCAGTGAAGATGTAGTAATGAAAGACAGTGCTTTACATAACCGTGAAGCCAAGGGCTTAGCCCTGACGCCTTCTGCCCTGGGCCACAATTTAAATTCACCAGAACGAATCGTTACCCAAATGGAAGAGCTAAATCGGGTACTGGGAGGTGGAATTTTAGAAGGATCGGTAACATTATTAAGTGGCGAACCAGGCATTGGTAAATCAACTTTGACTTTACAAATCTGCCAACAAGTCGCAGAAAAAAAGTCAAAAGTTTTATATATTTCAGCAGAAGAGTCGGCGCACCAGATTGCTTCACGCGCCGCACGCTTGAATATTAAAAATGAAAATATCCAAATATTATCTGAAACACTTTTAGAAAATATCCTTTCAACAATCGAAAAAGAAAAACCGGAATTTGTGATTGTGGACTCCATTCAGGTTATTTATTCAAGCCAAATCCCCTCTTTTGCCGGAAGCATGAATCAGGTTAAATTTTGCACCGAAACACTAACTAATTTTTCTAAAAAAAATAATATACCACTTTTTATTATCGGGCATGTGACCAAAGACGGAAACGTAGCCGGCCCCAGAGTTTTGGAACACTTGGTCGACACCGTTTTATTTATTGAAGGCGAACGTTATCAAAATTTTAGAATTATTCGTTGTCTTAAAAATCGCTTTGGATCGACCAATGAAATCGGCATTTTTGAAATGACCGAAGACGGATTAAAAGAAATTAAAAATCCCTCACAAATTTTCCTGGAAGGTAGAAAAATTGGGAGTATTGGTTCAGCAATTACTGCCACAATTGAAGGAACAAGGCCACTTTTGGTTGAAGTTCAAGCCCTAACCAATTTAAGTCCTTTTGGATACCCAAAACGTGCAGGAAGCGGATTCGATCTTAACAGACTGCAACTTTTAGTAGCGGTTATTCAAAAACATTTGCATATCAATTTGAGTAATCAAGATGTTTACATAAACGTAGTGGGCGGATTAAAACTGAGTGAACCGGCGGCTGATTTAGCCGTTATCATGGCCATTATTTCATCATTCAAAAAAGAGCCACTTTCATCTGATACCATATATTTTGGTGAAGTTGGACTATCCGGCGAATTACGTTCCGTAACTCAAACAGACAAAAGAATTCAAGAAGCACAAAAAATTGGTTTTGCTAAAGCTGTAATTCCTAAAACAAAAGAAAAACTTTCAACCAAAAAAATTGTAATTGAAATGCTGGAAGACCTGGAGAAATTTATGAGATCCCAAAAATAGTTTTAGCATTTTCAGTTGTTAAATTGGCCGCATCATCCAAGGAAATATTTCTGACCTTGGCCAGTTCTTTAGCAGTTTCCACAACAAATGCCGGCTCGTTCCTTTTCCCCCTGTAAGGTTGAGGCGTCAAATAAGGACAATCAGTTTCAATCAAGACTTTATCCGCAGGTGACTGTGCGGCAATTTCACGCAGATAATCATTTTTTGGATAAGTTAGGACTCCTGAAAAAGAAAGATAATAACCACTTGCCCAGGCAATTTTTGCTTGTTCAATTTGTCCGGTAAAACAATGCAAAATAACTTTCGTGTTACCAACACTCTTCATAATTTCCAAAGCATCATCCCAGGCATCTCTAATATGAACGACAACCGGCAAATTAAGTTTAAGCGCCAATTCCAATTGTTTACGAAAAGCATTTTGTTGAAGATCTTTTGGCTGAAGATTCCTAAAATAATCCAAACCTATTTCACCAATCGCAACAATTTTTGAATTTTCTTGAACTATTTGAGTAAATTTTTTCAAAATATCTTCCGTACACTCATCAGCGTTATGCGGATGAACCCCTAGTGTTGACCAAAAGTTTTTATCTGCATACTTTTTTACAAATTCAAGAGCCACTAAAGAATCATGTGGTGTACAACCTACAATAATTTGCCTAGAGACCTTAGATTCCTGAGCTCTTAAAATAATTTGCTCAATATCCGGAAACTCATTACTAAAATGAATATGGGAGTGCGTATCGGTAAACATGACAACATTATAATCTAATTTTGACAATTAGAAAAAATGATTTTCGCAATTTCATTTATTTATATGTAATTTATACACAATAAGCATGAATTTAATAAATTTAGACACACTTTAGACAAAGTAAATTATTATCGCAATGCACTAAAGTTCAATTTTTAAGAAACCCCAAGACATAACCCATTAAGAATATGTCAAAGTTGTACAATATTTTTATACATGAAGAGTCTATTTACTTATATTTAATAATAAAGCAAAGCAGGGACAAAGAACACAAAAGTTGAACAGGGTAAATATTGAAACAAATATTTAGTAAAAATTCCAAGGGGAATTTCACTAAATTTAAATTCGAATTGAAGCAACTTCAGACATAAAATTGCAAAACTATCAAATGTAGTGCTTTAATGTAATCACAGCCTATTTGAAAATAAAAAAATATTAAAACAAGTACTGAAAAAATTTTGATTTGAATATAGAATGATTTTGCTTCAATTTTACCCATGAAAGAAAAAATATTCGACTTTATTGTTGTTGGATCAGGCCTTGCGGGGCTAAATACAGCCATTCAAGCCTCTAAAAGAGGAACAGTATTACTAATAACAAAAAAGGGATTAAGTGATGCCAACACGTTTTATGCACAAGGAGGAATCGCCACTGTGCTCAAAGAGCTCAACAAAAAAGATAGTTTTAAAAAACACGTTGAAGACACTTTAATCGCAGGCAATTTTCATAATAACAAAAAAGCAGTTGAATTTATCATAAAAAAAGGGCCACTGGCCATCAAGCAACTAATCAATTTAGGAGTTGCTTTTAGCAAAAACGCAGAAGGTGATCTTGCACTTCATCGTGAAGGTGGTCATCGCGAAAAAAGGATTATTCATAGCGGAGATTACACCGGCAAAGCCATTGAAGAAACACTCATTAAAACAGCAAAACAGAACAAAAAAATCACGATTTCAGAAAAAACATTTGCCAAAGATTTACTAATAAAAAATAAAACCTGTTACGGAATTCAGGTGATTTATAAAAACAAGATACGGAATTATTTTGGAAAAAAAATCATTTTGGCAACAGGCGGAATTGGCCAAATCTACGCAAAAACCACCAATCCCGTTATTGCAACAGGAGACGGATTAGCGATGGCATTACACGCACAATGTAAACTGAAAGATCTAGAATTTATTCAATTTCACCCAACGGCATTAGACGAAAAAAAGAATCCAATATTTTTATTATCGGAAGCTTTAAGAGGATCCGGAGCCATTATACTCAACCACAAAAAAGAAAGATTCATGATGAAATATCATCCGATGGCAGAACTGGCCCCACGCGATATTGTTAGCAGGGCAATTTACAAAGAAGCTAAAAAAGGAAAAATTTATCTTCAAATGAACGTTAAGGGAGCCAACAAAGAGTTTCCTCAAATTTCACATTACCTTAAAGAAACAGGTTACAATTTAGAAAAAGATTTAATTTCCATTACTCCTGTTGCGCACTTTAGTTGTGGAGGAATTGAAACAGACTTAAAAGGACAAACCTCCATAAAAAATCTTTTTGCCTTTGGCGAAGTGGCATATACAGGTCTTCATGGAGCCAATCGTTTAGCCTCAAATTCACTCCTGGAAGCCATAGTTATGAGTAACGAAATTTTAAAAACTCTTTTAAACACAAGTGTTAAAACTTCCTATCCTTACTTTGCCACCCCAACTTTAACCACCCAAAAATCCTCCAATCTAAAAAACATCAAAGAAAATTTAAAAAAAATCATGTGGAATAATGTTGGAATAATTCGTGAAGAGAAAAAGCTCATCAAAGCAATAAACGGCATTAATAAGCTAATGCAAGGTTTGCCAAAAATTAAAACCAAAGAATATTTTGAAACCAAGAATATGTTGGAAGTGGCCCTGGCAATCACCAAATCCGCTTTAAAACGAAAAAAAAGCCTGGGAACACACTTCCGCATCAACTAAAACTCAAGAGTTCTTAATTGTGACTCGACAAAATCTCCGCCTGACGAGCCGAACCCAATGATTCAACAATATCATCAATGTTGCCCTCCATAATCGAAGGAAGGTTGTTCCAGCTTTGTTTAATACGATGGTCAGTGACGCGATCCTGTGGAAAATTGTAAGTACGAATCTTCTCGGAACGATCCCCGGAACCAATTTGATCCAGACGCTGCTCGCCTATTTCTTTTCTGCGTTTGTCACGTTCCAGGGCATAAAGTCTTGTACGTAAAACTTCCATACCCTTAGCTTTATTCTTCAATTGAGATTTTTCATCCTGTTGACTAACCACAAGTCCGGATGGAATATGGGTAATTCGCACAGCTGAATCAGTAGTATTAACACTCTGTCCACCCGGGCCACCTGCCCTAAAAACATCAATTCTCAAATCTGAATCTTTAATATCAATATCAATTTCTTCCGCTTCCGGAAGCACGGCACAAGTCACAGTGGAGGTATGAATGCGCCCCTGAGCCTCGGTCGATGGAACACGTTGAACACGTTGAACACCGCTTTCATAACGCAATTTTCCATAAGATCCTTCACCAACTACTTTAAAAATAATTTCTTTCAAACCACCGCCTGACGCCTCACTCTTGCTCATTAATTCAGTTTTATAACCAATTTTCTCAGCAAAACGCATGTACATTCTGGCAAGCTGTGAAGCAAAAAGAGCCGCTTCCTCACCACCGGCACCAGCACGAATTTCAAAAACGGCATTTTTAAAATCATCAGGATCTTTTGGAATAAGTTCCACCTTAATATCCTCATGAATTTTTTCAATTTTTTCTCTTGAAGTTTTTAACTGATCCTTAGCCAATTCTCGCATATCTTCATCATTTTCTGTATTTAAAATTTCCTCAGCTTCTTTTAGATCTTTTCCGGCAATCTTCAATTCTCTAAATAAAACCACCACTTTGGAAAGTTCCTTATGCTTCCTCATTAAAGCCTTATATTCATTTTGATCGCTCATGATATTTGGATCCATAAGCTTCTGCTCAATTTCAACATACTCTATCTCTAATTGTTCAAGTTTTTCTTCCATAAATATAATTTCTTTAAAATCTGATCATGAAAATCCGCTCAATCTTAGCGTAATCTTCGAAAATTTCCAACTGATTCGCTGGAAAATATTTTCCAATGAGTAAGCGAATTTCCTCGCCCTGTAAAAATCCAAATTCTCCAAGCAGAAAAACAGGTTTATTTTTCCATTTCGACAATTGTTGAAAAAGCTTCTCATAAAGACCAAGGCCATCAACTCCACCAAATAAAGCCGCATGAGGCTCAAAATCCTGAGCTTCCTTACTTACAAAAGCAAAATGTTTCGTGCCTATATAAGGCAAATTGGCAACCACAAGGTCAAAGTGATCATCAATATTCGTCAATAGATCACTTTTAACCAGGCTTATTCGGTCCTCCAACTGATGGTGTTGAACATTTTTCTTTGCAACCTGAAGAGCAGATTCCTCTACGTCCGAAGCTACAATTTTGGCCTGTGGCAGCTTAGAGGCCAAAGAAACAGCAATACATCCACTTCCGGTCCCAACGTCCAAAATTCGAGGTTCTGGAAGGTTCTTTAAGCAGTTTAAAGCCCGCTCAACCAAAAGTTCAGTTTCGGGTCTTGGAATCAAAACACGCTTATCAACATAAAAATCCAAACCATAAAACTCTTTATTATGCGTTAAATAAGCCACAGGTTCGCCATCAAAAAAACGATCGAAAAGATAAAAGAAAGATTGTTGTTGTTCGGAAGTTAAATCAAAATCAGCATGACTAACCAAAAATTCTTTTCCTTTTTGCAAAACATACGCCAATAAGACCTCCACCCCGATCAAGTCTCCTTGCGGACCAATGGTTTCTTTAGCTTTTTGAAGTATTTGAGCAATAATCATATAAAAACAAAGAGCGGATCCAAATGAATCCGCCCTTATAAATCTTAGTAATATTTCATCTTTTCACGTTGAGAACGATAATGGTCTCTCATAATGGCTGCCTGTCTTAAATAACTGCGATTTGGCTTCTTTTTGAAATAACGGCGTTCTTTCGCCACCAAAATCACACGGCTTGCCTGAACTTTCTTGTTAAAGCGAGAAATGAGACGATCTACAGATTCTTTCGGGTTGCGTCTAATGGATAAAGCCATAATTTATCACCTCCTTCCAAAGGATTAAATTGAAATAAATGCCTAGAAAGCTCATCTATTATAGAAAAACTGCCTGGATTGTCAACTGTCACTTTTGCATTTTTCGCGATTCCTCAATGATTAAAGTGAAAACAGCCTGAGCAAGTTTAGGGTCGATAGCCACTTTCTTACTGATTTTCTGGTGAAGGGTAGCCAATTCAATCTCACGCTCAGAATCAAAAATCTCTTTATTTAAGCCCTTTTTTAAAGCACCAACCTTCTTTACAATCGCAAAACGTTGAGCAATTTTCTGAAGAATTTCTTGATCGATATCATTAATTTGCTGCCGCAATTCACCCAATGAAGAATTTAAGTTTTTCATACCAAAAAGAGATAATATATTTATTTTTTAACAATAATAAAAGTCGTTAAATTAGGATGATTATCCTGAATACCTTTATCCAAAAGTTCCAAACCATAAATTTCCGCAGTTCTGGCAGAGGCAATAACGGCAGTATCCGGACTCAAAACACCATTGGCCAAGTCACGGGCCGCCCCGGCAGTATCGCTCCAATCAATAAGTTGGGCCTGCGGAAAATTTTTGCGAATATATCTTTCGCACTGAGAAATACCCTGTGGATGACTCGCAATCTTTTTAATTTCAGTTTTTTTTGCACCAGGTTTTACCAATAAACATTGATAAACCTCAAGCCAAAGCTCCTCAATAAACTCGAACAAATGCTTACCCATAGCCTCAAAAGCCGTTTGCACCAATCCCCCACGTGAATTCACAACCGGAAAAATACCAAGTTCAATTTCGCCTTTATCCAAACTGGTCAAAACTCTTTCCATATCGGTAAGATAAAAAATCTCAGATTCAAAACCGGTACGATGAGCATAGGCAAGACCCGCCTCTTCGGAAAAAGATCCTGCGTCACCCGATACACCAATTTTTATTTTCTTTTTCATAATTGATTCGTTCTTGAAAGTAAATAATGATCAACCAAAGTTAAAGCCATCATAGCCTCGGCAATTGGAACGGCACGAATACAAACACAAGGATCATGCCTACCTAAAACCTGAATTTCAGCTTTATTGCCACGCTTATCAATCGTCTTTTGATTTTTTGCAATGCTGGAAGCAGGTTTTAAAGCCATTCGTACCACAATATCTTCACCATCGGAAATCCCTCCAATAATTCCACCGGCACGATTTGTCTGTGTTCCAACCTTTCCTGATTTAGTGATCCAGGCATCATTATTTTCCGATCCTCTTTTCCCTGCAACTTCAAAACCATTTCCGATTTCAAAACCTTTAACTGCGGGAATACTCATCAAAGCCGCAGCCAAATCAGCTGAAAGTTTATTAAAAACCGGCTCACCCAAGCCAGCCGGAACCCCGCGAGCAACAACCTCAACTACACCACCAACTGAATCTAAATCTTTACGGGCATTTTCAATTTCATTGGTCATAGTCTTCAAAACAGCCTTATCAGGACAACACAAAACATTTTGATCAATAAAAGATTCATCAATTTTAGTTACTTTCACTTTTCCAATCTGGATTACATAACCAACTATCTTTACACCGATTGAAGCCAAGATTTTTCGGGCTACCGCACCTGCAGCAACACGCGCAATCGTTTCACGCGCAGAAGCACGACCACCACCTCGAAAATCACGAATTCCATATTTTGCATCATAGGTATAATCAGCATGACCCGGCCTATAAAGATCTTTAATTGGCTCATAAATCTTTGAGATTTGATCTTCGTTACGAACAACTAAAGCAATTGGAGTACCCAAAGTTTTCCCCTCAAAAACACCGGATAAAATCTCGACCTTATCTTTTTCCTGACGGGTAGTCGTTAAATGAGATGTCCCCGGACGACGTTTATCAAGCTCGATTTGAATATCCTCTATTGAAAGTTCAAGCCCAGCCGGACAACCATCAATAACTACTCCCATAGCCGGCCCATGAGATTCACCAAAAGTTGTGATACAAAAGAGATGTCCAAAAGAATTTCCTGCCATAGTTTATCAATTAAGTTATGAAAAATTCCAAAGCTTTTTTTACGATTTTCAAATCAACAAGATGACCAAACTGCCCATCTTTTTTGTAAACCTCCCCTATTTTCTTCAACAAAACGAATTTAACCTTACCAGCCCGATTCTTTTTATCCATGGTTATAAGCCTTAAAACCTCTGCAACTTTATATCCTTTAAACATTTCCTTTTGAATACCCAAATCACTCAAAAGTTTTTCAATTCGATTGAAATCAACCTCGGACAAAATACCCAAAAGTTGTGAAATTTTACCCTCTACCAAAATTCCCAAACCAACCGCAAAACCATGAAGCAATTTATAATCACTTAAATATTCCAAGGCATGACCAATCGTATGACCAAAATTAACGACCATACGTTCATTAGCTTCATGCTCATCCCTTTCAACAACACCAATTTTTAATTCAATCGACCTGGCTACAACTGGCTGCAAATACTTCACATCTCCCTTCATCAATTTCTTTAAATTACTTTCAAAATACTTAAAACTATCCAAATCATAGGTTGAAAAAATCTTCAAAGACTCAACCAAACCATTCACCAGCTGAACACGCGGCAATTTTTTTAAAAAATCCGAATCAGCAATTACAGCCGTAGGATGCCAAAAAGCACCAATCAAATTTTTACCAAATGGAGTATCTATCCCCACCTTGCCACCGATCGAACTATCCACCATTCCCAAAAAAGTGGTTGGAATCTGCACATAAGGAATTCCACGCATATAAGTTGCAGCAACAAACCCAGCCATATCGCCAACAACTCCCCCGCCAAAAGCCAAAATCATTGTATCTCGTCCACATTTTTTCTTAAGCAAAGCATGATCTAAACTCATTTTAACCTGCTCGTTTTTAAAAGCTTCACCAGCCGGAAATGTGATCAAATCAACCTGAAAACCCTTTTTCAGCATTTTTCTCTGCAGATCTTTTCCGTAAAGTTTTTCAACAGTTTTATCCGTAATGATTACATAACGATGAACCTGCGGCAGCTTCTTCAGATACTTATCCAAATTTTCGATTAGACCGGATCCAACCCACAAAGAATATTTAGGAGAAGTCGCTCCACTGCGGCTTAAATCAAGTTTTAATTCAATGGTTTTCATAGGCATTTAAAATAAATCTTCAAAATTTTAAAGTGATTTCCACTGTTCGGCAATCTCTTCCAACAATTTTTCAGTTTGATCAAAACTAAGGCAAGGATCAGTAATGGAAAGCCCACTAAGATCAACGCTTTCAGCCGTTACGCTTTCCAGTTTTTGAGCACCAGACTTCAAAAAGCTTTCAAACATAAACCCTTTCATCAATTTTCTAAGATCCGGATAAAGCTTTAAAGCAGCCAGAACTTCGTGCGCCACATTAATCTGCTGAATCGGATCCTTCACCCCATCAATTTTACAATTATCATGGCTGGCATCAATCACCACTGCAGGATTTAAAACCTGATGTTTCTCCAAAAACTTTTTGGCTTTATACAGATCCTCCACATGGTAATTGGGACGATCAAGTCCTCCTCTTAAAACCAAATGCGCATACGGATTTCCATGAGTTTCCACCTGATAACCATTAAATACAGCCGTGTGTCCATGCTGAGCCGCCAAAATACTATTTACCCCAAGCTCAATCTGCCCACTTGTTGGATTTTTCATCCCGACAGGACATTCAATCGCTGAAGCAAAAATACGGTGTTCCTGGTCTTCGGTACTACGAGCTCCAATCGCCACCCAACTTAAAAGCTCAATAAAACCTTTAGCATTATGGGTAAACAAAGCTTCATCCGAAATTGGCAACCCCATTTCAATTATTTGAACCATCAAACTACGGGCATAACGAATACCTTCTTCAATATCCGGAGGTGAAAACGGATCAGGTTGATTAACCGGACCGGTCCATCCCTTTGTTGTTCGCGGTTTTTGAATATACACACGCATCACAATTTTCAGCTCTTTACGGAACTTTTCTTCTAACTTACATAATTTTTTCGCATAATCTAAAACCGCTTGATGAGGCCAAGCTGAACATGGTCCAACCACTATCAACAAACGATTATCCTTGCCGGCCAGAATATCCTTCACTTCCTGCTTATGACGAGCCACACTTTCATATCCGGCATCAGAAAGCGGAAAAGCTTGAATAATTCCTTCCGTACTTGGCAATTTTTTAATAACTGTGTAATTCATTTAGAATCTGATAATAAAGAAATAAGTTCATTTTCAGAGATAAGTCCGGAAAGATCTTTGCCTGACCAAAGACGAATTTGCTCTAAAGCCTGAGCAATAAACATTGCAATACCCGAAATGGTTTTAACACCTTTACTCTCTGCATCAAGCAATAGTTTAGTTTTCATTGGCCGATAAACCAGATCAAATACTACCTGATGGGCAGCCAACAAACTCAAATTCAATGACGATTCATTTACATTCGGGAACATACCAACTGGCGTTGCATTGATAATAACATCCACATCCTTAGCCGTAAGTTCATCAAGCGAAACTATTTCCGCCTGTTTAGAATTTGAACCAAAAACATTATCAATTAAAACCTGCGCTTTTTTAGAATCCCTATTCCAAACCAACAAACGACCACCAGCAGTTTTAATCACATGAGCAACGGGTAAAGCCGCCCCACCAGCACCCAAAAGCAAAACTTTTTTGTCCTTTAAATTAACGCCCTTCAACGCAGCCCGAATACCAACTATATCAGTATTATAACCATTAAGTTTCCCGTTTTTCAGAATTACAGTATTGACCGCGCCAATCATTTTCGCCTCTTCATCCACAAAATCCAGATAAGCAAGAATATCCTGTTTAAAAGGCATGGTAACCGCAGTAAGTTCAACCGAAAGAAAGCGAATCGCCTCAACAAGCTTAGCTAAATTTTCCTTTTCCAAAGGCAACAAAACAGCGTTCAACCCCGCCGCTTTATACAAAGCATTATGCAATTTTGGGCTTAACGTATGCTCCAAAGGGTATCCAATCACCGCATTTAAAATCGTATTTTTAATCATATTAATTTTATGCTTGATAATGTTTTTTCAAATAATCTAAAGCTTCAAAATATCCTAATTCCTGTTTCCCGCTAATAACAGCCACGCAAGCCGCAGCAGTAACCGATATTTTTCTCCACGGTTCACGATTTTGCACCTTTGAAAGATGCACCTCCACGCAAGGAATATGTGCATCCAGCAAAGCATCGTGCAGAGCATAACTATAATGAGTCAGAGCGCCGGGATTAATAATCAGTCCCAACGATTTTGACGAATTCTTCTGGATCCAGTCAATTAAATCACCTTCATGATTCGATTGAAATTTTTTAATCTCAAATCCCAAACGGACAGCATACTCCGAAACCTTTTTTTCCAGTTGCGCTAAGGTTAAATGCCCATAATGATGATGATCACGTTTACCCAAAAGATTTAGATTTGGCCCATGAATAAGTAGAATTTTTTTCATTTATATAATC
Organism: Candidatus Altimarinota bacterium; assembly: GCA_041659405.1. Classification (GTDB taxonomy): domain Bacteria; phylum Patescibacteriota; class Gracilibacteria; order UBA1369; family UBA1369; genus JBAZYK01. Next base: position 112,663 of record JBAZYK010000002.1, read on the forward strand.
TCTATTAATAATTAATTTGATTTTTTCTTAGAAGACGCTAAAGCCAGATTGATTTTCTCAACAGCCTCTTCAATAGATCCAGTATTACACACTTTAATATCCGAAATCTGCTCAAAAACCGGTTCACGTTCACTCCAGAGTTCCTGGAAAGTATCAAAAGACTGCTTCTGCTGAGGAAAAAACGCCGGTTTACCATTAATCATGATTCTCTCAAAAACAATACTTTTAGGAGCAGAAACATGAACAATCAAATGATTTTTTAACAACTCCCGATTTTCAGCAAGCAAAGGAGTTCCTCCCCCCAAAGCCAAAACAAAAGGCTCTGACTGATCCAAAACTTTTTTAAGCACCTGATGTTCAATCTTTCTAAAAAAGTCCTCGCCTTTCGATTTCATCAATTCGCGACAACTCAGCTTTTCCCCTGTAGCAAGCCAATGTTCAGCAATAATCTGATCATCAAGATCAACAAATTTGCGATCCAGACGAGAAGACAAAGCCAAACCAATTGATGATTTACCAACGTTTTTGAACCCAACCAGAATAATATGTGTAGAAATAATTTGTAAGTTAGACATTTGCAGTTTGTATTATGAAGTAAGTTCCATCTTTGCTCCAATAGAATTCATCAAAGAAACATAAGTAGGAAAGGTTTTGTTGATACCTTCTGCGGTATCGATGTGACTTTCACCTTCTGCCAGCATACCAGCCAAGGCTAAAGCCATAATTGTTCTATGGTCAAAGTATCCGTGCGCCTGGGCACGGTAGAGCTTACTTTTATAAACAACCAAGGAATCCTTTGTCTCGTCAATTTCCGCACCCATTTTTTTGAGTCCTTCCGCCATAGCATGAATTCGATCAGTTTCTTTAATACGAGCCTGGGCCACATTAAAAATTTCAGTTTTTCCTTCAGCTTGAGTCCCAAGCACAGCCAAAGTTGGCAATAAATCAGGAATATCATTGGCGTCGATTTTAAGGCCTATTAAAGGCTTTCCCCCCTTAAGCACGATCTGATTTTCACCATCATTCTTTAAAATCGTCAGGTCCGCCCCCATTTCGCGCAAAATATTAATCATTCGCTTATCCCCTTGCGGATCATTCATATCTAAACCATGAACCACAACTTCACCGGGAAAAAGGCACCCGGCAGCCAAAAAGTATGAAGCGGAAGAGAAATCTCCGGCAATGACCTTTTCAAAAGGCTTAAAGGTTTGACCGCCCTTTATTTTAAAAATATCTATGATTTTGCCGCCATCAGCTTGATTTTGCTCATGTTTAAACTGAATATTCTGTTCCCGCAACCACCGCAAAGTCATTTCCACATATGGTCTTTCATGAAGATCCTCTACCAAAATCTCTGAATTCTCCTGAGCGCACGGACATGCCAAGAGCAAAGCCGAAAGATATTGCGAAGTCATTCCATCAACACAGATATGCCCACCTTTTAACTTTCCACTAACTTCCAACGGCAAACAACTTTTTTGATCATGAACAAATTTTATATTCATGCCGAGATCCTCTAGAGCATGAGCTAAAGATGCAATTGGACGAGCTCGCATTTGCTCATCGCAATCAATCAAAATAGGCTCATCAAAATTTCGCCTTAAACCCAGTATTGGCAAAACAAACCGCGTGGTAATCCCTGAATTTCCTGTAAATATCTTACCTGTCGACACTTTAGACGACACTCCGCCTGATACTTTTAAACAAAAATCATGACACCCAGATTCAATTTTACTTATTTCAGCTCCCAAACTTTTACAAACCTCAATCGCCACATTAATATCATCAGCATCTAAAACATTATGCAAAACCGACTCCCCTGTTGCCAAAGTCGCAATCAATAACGCCCGAATACATTGCGATTTTGAGCTTGGAATCGTAATTTTTCCATTTAAACTGGTTGTTTTAGTTACTTTAAGAATCATGGGTTGATAACAAAGATGAATTTAATTTACATGCAGGCTACAGGCCAAAAAAAAGAGCCCCATTCGAGGCTCTTGTTGATTTAGAAAACTAAATATCCAAATTCTTAACCTTCTTGGCGTGAGACTGGATAAACTTCTTGCGAGGTAAAACTTCCGGCCCCATCAATGTTTCAAAAACGTGATCAGCTTCCTCTGCGTCTTGAATATGAATCTTGTACATCATACGACGTTCAGGGTCCATAGTTGTCTCCCACAATTGTTCCGGATTCATTTCACCAAGACCCTTATAACGCTGAATACCAACCTTGGTCGGATCACTAAATTTCTGGAGAGCTGCTTCCTTTTTTTCTTCCAAATAAACATATTCAACCTTTTTACCTTGAGACAATTTATAAAGTGGCGGCTGCGCAACAAACAAATGGCCTTCTTCAATTATTGGCCTTAAATAGCGATAAAACATCGTCAAAAGCAAAGTTCGAATATGTGCGCCATCAACATCGGCATCGGTCATAATCACAACGCGATGATAACGAAGTTTGGTTATATCCATAACTTCACCAATACCAATACCAATCGCAATAATCAAAGATTTAATTTCATTGTTTCCTAAAATTCTATCCATGCGCGCCTGTTCCACATTCAAAATCTTACCTCTAAGCGGCAAGATCGCCTGGAATTCACGGTTACGACCCTGTTTAGCTGAACCACCGGCGGAATCACCCTCCACCAGGTAAAGCTCTGAAACTTTTGGATCTCTGGAAGTACAATCCGCCAATTTACCAGGCAAAGTCATACCCTCCAAAGCTCCTTTACGAATAACAGTATCACGCGCAGCACGAGCGGCTAAACGGGCGCGGGCAGCCAAGGCACATTTTAAGAAAATACTTTTTGCTTCAGATGGATGTTCCTCCAAATAAGTTGTAAAAGTTTCCCCAAAAACATTTTCTACAGCAGTTCTCATCTCGGCATTGCCCAATTTACTCTTGGTTTGACCTTCAAATTGAGGATTAGCCAGTTTTACAGAAATAACCGTAGTAAGACCTTCACGAACATCATCCGCCGTAAGATTATCATCTTTTTCCTTTAGGAAAGCGTTTTTACGGGCATAGTTATTGATTGTTCTGGTCAACGCGGAACGGAAACCGGTAAGATGCATACCACCTTCTGTAGTATGAATGTTGTTGGCAAAGGTAAAAATAGTTTCCTGAAAAGTCTGAGTATACTGCAAAGAAACCTCAATATTACCTTCCGGAGCATCTTTTTCCAAATAAACAATTTCACTAATGGCATCCTTATTCTTATTTAAGTGCTGAACATAAGATTTAATACCTCCTTCAAAATGAAACTGGTATTTTCTCTCCTGGCCTTCACGTTCATCCGTAAGGCGAATAGTAATTCCTTTTGTTAAATAAGCCTGCTGACGCATACGATTCAAAACAACCGGAAACTCAAAATCAGTACTTTCAAAGATCGTAGGATCAGGTGTGAAAGTTATTTTTGTACCAATTTTTTCCGATTTTCCCACAACATGAACTTCATCTTGAGGCTCACCAATTTTATAATTCTGCTCATAGATTTTTCCATCACGATACACCGTCGCAATCAACTTTGTAGACAAAGCGTTTACCACAGAAACACCTACCCCGTGCAAACCACCGGAGACCTTATATCCACCACCTTCACCAAATTTACCACCGGCATGGAGAATAGTAAGAACGGTCTCCAAAGCCGATTTTCCGGTTTGCCTTTGCTTATCAACCGGAATACCACGACCATCATCCTCTTCTGAAACACTACCATCCTTGTGAATAGTTACATCAATATTCTTGCAATACCCAGCCATTGCTTCATCAATGGAGTTATCCACAACTTCCCATATCAAATGATGCAAGCCAGCTTTATCGGTAGTACCAATGTACATACCAGGACGTTTACGCACAGCCGCTAAACCCTCTAAAACCTGAATATTATCAGCACTATACGTACTTGTTTTTTTATCTTTTTCCATATGCATACAAAAAATAAGCAATTTAAAGCGACCAGAAGATAGCATAACTCGCTTTTTTTGTCAGGTCTAGATAAAAAACACCTAATTATTTGTACAAGTACGGCAAACTTTGGTCTTTACCTGAGTATCCTGTTGTTGAGTTGCCGATTCTTGCGTAACTTGCGTCTGAGTAGGAGCAACAATTACCTGTTGAGTCTGCCCACCAGCCTGAATCATATTCAATAAAGGATTTTGCTGAATTTGAGCACCTTGATCTAGCTGTTGCCCATTTGCCTGTGTCAAAATTTCCGCCTGAACATCACTAATATTGACCTTTTGTTGAAGCTGCAGAAAAGCATCAAACTGCTCCCTATGGGTTGTGCCATGCAAAGTAGTCCCTACAAACTCTTGAGAATTAAGATATCTATAGAAGACACCAAAATCCTGAAGTCTTTGAGCAAAAAGATCAGCAACCGCGACTTGCGCGTCTACTGGAAGCTGCAAATCATCAGCTTCCTTAAAAAGCCTAAAAACGATTTGTCGAGCATCTACCACCGAAACCTTATCCGCTAAAAAGAAAGCCTGTAATCTTTTCAAAAAATCGATCTTATTGCTTATAATTGTCTGCTTTTCTTCATTCTTAAAATCACCTTCCGGAAGCAATGCCAACCATTGCTGTTCAAGGTTATTTTTCATCGCGAAATATGAATCACGGTAAAACACCGAATATTGTCGCAAAAGATTATCGAAAATCTGATTATCCTGAGCAAAAAAATCAACAACTTTGGATAAACGATTCTGCTCCTTTGAGGCCAAAGCTGTAAAATGCTTATAATAATTATCAAGGGCAGTTCTAGCCACAGAAGGATTAATATCGACTATGTCATAAGCATTACCAAGATAATCACGCACCAACAAGAATTTTTCACGAATTTCCGCATCACTAGTCCCCATATTCTGCAAAAGCAAATCCGAAAGAACAACTCTGACCGGATAAAGATTATCTGATGGAAGTACAAAATTTAACTTTGAATACTCCACCCATAACCTGGCAATTAATTCACGCTTATAAGTATCATTATAAACAAGATCACTTTCTTGAACTATTTTTTTGAACAAATTCAGTCTATCTTGAGCTTCTGACTGGCGATTAGACATTAATAAATACTCAGAATCATTGACTTGATCAAAAAAGTTATTCAAGACCTTCTGTATCAATTTAGACTGATCAAAAACTAAACCATTCGAGAATTTTTCATAAGACTGATTAAGCTGAAAATTTATAGAATCCAATGAATTAAAAATCAAACCACGATCACGAAATTGCTTCATTAAATCACTGGAAGATTTTTGAAACAACACAATATCCTTTTTGATATTTTCGGATATCCAAGAGTCGGATTCAATTGTGTCCATATTATAAAGACCGTACCTGAATTCTTTTAACAACTTGGAATAAAGCAACTGCTTTAAGGTTTCAGCATTAGTTTGAATCTGATCATTGTATATACTGATCTGATTACCCTGAGCTAAAAATAAAGTATTAATAAAATCAGGAATCTTAAAAGAAGTAGCCTGAATAAAACCGTGATCCAAAGGAACAAGTCCCACAAAATCATGCTGTTTTTGGGCAAAAATCGTTACCTTTTCACCATCATAATCAAGATCAAAAGATGAATGTTGAGGTATAAGGTAAGCTCCACCGGCAATCACATTTAAATTTGCAGGAGTCAAAGCCGTATCGCCCCAAACCCTTCCTTTTCGTAGATCAAAAACAAGATTATTGGTATTTGTATCTGCATAAACAAAATTAAGCTGAGTTGCAGCATTCAAACGAATAACACCGAAATCCGCAAAATATATTTCCGCTGAACCAGCCTGAAGTGTGTCAATCTGATCACCTTGCGCAAGTTCAATGGTTTGTGGGCCCTGCAAGCTTTTGGCATTACCATGACTATTCAATTGAATAGTTTGCTGATCGGGAACCTGCAAAACAACCTGTTTTTTTGAAGATGCTTGAGTAATAGCCTTCTGCTTAAGCTGGTTTTCCCAAAAGAACACACCAAAAGCTACTATGAAAGCCATAATGATCGTCAAAATTTTATTAAAAAGTTTCATTTGCTTTGTTTTTTATTTGTTCTTAACAATATACACTTTTTTCCACCTTTCGTCAATTTGAATTAGGCTGACCAAAGCCATTTTTACTCTATAATCACCCTGGCAAAAATAAACTTTTATTTTTTTGAATCAACCAATGAAAAAAAGCCCATTCAGCACACCAAAAAGCGTGATTTTACTGTTGTTATTAGGGATTTTCCCAAACATCTCTTTGGCGTTTTTCAGTGATGTTCCTGCGACACATCCACAATATAATGCTATTAAAGCCCTGGCCGATGAAAAGCTCATTAAAGGTTATCCTGACGGCACGTTTAAACCGGAAAACTTCATCAACAAAAGTGAATTCCTCAAGGTCGCCTTTTCCGATTTAGGATTCATTCCAAATGAAAAGACCTATCAAACCGACTTTAAAGATGTTCCACTGGAAAGCTGGTTTGCACCATATGTACAAAAAGCCCTGGAAATAGGCGTAATTCGCTATACCAAAGCCGATCCAAATTTTCACCCGGGCAGCTTTTTAAATAAAATCGAGGGAGTAAAAATAGCTTTTGGAATTGGAGGAATTGCCACACCGTACTATACCGATATCAATCCGGAAGACCTTTTTCAGGATGTTGATAACCATGCCTGGTTTGCGTATTTAGTAAAAGCCGCAAAGGAAAATGGCATTATTTCGTCCAAAAATCGTGATTACTTTTTGCCTTTCAAATCATTAACCAGAGGTGATGCGGCGGAAATCATCTATCAAGCACAACTGGCCAGGGACAACGACGGCAATGGCGGAACTCTAACAATCACACTACAACCTTCAGCTTTAGAAGGATTGGACTCAGTAACATCAAGCCTGCTAAATAATCCAAAATTTGCCATTTTATTGGATATTTGGAAGAAGGCCAACACCAATTTTTATTACAAAAACAACGTAAATCAGGATGATATGATTTATGGAGCAATTGAGGGCCTTGTCGACAAACTTGATGACAAATTCACCACGTTTCAGGAACCATTAAAAGCCCAAGAATTAAGCAATTTCCTGCAAGGAGAATTTGAAGGAATTGGAACATCTCTGGATGTTGTTGATAATAAAATTGTAATTTTAACCCCTTTTGTAGGATCTCCTGCAGAAAAAGCCGGCCTTAAATCCGGCGACGTAATTCTAAAAATCAACAATCAGGCAATCGACAAACTAACTCTGGAAAACGTTTTAAGCCTAATCAAAGGGCCAACCGGCACAAATGTTCATTTAACCGTTTCCAGAAACGGGCAGACTTTTGATTTTGATATTGTCCGTGCCAAAATAACCGTGTCTTCAGTTTCGAGTAAAATGATCAACAATGTAGCCTACATTAAAATACAACAGTTTTTAAATTTAACTCCTCAGGAATTTACAAATGCCACGACTGCACTCCTGAAAAACTCTCCAAAAGGGTTTATCATAGACCTTAGAGGAAATCCGGGCGGATATCTTGATGCCGCAATTGACATTGCAGGACACTTCATCGGCCAAGGGAAAGTGGTTAGTTTTACCAAAACGGCCCAAGGAACCAAAACTCCGTTTAATTCTTCAGGCAAAGCTGAACTTGGACAATATCCAATCGTTGTTTTAATGAACCAAGGGACAGCCTCCGCTGCCGAAATTTTAGCAGGCGCACTCCAAGATGATAAAATAGCAACTCTTGTTGGAACCAAAAGCTACGGCAAAGGAAGCGTTCAGGAAATTTTTAGCTATAATGACAATTCCACTTTAAAAATAAGTATCGCTCACTGGTTAACACCATTAGAAAGAGACATCCACGGAATTGGTCTTATACCCGACATTGCAGTTAATGATATAACTCAAACCGCTGCACAACAAAATCAAGATCCGCAATTGGATCGTGCCGTCGCTGAAATTCAAAATCGCTAGGCTGGATTAGACTCCCGTGTTTTGCTGTTTCAAAATTTCTTCCGGATTTGTAGTGACGATTTTGTCCTCGGTATAAGAGGCAATAATCTGGATAGCCACATGGCGTAAACCGGCAAAGAAAAGCCCTTGCCCGACACCACTATTTAGCAACATATATTTTTCTCCTTCGGTAAGATTGAAAACTTTAGCCAAGACTTCAATTGCAGAAGGAGCCTGTTTCAACAAAAGTTGCAAAGATGAGTTCGTAATAACCGGCTTACCATAAGGACTCTTCACAAAGTCTTCCACATCCTGGGTAATCGTTGTAATTCCAAGATAATATTTACGGGCACGTTTTACCAAACCATACAAGAATTTTCCGGAATCTTCATACTGCATTAAGGTCCAGGCCTCATCAATAACCAGCAAACGCTTTTTCAGTTCACTGCGAACACGATTCCAAATAAAATTCAAAATAATATACATCGCGATCGGCCTTAAACTGTCTTCCAAATCACGAATACTAAAGACCATCAAACCACTGTTCATATCAATGTTTGTCGGCTTATTAAAAATACCCGCATAAGTTCCCTGAGTAAATTTTTGCAAACGTTGAGCCAAACTTTGGCCGCCCTCCATCGTATTCAAAATATCATAAAGATCTTCCATGGTTGGAGGAACCAATGTTGATGGATCCAAGATATCCATCGTAATCCCTTTCACCGCATAAACATCATTTAAAGCTTTATCCAAAATACCTTCCTCTGAAGGAGTTACGCCACCAAGCATAATCTTTAAAAGACCATGCAGATTAATAATATTGGAACGCAACAAATCACCGGGCTGCAATTCTTCATCTCTAAGCGCAGCCGGCAAATCAAAAGGATTAATACGACGATCAGAAGTCAAAGAAACGCGTAAATAAGAACCACCAACTGTCTGGGCCAAAGCTTCATATTCATTTTCCGGGTCGATAATAATAACATCGGTACCAACCATCAATGAACGCAAAACTTCCAATTTTACAGCATAAGATTTTCCCGCACCTGACTTGGCAAAAACCACCGAATTCGCGTTTTCCAAAGAGAATCGGTCAAAAATAATTAAACTGTCATTATGACGATTTAGTCCATACAAAATTCCATCATTGGAAGTAAGATCCGCAGAACTAAAAGGAAAAGTCGAAGACAAAGGAGATGTATTCATATTGCGGGAAACCTCCAATTCATCCAGACACATTGGCAAACAAGAATTAAAACCATGCTCGGTTTGAAGCTCGGCCTTTTTAGTTAAAATAAGTTTTCCTCCCAGCATACTTTCCAGCTGCTTGGAAACCTTCATCAGTTTTTTATCATCATCGGAATAAATCGTAAAATAAAGCGCAAACTGGAAAAACTTTTCCTGACCACGCTGAATTTGAGTTCGAAGTTCTTCCGCATCTTCCAACGCCGTTTCCAAAGCCGGATCACGCACGATGCCCTTTTCCTGGGCAATATGGATAGCTGAATTCATTTGAGCAACTTTCTTCTTGAGAATCGACATAATTGCCGCAGAATCTATTGGATAAATAAATTGGGCGACATCCATCGTCACATCAAAATTAACAATCGGAGAAAGCCAATTGGTATCCAAATAACGTGGATAAGCATAAACAAAAAAAGTCTGGGCATAAAAACCTTCAACGCGAATCAAATCGTAGCGAATCTCCATTGAAGATGGTGAAATCAAATCACGAATTGTTGAAATTCCCTGTTGATAAATCTTTTCAGCTTCAAGCAGTTTTTGGCGTTCCTCTGCGGAAGCTTTATCCTGTTCTTTCTTGGATAACTGCTTTTCGGCTTCAATTTGATTGGTTGGAGGCCGCATTTCAACAGGCAACCCGGCATTTTTGCTACTTTCTATGGTCGCCTGGCTTTTTTGAGCCGCGGTTTTGGCCTTACCAAAAGCAGGTTCGATCCAACCCTTTATAAAATCAGCGAACAAATCGTGCTTTTTAGCTACAACTTGCAGATTCACAGGTTGAGTTACTTCATTTTGCGCAGAAACTTCAGCAGCCTGAGCCGAAGAGGTTTCAACCTGAGCTGGGGCTTGAGCCTGTGCGCCATCAACCTGAGCCTGTGCACCGTCAACTTGAGCTTGCGCGGGATCCAAAACTTGAGATTTTTCCTCTGCCATAGGTATTTAAAATACTAAATTTCTTATTAGTATACCAAAAAAAGCCGTTTTCTTCAACAGCAGAATGCCAAAAATCACCTTTAATACTGTATTTTTTTCAAAATTATGCTAAATTAACGCCGGTCAGGCCAAAAAGGCCCAAATAATAACAAAAATCACATCATTTCATTTGAAGAATTATGGCAGACAATAAACCAAACACACCTCAACCAGAAGACAAAAAAACGGAAAACGCCGGAGAAATGTTTTCTGATCACACCATGAGGAATATTTCCGAAGAAATGCAAACTTCGTATCTTGATTATGCCATGAGCGTAATCGTTTCCCGTGCCCTGCCTGATGTTAGAGATGGCTTAAAACCGGTTCATCGCCGCATTTTATACGCCATGCACGACAAAGGTTTGCGCTTTTCCTCATCCTTCCGCAAATCAGCCTTTATAGTCGGTGAAGTTTTAGCTAATTACCATCCACATGGTGATGCCCCTGTTTACGAATCAATGGTGAGAATGGCTCAAGAATTTGCAATGCGTTATACGTTGGTAAGAGGACAAGGAAATTTTGGCTCAATTGATGGAGATAGCGCAGCCGCAATGCGTTATACCGAAACTAAACTGGAAAAGATCACCGAAGAAATGCTTACAGACATTGATAAAGAAACCGTTCCATGGGCTCCAAACTATGATGGTCGTGTTTTGGAACCAATCGTTCTTCCAACCAAAATTCCTCAACTTTTATTAAACGGATCACAGGGTATTGCCGTTGGTATGGCCACATCAATTCCTCCACATAATTTGGGAGAAATAATTGATGGAGTTATGCACCTGATCGACACCCCTGAAGCAAGTATTGAAGATTTAATGCAATTCATTAAAGGACCTGACTTTCCTACAGGTGCTATGATTTATGACGTAAACGCCATTAAAACAGCTTATTTAACAGGTCGCGGTGGTATTGTTATGCGTGCAAAAACTTCCATTGAAGAGCGCAAAAGCGGTCGTTTTGAAATCCTGATTCATGAAATTCCTTATCAGGTAAACAAAGCAAATTTAGTTACTAAAATTGCCGAACTCGTTCGTGACAAAAAAATTATTGGAATTACAGATGTTCGCGATGAATCCAACCGTGAAGGAATTCGTGTTGTAATTGAACTTAAAAAGGACGCTTATCCAAAGAAAATCCTAAATCAGCTCTTCAAGATGACTCCAATGCAGTCAACTTTCAATCTAAATATGATTGCCCTAGTTGAAGGCTTGCAGCCACGTTTACTCGACTTAAAACAAATTCTTGAATATTTCATTCTGCATCGTCAGGAAGTCATTACCAATAGAACTAAATTTGAACTCCGCATTGCCAAAGAAAGACTCCACATTTTGGAAGGTTATAAGATTGCCCTGGACAACATTGACGCAATTATTGAAACCATTCGTAAATCAGCAACCAAAGAAGATGCCCACGTGGCCCTGATGAAAAAATTCAAACTCAGCGATCTTCAAACCAAAGCCATTCTGGAAATGAAACTTCAAACCCTGGCTGGAATGGAAAGACAAAAAATCGAAGATGAATACAAAGAGAAATTAGCTTTAATTGAAGAGCTTGAAGCGATTTTGGCAGACACAAAAAAAATCCGCAAAATCATCAAAAAAGAATTGGCGGAAATTAAAGAAAAATATGCCGATCCAAGAAAAACCGACATTCATCCACAGGCACTTGGACAAATTGGCTTAAAAGACACCATTCCAAATGAACCAATGATCGTAATGTTGACCCGTGAAAACTATATTAAACGTATGCCACCTTCTACTTTCCGCGCTCAACATCGCGGTGGAAAAGGCATTATTGGTGCAACCACCAAGGAAGAAGATGAAATCAGGATTATGCGTCCAGCAATGAATCACGACGAAGTTATGTTCTTTACCAACCTGGGTCGTGTATTCCGCTTGCCGGTATATGAAATCCCACTGGCTTCCAGAATCGCAAAAGGACAAGCCATTGTGAATCTGCTCCAATTACAGGAAAAAGAATATGTTACAGCCATTTTACCAACCGGTGAACAGTTGGCTGGTGAATTCCTTTTTATGGCAACAACCAAAGGAACAGTCAAAAAGACGCTGGTTGCAGACTTCAAGAATGTTCGTAAGAGCGGTTTAATTGCAATTAAGTTACGTGACGGCGACTACCTGGAATGGATCAAACAGATTAATAAAAATGACGAAATTATTATTGTCAGCAGAAACGGCAAATCCATCCGCTTTAAAGAAAGCGATGTAAGCTCAACAGGTCGCGCTTCTATGGGTGTCCGCGGAATGCGTCTAAAAGAAGGCGATGAAGTTATGGATATGGACGTTATTAAATCAACAAGCATTGAACACGCTGAACTGCTGGTTATTATGGAAAATGGTCTTGGTAAATGCACAAAAGTAGCAGATTACCGCATCCAAACTCGTGGAGGAACCGGTGTAAAAACCGCCAACATCACAGCTAAAACCGGTAAAATTGTTGGAGCAAAAATGATTGATGAAAATTCAAAAGGCGATTTGATCATTGTTTCCAAACAGGGCCAAATTATTCGCATGAATCTTAAGAGTATTCCTTCACAGGGCCGTGCGACACAAGGGGTTTACCTGATGCGCATGAATGGAAATGACAAAGTTGCTTCCACCAGTGTTATTGAAATTGACGAAACCGAAGAAGTAGCGGTCGTTGTAGACGAAAACCAACCGGAACTTATTGAAGAAAAAGTCTAAACCGCAAAAAGCTGCGCCAGCTTTAAGACCTATTAACTTAGGAAATAGGCTTGCGCCACCACAAAAATTAAAGTATTGTGCATGAGCTTTTTTCCAAAAAATTTATCATTTAGTCTTAATTTTACACAATGAAAGCTAAAATTCACCCTCAATACCACGAAAATCTTAAAATCGTTTGTGCATGCGGAAATATTGTTATCGCCGGCTCAACCAGAAAAGAACTCAAAACTGAACTTTGTTCAGGCTGTCATCCTTTTTACACCGGTAAGCAGAAATTGGTTGATACAGCAGGTCGTGTTGATAAATTCTTAGAAAAGATCAAGAAAACACAGGCATTAAAAGAGAAAAAAGTTCAAATTGCCGAAGCTCAAAAAGAGGAAGCTATCAAAGACGCAAACGAACCAAAGAAAAAGGCTGTTAAAAAGTCCAAGAAAGCCAAGAAATAAGTCATGTTCAAATTTACAGAAACTCACAAAGACCCGCATTGCCGGGCAAGAACCGGAAGTTTTGAAACTCCTCATGGAATCATTCAAACTCCGGTTTTTATGCCTTGCGGAACTTTGGCTACCGTAAAGACGTTAAGCCCCGATGAATTAAACAATCTTGGAGGGGACATCGGCGCCGAAATTATTCTTGCAAACACTTATCACCTTTATTTACGCCCGGGACACGAGTTAATAGCCAAAATGGGCGGACTTCATAAATGGATGGCCTGGGACAAGCCGATTTTAACTGATTCAGGTGGTTATCAGGTTTTTTCACTTGGTCGTGGCAAAAAAGAGGGTAAAAGTTTAATTAAAATTAAGGAAGATGGAGTTGAATTCAGATCTCATCTGGATGGTTCCAAGCATTTTTTGACACCGGAAAAAGTTATGGAAATAGAAAATGCGCTTGGTGCGGACATTATTATGGCTTTTGATGAATGTGCTCCAGCCGATTCCACCCAAAAATATGCCCGCGAAGCAATGGAACGAACGCATAAATGGGCACTACAATGCAAAGCAGCTCATCAAGAAATTCAAAAAAAGTCCAAAACTAAACAGGCTCTTTTTCCGATTATTCAAGGTGTGATTTATGATGATCTACGAATTGAATCAACCAAGTTCGCCACCGAACTGGATTTACCGGGCGTGGCCATTGGTGGCTTAAGCGTGGGCGAAGATCGACAGGTTATGTACCATATTTTAGAAACGATTTATCCTTATTTTCCACAAAATAAACCACGTTACTTAATGGGCGTCGGCACTCCGCGTGACTTATTTGAAGGTGTTGAAAGAGGTGTTGATATGTTTGATTGCGTGCACGTAACCCGCCTGTCCCGTCATGCCTGTTTTTATGATCTGGAGGGGCGGAAACACCTTAAAAATCAAAGTTATAAAGAAGATCCAACTCCCCTTTTAGAAAACTGCACGTGCTACACCTGCTCCAAATTCAACAAAAGTTACATTCGCCATTTGATGATGGAAAACGAAATGCTTGGTGCCAGACTTCTTACTATTCATAATCTGCACTTTTTGGTAAACTTGATGCACGAAATCAGAAAAGAAATCGCCAAAGGAACATTTCTGGAATATAAGGAAAACTTTTTCAGCAAATTCAAGTCCGATACCTAAAAATTTCAAAAAAATAAATCCCTCCAAATGCAAGATTCCATCAATTACCAAGACCTCTGCAAATATATTTTCGAACTTGGAACTTTAAAAAAGTTTCAACATTGTGGTACCAAATTGGCCGGAGTTAGAGACCCAGATACGATTGCCGAACATGCCCATCGCGCAGCCATTATTGGTTATATTTTAGCCAAAAACGAGCATGCAAATCCTGAAAAAGTAATGTTGATTTGTTTGCTGCATGATAACGCCGAAGCCAGAATTACCGATTTGCATAAAGTTGCACGCAGATATATTGATACCGAAAAAGCCGAAATGAAAGCTTTTCATGAACAAACGGAAAGATTACCCAAAAAAATGAAAAAAAGTTTTGATTCTCTGTTTGAAGAATATGAAGAAAAAGCAAGTCCGGAAGCCATTTTAGCGCGTGATGCCGACATGCTGGAAACCGCTTTTCAGAGCAAAGAATATCTTGATCTGGGATACAAAGCCTGTCAGGATTGGATCAACAATGTTGAAAAATGTCTAAAATCAAAAACCGCAAAAAAGCTCTTAAAAGAGATGAAAAAAGGTCAGTTCACAGATTGGTGGCGTGGACTCAAAAAAGTCGAAGGATATTAAACACACTCTCATGATTGCTTATCTTCAAGGAACCATTCTGAAAAAAATCCCCAAAGCCGTAATCGTTGATACCGGAAATGTCGGTTATTTGGTTTATATAAGCACTCCGCTACAAGAAAAAATCAAAGAAAAAGATCAGGTTGAGTTTTTTATTTACACCAAAGTTCGTGAAGACGACATCAGTCTTTTTGGCTTTGAAACATTCAATGAACTCGAGTTTTACAAAATTTTATTAAGTGTGAACGGTATCGGCCCAAAACTTGCCATGGAAATTCTTTCCCAAAATACTGACAAGGTTAAGTCCGCAATCATCAGCGGAGATTTGGCTTATTTAAGTAAGATTCCGGGCATTGGCAAAAAGACGGCAGAACGCATTGTTGTGGAATTAAAAAACAAAGTTGAACTTGCCGACATTTCCAGATTACACGCAAAAATCGAGCATACGGTTGAAGATGAAGTTATTGATGCTCTCCAAAATCTTGGCTATCAAAAATTTGAAGTTATGCGAGTGCTGAAAAACGCTCCAGCGGAATTAACAGAAGCTGAAGCCATTATTACCTTCTTTCTTCAAAACGTTTAAATCCTATTTTTAAAACATATGCTAACCGTTGATTTTAAAAACGCTTTATCGGAAAAACTTAAAGGCGAGGGATTAAGTAAAAAAGAGTTTCAGGAACTGCAAAGAAAATATCAATCAATAAAAAGCGTTCTCACTCAAAAAAAACAACTTGGTTTTATTGATCTTCCATATCAAAAAAGCACCCATTTGGAATTATTGGAAGCTGAAGCAAAAAAAATCCGCAAGAATTTTCAGAATGTTTTTATAATCGGAATTGGCGGATCGTCACTTGGTTCAATTGCCTTAATGAAGAGCTTAAAGCCATTTCAAACAGAGCAACCACACCTTTTCTTTTTGGATAACCCGGAGGCCGGATACATTGATTTTCTCATCAAAAATGTAGATTTATCAAAAACTCTTTTAATTGTAATCAGCAAATCCGGCGGCACGATTGAATCACTTTCGATTTTCTCGGTTTTGTATGCGCAAATGCTCAAAAAAATGGGTTCCAAAGCCAAAAAAAATGTTGTTACAATTACCGAAAACAATAATGGACCACTCGCAAAAATCACACGGAAAGAAGGATTTACCACCTTTGAAGTTCCGTTAAATGTTGGTGGAAGATTTTCAGTTTTTACAAATGTCGGACTTCTTCCAGCAGCTATTGCCGGCATTAACATTCAAAAATTGCTTAAAGGCGCACGAAATACCGATCTGGAAATGGCTTATAAGTTGAGTCTTTTACAATATTCTTTATATAAAGAAAAAGGCAAAACCATGACTGTTTTCTTTCCATACGGACGAATTTTGGCTGATCTTGGCGATTGGTACGTTCAACTTTTGGCCGAAAGTATCGGAAAAAATGCCAAAGTTGGCCCAACCCCACTTAAAGCCGTTGGAGCAATGGATCAGCATGCCCAACTGCAACTTTTTATGGAAGGACCAAATAATAAATTTCACATTTTTGTTGAATATTTAAAGACCAAACAAATTAGAATTCCCACATTATTTAAAAATGAAAAACCGTTTGAATATTTACAGGGCCATGACCTGCATGAAGTACTTTTAACCGAGCGCAAAGGAACCGCCGAAGCTTTAGCTTCAAAGAAACGCCCAAATATCACTTTCACCATGGAAAAAATTGATGAAGAAAATTTAGGAGAACTAATGTATTTACTGGAAATTGAAATCGCCTTTTTAGGAGAACTTTTTCAGATTAACGCCTTCGATCAGCCCGGAGTTGAAATTAGCAAAATACTCACAAAACAATATCTTTCCAAAAAGAATTAATGAAAACACACCTTAGCAAGCGGATCAAACTCCTTCAAAAGAAACTTCAGAATCAAAAAATTGAGGGACTTTATCTAAGCGATCCTTTTAATATTAGATATTTAAGCGATTTTAGCGGAACCAATGGCCAAATTTTTATCACGCCCAAGAAAGCTTATTTCTTAACGGATTTTCGATATCTTGGAGTTGCCAAAAAGATTCTGCCACCGGAAGTTGAATTAAAAATATATAAAAAAGGGCTTCTGAATACGTTGGAATCCCTACTCAATAAACACAAAATTGCAGAAATGGCTTTTGAAAGCCGAAATCTGACCTATAATTTCTTTAATGCTTTCAAAAAAAATCTTAAAATCAAATTAAAACCCACAACCAAAATCGTTGAAGAACTCCGGGAAATTAAAGACGAAGAAGAAATCGCCAAAATCATTAAAGCGCAAACAATAGCGGAAAAAGTCATTTTAGAAGTCAAGAAAAACCTTAAACCGGGCAAAACCGAAAAAGATCTTTCCTGGGAAATTGAAAAATTCGGTCACGGATTTGGAGCTGATAAAATTTCTTTTGATTCGATCATTGGTTTTCAGGAAAACAGCGCTAATCCACATCATCAAAACACCGATAAAAAGCTTAAGAAAGGCGATGTTGTGCTGATTGATATGGGCATGCAATATCAGGGATATTGCTCCGACATGACTCGCATGATTTTTACGGCAAAACCTACAACCGAACAAAAAGAAGTCTATTTAACGGTGCTGGAGGCTCAAGAGAAAAGTATTCAAAAGATGAAAGCGGGAGTAATGGCCAAGGACATGGACAAAATTGCCAGAGATATCATTGAAAAAGCCGGATATGGTAAAACTTTTGGCCATAGTTTAGGCCACGGAATAGGTTTGGAAGTTCACGAATCCCCCAACCTGTCTCCCAGTAGTGAAAATGCGCTTGCAGAAAACGCAATTGTCACTTCCGAACCGGGAATTTACCTGGAAAAAAACTTTGGCGTTCGCATTGAAGATATGCTATTAATTAAGGGCGCAAAAGCGCTTAACCTTACTAAAATCCCCAAGAAACTCGAAGACTCAATCCAGTTAATTTAAATCTATGGATCACAAAGTAGCCGTCATTTTGTTTCCAGGCAGCAATTGCGAACTAGAAGCCCTTAGAGCTTGCAGAAGATCAAAATTAACAGCTGATCTTATTCGCTGGAATGACGATTATTCAAAGTTGAAAAAATATGACGCCTTCATTCTTCCCGGCGGTTTTTCTTATGAAGATCGCGGAAGATCAGGCATTATCGCGGCTCAGGATCCGATTATGGACGTTATTAAGCAGCAAGCAGAAGCCGGCAAGCCGGTTTTGGGTTTATGCAATGGTTGCCAAATTTTAGTTGAAAAAGGAATGATTCCCGGACTTAATCCAAATCATTTGGAATTGGCCATGGGATGGAATGAACGTGTTAAAAAAGGCAAGATCCTTGGTGTAGGTTTTTACAACGATTGGATTTATATAAGGCACGATGCCACAAAAGGCCGCAGTGTCTTTAATCGTTTTAGCCAAAAAGAAGTAATGCGAATTCCGGTTGCTCATGGCGAAGGTCGCTTTACCACACTCGAAAAAAATCTCCTGGAAAATTTGAAAAACAATGAACAGACTCTTTTCCGCTATTGCGATGAAAACGGCAAAATTGTTGAAGAGTTTCCCGTAAATCCAAATGGCGCCATGTACAATTTGGCTGGTGTTTGTAATCCGGAAGGTAACGTTTTAGCGCTAATGCCCCATCCGGAACGCACCACGGTTGGTCAACCGATTTTTGATTCATTGGCTGATTACCTGAATAGCTCAAAAAAGACTTTGGTTAAGCCAAAAAGCTTAACTGCGGATAAGAAAAAATCACAATCATCACAGAAAACTTCTGCTCGTTCGCCAATCCAGGACAAACCGGAAAAGATGACCAAAAAGCCCGATATCACCATGCTGATTCGCCTGATTATTACGGATAACGAAGAACGCACCATGGAAAATACCGTAAAAAGACTTGGCTTTAATGCAACTTTAAAGCGCCAAATCTTTTTGGGATTCGATCTGAAAGATAAAAAAGATCTAAAAAAAACTGCTGAAAAACTTTTAGCCAGCGGCGAAATCCTTAATTTAAATAAAGAAATCCCAACTATTTATATTGGCGATGAAGTATACAGTTACAGCAAAGATAAAGGGCTGCAGCCAATGCAAAATCAGCTCCCAAACAATTTTCATTTCATTGTTACCGAATACGACAATTATACCGGTAAAAGCATCAGGGCCAACCTTCAAAATCATCTTCATGATAACGTAATTGAAAAAGTTGAACGAGGAGTTTTCTGGAGCATGGAGGCAAAAGACCAGGCAACTTCCGATCAAATTATTAAGACCCACCTCTTCCACAATCCCCATTCAATGAAATTAATTCTGGCCGATTTTGGAGGCAAAAGCGCTAAAAATGAAAGTTCAAAATCCGATTTTCAAAGTCAGAATCCCGACTTCCAAATTCAAAGATCAAACTCAAATCAAAAAAATATTTCTAATTAATAATTTATAATTACTAATTGAACCTATGTGTGGAATTTTTGCTTATATTGGACAAAAAACGAATGCAGCTGATCTTGTAGTCAGAGGTTTAAAAAAACTGGAATATCGTGGATATGATTCTTGGGGAGTGGCTTATCAAAACGGTTCAAATCTTGGCCTATACAAAAAAGTAGGAAAAATTGGCGAGTTTGACTTGGAACATAATCCCTTTCCGCAAACCAGCATTGCCATTGGCCATTCTCGTTGGGCCACTCATGGTGGAGTAACCGAACTTAATGCCCACCCACACGTTGATGAAGCCAAAAAATTGGCTGTAGTTCACAATGGTATTATCGAAAATTTTGAAGAGCTTAAAGCAAGACTCATCAGCCAAAAACACGTTTTTATTTCTCAAACCGATACCGAAGTAATCGTTCATTTGATTGAAGAATATTGCAAAAAACATGATTTTGAGACCGCCGCAAAAATGGCCATTAAAGAGTTGAAAGGTCGTTTTGCCATTCTGGTTATGAAGGCCGAAGATCACAAAATTATCGCAGCCAGAAGAGGTTCTCCTTTAATCGTGGGCATTGGCGAACATGAATATTTTGTCGCTTCGGATATTCCGGCATTTTTGGAATACACACGCAAAGTTATGTATCTGGATGATAACCAAATGGTAGTGCTTGATGGTAAACCACTTTTTTATGATTTAGATACCGACAAAGAGATTGAAAAAAGAGTAGTCGAAATCAATTGGAACACCAAAGAAGCGGAAAAAGGCAATTTCGCGCATTTCATGATCAAAGAAATCATGGAACAGAAAGACACAATTCACCGTGCGATTAACCAGGACGATCACGAAATTCAAAAGCTGGCCGAAGAGATCAAAAAAGCCTATGGCACATTTTTAATTGGCTGCGGAACGGCCGGAAAAGTTTGTCTAGCCGCCGAATATATTTTCGCTAAAGTCGCTCAAAGACACGTAAATGTGGTTGTGGGATCGGAATTCCCAAGTCATCAACATTTCCTAAAAGAAAAAAGTCTGGTTATTGCCGTTTCACAAAGCGGAGAAACCGCCGATACTTTGGAAGCGATTGAGGTTGCCAAGAAAAAAGGCGCAAAAGTTCTTTCAATTGTAAATGTGGAAGGCTCAACCATGGATCGCGAATCCGACTACACACTGCACATTAAAGCCGGCCCAGAAAAGGCTGTGGCATCAACCAAAGCCACAACTTCCCAAATTGCGATTTTGACACTGCTTGCTTACGCTTGTGTGGATAAGCTGCAGGAAGGCAAAAAACTGCTCATTGAAACTGCCGGAAAAATCAATGACATGCTTAATCCACGCTACGAAGAACACATCAAAAACCTGGCAGAAAAATTAAAGGATAGCGAAAGTATGTACGTGATCGGCAAAGCGGTAAACTACGCCATGGCGCTTGAATCAGCCATAAAATTGCAGGAAGTTTCTTACATTCACGCCGAAGGATTTGCCGGAGGAGAACTAAAACACGGCCCGATTGCTTTGATCAGCGAAGGCACACCTTGCATTGCGCTTGTAGCCAACGACGAAACCCGCACCGACATTTTAAACAACGCCCGTGAAGTCAAAGCCCGCGGCGGTTACATAATTGGCATTTCACCGGAAAACGACGCCATTTTTGACTTCTGGATCCGCGTTCCGGATGTAGGCATTGCCTCTCCAATCGTAAACATCATCCCTATCCAACTTTTGGCCTATTACCTGGCCATTCTGCGCCAAAACAACCCCGACATGCCAAGAAACCTGGCAAAGAGCGTGACGGTGAAGTAGGGGCAGCCAATTCAAAATCTTAACAAAAAACACCATGAAAAAAATAATCGAACAACCGGACGTCCAATTTATTTTAACAGGTGGAACTATTGATTCATATTATGATGCAACGAAAGACACAGCCGTTCCAAATCGTCACTCAGTTATTCCTGAATACATTAAATCGCTCAAAATAAACAATAAAGTCATATTCACTCAGGTCTGCATGAAGGACAGCAGAAGCTTAACTCAAAACGATCGAAAAAAAATCTTAGAAACGATTGAAAAAAGTGTATCTAAAAAAATCATCATCACACATGGAACCTATACCATGCCCGACACAGCAAAATATTTACAAGCCAATCTAAAAAGAAAAAAAAGGTGATTATCCTTACTGGATCAATGATTCCTATCCAAGGCTTTTCACCTTCCGATGCAGGATTTAATTTAGGTTTTGCCCTTGGCCAACTAAACTACTTACCTGATGGCATTTATGTCTGCATGAATGGTACAATCTTTAATCCTCAAGAAGTTGTGAAAATTATCAACGAGGGTAAATTCACATCAGTTTTTTCAAGATCATAGAGTACATTTAAGGTAAATTCGCCCTTCATTTAAAGCTGATTTTGCTGTATAATAAAATCAAATAAAACAAACTCATGCTTCACAAAAAAACAAAAATTGTTTGCACACTTGGGCCGGCCTCACAGGATTTTGGCATGATTGAAAAAATGGTTCATGCCGGAATGAACGTGGCGCGGCTTAATTTTTCGCATGGGAGTTATGAAAGTTTTTCCAGGATTATTGAAAATATTCGCAAAGTTGAAAAGAAAGTCGGAACGCCAATTGCCATTATGCAGGATCTACAAGGCCCAAAAATCCGTGTTGGCGAAATGCCTGCGGAAGGTATAAACATCAAAAAAGGACAAACGATTATTTTAACTACAACAAAAATCGTGGGACATTTAGCAAATTCCGCGAGTCATACCGCCGCAATAATCCCCTGCCAATATCAGGAACTGCCTAAAGATGTTAAGAAAAATGATCAAATTCTGATCGACGACGGACTGATTGAAGTCACCGTAATCAAAGTCCAAAAGAACGAGATTTTTTGCCGAGTTGCCAATGGTGGAATCGTTAAATCACATAAAGGAATTAACGTTCCAACCGCTTCAATCAAGGCAAATCCGATTACCGACAAGGACAAAGCCGACCTTAAATTCGGACTCGCTCACAATGTGGATTATGTTGCTCTTTCATTCGTAAAATCTGCCGAAAACATCAAAGAACTTCGCGAACTTATTCGCCTTCAAAAAGGACGAGCTAAAATTATTGCCAAAATCGAACGTCATGAAGCCGTTGAAAATCTGGAAAGTATTATTTTCGAGACTGATGGAGTAATGGTTGCACGTGGTGATTTGGGCAGCGAGATCCCCGCCGAAACAGTTCCGCTCATTCAAAAAAGAATTATCAAACTGGCCAATCTTCATGGCAAACCGGTTATTACCGCTACGCAAATTTTGCAATCAATGGTGGATAATCCCCGACCAACTCGCGCTGAAATGAGTGATGCCGCCAATGCCGTTTTTGATCATAGTGATGCGCTGATGCTTTCTAACGAATCGGCTGTTGGCAAATATCCGCTGCAGGCAACAGCTACACTTTCTAAAGTTGCAGCTTCCGTTGAACAATATCTTAAAAGACACAAAGAGTTTTTACCGAATCTGCTTTTTCATGAAAATCTTCCGGTATCTTACGCAACCTGTTTAAATGCGGCAAAGTTAGCTGTGGATATTAACGCAGATCTGATTATAGCCATCACAAATTCCGGATTTACCGCACAGCATTTGGCTAAACACAGAATTTACATCCCGATTATTGCGCTAACCGAAGACCCAAAAGTGCAACGACAACTTGCCCTGGTTTGGGGAATTAAAAAAACATACATTCAACCGATTTCCAAAGAAATCGACGTTAAAATGATTCGCCAATTTTTGAAGAAAAATAATCTGGCCAAAGCAAATGACAAAATCGTCATTGTGAGCAACGCCAGTAAAGACGAAAAACAGATTTCGACTATTAAATTTTAAGATTTTCCATTAAAATAAAGGTGCGTTTTTTTGACGTACCTATACCGAAAAATCCTTATGATTATAATGGGGATCGATCCAGGAACAGCAACCACAGGTTTTGGATTTATTGAATGCTCCAAAGACCAATTCAAACTCTTGGATTACGGCTGCATTAAGACCTTACCGAATCAATCGCTAAGTTCCCGTCTTCAACAAATTAATGACGATTTAAAAACTCTTTTAAAAACCTGGAAGCCGGATTCAGTGGCAATCGAAGAACTTTTTTTTAGTAAAAATGTAAAGACGGCAATTCATGTTGCCCATGCCCGTGGCGCAATGATGCAGCTGCTTTCAACCAGTGGTTATGAAATCGCCGAATACAAACCTCAACAGGTTAAAGCGGCAGTTTGTGGTTATGGCAACGCCGAAAAAAAACAAATTCAAAAAATGGTTCAACTGATTTTTCAGATGGATCACCTCCCTACTCCGGATGACGCCGCGGACGCTTTAGCCATTGCTTTTTGTCATGCCAACACCTTAAAAACCAATCAAATCTTAAAGTCCCAGGAACAATTACCCGCCTATAATCCAAGCATAATCTCCGCATGAAAAAACTATTACCAGCACTTTCTTTAATTCTTTTTTTAAGCTTTGTTACAAGCGGTCTTTACATTTTTGGACTTCCACCTTTTCAATCCGGCGGGCCATTTTTCCCTGCAGCTCCTCAAAATCCACAAACCGAACAGGGAACTCAAAAAGTGGAACGCAACAAAACCTACACCGAACACATTTCACGTGGCGCATTATTGGAACAAAACGGTTATTACAGCCTGGCCATTGCCGAATATGAAGCAGCCAGCAAACTTGATCTAACAAATCCGGAACCATTTGTGAAAATTGGACGCATTCACTTATTGAATCATGAATATGATGCGGCCGTTGCAAACTTTCAACAAGCCAATAAACTCGCCCCAAACAACACCGACACCCTGGTTTATTTAGGAAGGTCTTACCTTGGAAATCGCCAAATCGACGAAGCCAAAAATCTTTTTGCCAACCTGAATGCCGATAGTCAAACCGCAAAATACTACCAAGGAATCATTGCTGCATTTAGCGGTGAATACGATAAAAGCAAAGATCTTCTAAAAAAAGCCGTAGAAATGGGCGGAAGCGATGACATCACCAAAAAAGCACAAAATTATTTGAATGCTTTTAACGAATTTAATTTCAATCAGGGTGGAGAACCGATTCATTTAAAAGCTTTGCTGGCCCGCAGTTTTAATCAAACCGGAGAATATCAATTAGCGATTCCACTGCTTTTTGATGTCATTAAAGCCCAAAAAGATTATCGTGATGCCTGGGTTTTACTTGGATATGCCTACCTAAGCATCGACAAATATCAGGACGCGCTGGAATCGCTAAATCAGGCCAAAAATCTGGATCCTCAAAAACCTGAAACTTATTATTTTCTTGGACTTACCTATTATGATTTAAATAATCTTCCGCTTGCCGCAGCCAATTTGGAACTTGCCAAAAAGAATGGTTTCCAGCCGGTTATTCAGATTAATCAAAAGCTTGCCGAGATTTATTTGCAACTTAAAGACTACAACAAATCCGCCCAAAATTATGAAAATGTTTTGGCCATCAACGATCAAGATATAAATTATTATATTAGACCAATCTGGCTCTATACTGAAAAAACAAATCAACCGGATAAAGCTTTAAGCCTGGCCGAAAAGGCATACCTTAAACACCCCAATGAAGCCATGAGTTACAATTTGCTCGCCTGGGCCCAAATAAGCGCCGGACAATTGGATCAAGCCGAAAAAAACCTGCAAACCGGAATTAATATCGACCCGCAACTGGAAGCCATTTATCTAAATTTTGGCTTATTAAACGAAAAAAAAGGTAACACAAGTCAGGCACTCACCTACTATCAAAAAGCCCACGACATGGGCAAAGGCAACTCCATCAGCGCTTCTGCTACCGAACGTTATACAAACCTGGTCGCCAAGGTTAAGGGAGTCGACCCCAATACTTTAAAGGCCAACGTTCTAAATGCACAATAATACCAACATCACAAAGAAATAATTATTTAATTTTCATTACAATGCTCGTCTTAATCTCCATCTTAATTTTCATCCTGGGCCTAAGCTTTGGCAGCTTTTTAAGTGTTGTAATTAACCGACTCGAGACCAACGAAAAAGGAATCATTTTCGGCAGATCACATTGCGTTTTCTGCAAAAAAGTCCTTAAAAACCGTGATCTTGTACCACTATTAAGCATTCTTATTTTAAAAGGAAAATGTCGTTTCTGTCATAAAAAAATCAGTTATGATTATTTCTTTATAGAATTAATGACAGGACTTTTGGCCGTTCTTACTTTTTTGAAATTTCCATTTTTGATGGATGGAGTTTTTTACGGATGGCAACTACTTTCCTTTATTCTTTATTTTATTTTTGGATTATTTTTTATTGGAATCTTCTTTTCCGATCTAAAAAACATGGAAATCCCCGACATGCTGCTCTTCCCTTTTATGGGAGTTTCCCTGATCGGTTCGCTATTCATAGCCAAAACCGGACTGGTTTCCATTATTATTGCTACAGTGATTGCTTTGATCTTTTTTGGCGGACAAATCGTGCTCTCCAAGGGAAAATGGTTGGGTGAAGGTGACTTATATCTTGGCCTTGCCATGGCTTTTATTTTTGGCTGGCAGCAATTTTTGATCGCAATTTGTTTAACTTACGCTATTGGCGCAATTTTAAGTTTAGGACTTATCGCCAGCAAAAAAGTTACACCAAAAACTCAGGTTCCTTTTGCACCTTTTATGGTTATGGGAAGCGTTTTAACCATCTTCCTGGGTGAAAGGATTTTGAACTGGTATCTGCAACTTCTGAATTTCTAATTTTAATTATGGCAACAAAAAAAGTTTATCTTATGATTTTGGATGGTTTTGGTGAGGGCAAAGATTACCCGGGCAATGCCATTACTCACGCCAAAATGCCAAACTTGAATCGTTTAAGAAAAGAATATCCGGTGGCGTTACTTCAAGCTCACGGTGAAGCGGTTGGCTTACCGGCAGGAACACAGGGTGGATCGGAAGTCGGACATTTTACCATGGGCGCGGGAAGAATTGTTTTTCAAAAACTTGAAGAAATAAACCGCAGCATTAAAGACAAAAGTTTTTTCAAAAAAAAGCCTCTTTTAAAAGCCTTAAATAAAGTTCAAAAAACTCCAAAATCAGCTTTGCACCTTTTAGGAATGATTTCCGATCAGGGAGTTCATTCACATTTAAATCACCTGTTCGCACTTTTGGAAATGGCAAAAAAGGCTAAAGTTGGCCCTGTCTACATTCATGCCATTACAGATGGCCGTGATGTTCCCGAAAGAACCGCCGAAAAATTCATCAAACGAATTCAGGCAAAAATCCATGAACTCAAAATGGATCAACCTTTCAAAACCGGCAATGGCGATAAACTTCAATTTCAAGCCAAAATTGCCACCATCATCGGCCGCTATTACGCCATGGATCGTGACAATAATTGGGATCGCACTCAAAAAGCTTATGACCTTTATACTGTTGGAAAAGGCCTCAAAGAAACCAATCCCATCAAAGCTATCAAAAATTCTTACGCCAGTGGTATCAAAACCGATTATTATATTGAGCCGATTTTGCTTGATGAACATGGCCTGATCAAACCAAAAGACTCGGTAATATTCTGGAATTTCCGCACGGATCGAACACGCCAGATCACCCAATGTTTTACAGGAGAAGCTAAAATTGGCTTTAAACCAGCTAAAACTGTTCATCCATTTTTTGTTTGCTTTGGCGACTATTCAACCAAAGCGGAAGTTGTGTACTCAACCAAAGCTGTAAAAAACAATCTTGGAGATATTTTAAGTCAGCATAAAATCCATCAACTTAGGATAGCCGAAACCGAAAAATACGCACATGTTACCTATTTTTTTAATAGCCAAGTTGAAAAACCTTTTGCCCTTGAAGATCGAATTTTAATCGATTCTCCAAAAACGCCTTCTTATGCCCAAAAACCGGCAATGAGCGCACAAGCAATTGCTGATCGCGCCATTCAAGAAATTAAAAAAAATAAATTCCAGGTGATTATCCAAAACTTTGCCAATGCCGATCTGGTAGGCCATTCCGGCGATTACAAAGCCACTGTAAAAGCTTTGGAAGCTATTGATAAGTGTATAGGCGAAATCGTTCCCACAGCTTTAGCCAATGGTTACGATTTTATTTTAACCGCAGATCACGGCAACGCCGAATATATGATTTACCCAAATGGAGATCAGTGTCCTTCCCACACAATCAATCCGGTTATTTGCCTGGTTGCCAAAAGCCAATCCCCACTTGCAGCAGAAACCAAAAACAAGTATAGATTAAGCAAAAAAGGTGGCCTTGAAGATATAGCTCCAACCATGCTTGATTTGTTAAATATCAAAAAACCCAAAGACATGACCGGACAATCCTTAATAACTAATTAATGAAAGCAGTAATCTTAGCCGGCGGAACAGGTACACGCCTTTGGCCATTAAGCAGAGTTGATAAACCAAAACAGTTTCAAAAACTGATCAGTAACAAAACCATGCTTCAGGAAACCATTGAGCGGCTGAACTTTTTAAAGCCCGAGCATATTTACGTTTCGACTAATCATAAATATCTGGAAGTTGTCCGTGAACAGGTAAAAGGTAAAATTCCACTGGAAAATATAATTGTTGAGCCGGATTTGCGGGATACCGCACCATGTATTGGTCTGGCCGCAGCTTATTTGGCAAAAAAGTATCCTCATGACGTGATGAGTATTATTTACGCCGATCATCTTGTACAAAAAAAGGATGAGTTTATCAAAAAGATAAAAATTGCCGAAAAACTCGCCCATGACGAAAACACACTTAATGTTATTGAAGTAAAAGCCAAGTTCCCCAATGTTAATCTGGGATATGTGAAAATTGGCAAAGTTTTAAAAGAAATTAACGGAGTCGAAATTTTCTCTTTTGAAAAATTTGTGGAGAAGCCGGATTTGGCTAAAGCAAGAGTCTTTTTGCAATCATATAAGTATCTCTGGAATACCGGTTTTTATGTCTGGAGAATTGATACCATCCTTAAAAAATTCAAAAAATATTTGCCCACCACCTATAAAAATCTGATGAAAATTCAGCAAAAAATAGGTACCAAAGAAGAGCAAAAGGCGCTAAAAACTTATTATCCTTTATGCGATAAAATCTCCATCGATTATGGCATTATGGAAAAAGTCGACCCCAAAGAAGTGCGCATCATTCCGGCCGAACTTGGCTGGAGCGACGTTGGAACATGGGAATCAATCTTTGACGAACTTTCTGAAAAAGAAACTTCCAATCTGGTCAAAGGCAAACATCTTGCCATAGACACAAAAGGAACACTGGTTTATGGTGACGAAAAAAAACTTATTGCCACCATCGGTTTGGAAGATATAGTAATCGTCGATACCAAAGATGCGCTGCTTGTATGCAAAAAAGATCGCAGCCACGACGTTAAAAAACTGGTTGAAAAATTAAAAAACAATAAAACCGCCCATTTTAAAAAATTGCTTTAAAGTAATATGAACCAACAAATGCCAATAAAAATCAAGGAAAAGCCGTGGGGACGTGAAGTTTGGTTTGCCCACACTAATGCTTATGCCGGCAAAATCCTTGAAGTGCGAAAAAGTGCTCGACTTTCGCTTCAGTATCACGAAAAAAAATGTGAGACCCAATATGTTTTTGAAGGAAAAATAAAACTCACCTATGGACCAGACGAGCAAAACCTGCAAGAGTTGATCTTAAATCCTGGTGACAAATTTGACATCTTTCCATATACTCTCCACCGCATAGAGGGACTTGAAGATTCCAAAATCTTTGAAGTTTCCACTCCCGAGCTTGATGACGTAGTAAAGCTTGCTGACGATTACGGAAGAAGTGGCAAAGGTAACAACGAAGAGCTCGATAGCGAACTAGCTAAGGATATGCTTCAGATCTGAACACAATTTTTTAATTCTTAATCAATCATCTTCAAGCTATGAAGAATCGACACTTTCTTAAGGTAGGAATCATAATTCTCACCGCTTTAATTCTGGGGTTTATTGATCTACCTGCCCAATATCAACAAAAACTCATCGGGGCCAGCCCAACCGGGACTCAATTAAACATACTGGATAGTCTAAAAAAATCTCTACTGGATAGCAACTTTCATCTTGGCCTGGACTTACAAGGAGGCTCTCAGCTCGATTATCAAATCGACCTTCGCAAAGTGCCATCAAAGGATCAACAAAACATTATCGATGGTGTTGTTAATGTCATCAACAACCGTGTTAATGGCTTAGGCGTATCTGAACCGAACATTTATGTTTCTTCCGTAGCCGATGAAAAACATATCGTTGTGGAACTCGCCGGAATCAAAGACTTGGAAGAAGCAAAAGCAATAGTAGGTAAGACCATTCAGCTGGAGTTTAAGGAAAGGAAAAAAACTGCTGACACAACTTCTGATTCTACCGCAAAAGCGGGAGCAGAAGCTCTTTTGGCAAAAGTTAAAACCGGAGGAGACCTTGCCCTGCTAGGAAAACAGGAACAACAAGCCAATCCTGAAAAAGTTACCCACACAGAAAGTGATTATCAATATAAAGATGAAACTTCAACAGAAATAGCAGACATCCTTTTTAATACATTAAAAGTTGGCGAGGTTTACAGCCAAATTGTAAGTGCCAGTGGATCTTATACCGTTGATTCAAGCGGAAATCTTACTCAAAACAAAGGATATGAAACAATTAAACTGGTTGATAAACGTGATCAACAAAGAACAATTGATAACAAAGCTTCCGCAAAAGTTGCACACATTTTAATTGCCTATAAAGGAGCTTCCAAAGCAGATGCAGGTGTAGCAAGAACAAAAGATGAAGCTAAAAAATTGGCTGACGATATTTTAAAGAAAATCCAGGGTGGTGAAAATTTTGAGAACCTGGCTAAACAATATTCAGATGACAAAGCCGATAAAGACCAGGGTGGATTATTACCAAACCCGGTCACCGGTCCGGGCGATGGTTACGTAAAACCATTTGAAGATGCCGCCCTGGCTTTAAAGAAAAACGGCGATCTTTCCCCTGTTACAGAAAGTGAGTTTGGTTTCCACCTTATTAAGGGAATCGAAATCAAAGCAGCTTCAACCGAAACAAAGACAGAATCACAAGTTAAATACATCAGTACTTTCTATAGTGCTGCTCCGGATGAATGGCAGGATACTGGCTTAACAGGAGCACAATTCATACATGCAGATACCGAATTCACTCAGCTTGCTCAACCATATGTGACTATCCAATTTAATGACGAAGGAGCAAAACTTTTTGAACAAATCACCGAAAGAAATGTTGGACAACCGGTTGCAATCTTTGTTGGTGGTAAATTGATTTCTTCCCCAAAGGTAAACGAAAAAATTTCCGGAGGAAAAGCTCAAATCACCGGCAACTACACACTTGATGAAGCCAGCAATCTTGCCCGCGACTTAAATACAGGTGCAATTCCTGCACCAATCGTTTTGGCAGGACAAAACACTATCGGGGCCACATTGGGCCAGGACGCGCTAAATAAGAGTTTATGGGCAGGTCTTATCGGCTTTATCTTGATAGCTTTGTTCATGACCCTTTACTATCGTCTACCTGGTTTATTGGCGGTAGTGGCTTTGATGGTCTACTCAATCATCATGCTTTTCTTGATAAAAATTGCCTTACCAATTGGCTGGGCTTTAGCAATTTCCATTGGCGTTTTTGTCTATTTGATTACCCGCATCTTAAACTCCAAAGAATCTGGTCCGGAAAAAGGAATTTCCCTGATTCTTTCTTGTTTCATTCTCTTCTTCTTAAGCTTCTTACTTTCCACACCAATCGTTATGACTTTAGCCGGTATTGCCGGTGTGATCCTTTCAATTGGTATGGCTGTTGATGCCAATATTCTTATCTTTGAAAGAGTTAAAGAAGAACTTCGTGATGGCAGACCATTAAGCGCCGCTATTGAAATCGGTTTTGACCGTGCTTGGAGCAGTATTCGTGATTCAAACTTCTCTTCCCTGATCACTTGCAGCATCCTTTTCTACTTTGGAAGCTCAATCATTCAAGGTTTTGCCTTCAACCTTGCTGCCGGTATTTTGGTTTCCATGTTCACGGCAATCACAGTGAGCAAAACTCTTATTGGAGCTTTAACAAGAACTAAACTGGCTGACAAACTTTGGTTATTCGGCGCTCCAAAAAATAAAGAAAGAAAACTTTGGCCAATCATCCAAACTCGCAAAATTTCTTACATCATTTCAGGAGCTTTGCTTGTTATTGCCCTAATTGGTATCCCGGCTTTTGGCATTAAATTAGGCTTGGACTTCACGGGAGGAACTTTGATGGAACTAAAATTCAAAACTCTCCAGGGTGAACAAATGCAACAAATCAGTCTAATCGAAAAAGCATTAACAGAAAGCACCAATGCTTTGAATCAAAAAGTAACAACTCCGGCTGCCAACAATAATCAACCGGCTATAACCGGAACAGACAGCAAGATTGACCTTGGGACTCCACATATCGTTCCAAGTGAGCAGGGTTACCTGATCAAGACCAAAACCATCACTTCGGATCAGCACGACCAATTGCTCGTACAACTCAAACAACGCTTAGGTGATTTTGAAGAGGTTCACTTTAACACTGTTGGCCCAACAGTAGGAGAAAGCTTACGTTACAAAGCAATCTTTGCCGTTATTATAGCGAGTTTGATGATCATCATTTACATTGCTTTCGCTTTCCGCAGAATTCCTCGCCACATTGGTAAATGGAAATTCGGTACAGCGGCTGTTGTTGCCCTTTTGCATGATCTTGGCATTATGCTTGGTGTTTATGTTTACTTTGGTGTGTTCTTTGGAGTACAGATCGATGCCCTGTTTATTACAGCCATGCTCACGGTTCTTGGCTTCTCGGTGCACGACACAATCGTAGTATTCGATCGTATCCGTGAAAAACTTAAGTATCAAAAACGTGATGAAAGCTTCACGGAAGTTTCTAACCAGGCTGTAAACGAAACTATTGCCCGTTCTATCAATACTTCACTTGCAGTATTCCTGACTTTACTTGCTTTAGCGATCTTTGGAGCTGAAAGCGTCCGCTTCTTTGTCATAACCTTAATGGTTGGTATCGTTGCCGGTACTTATTCTTCAATCTTTATAGCTACACCTATTCTGGTTGATTGGAACTTGTACAACGCAAAAAAGAAGCTGGAAGGCGGCAAGAAGAAATAATTAAACCTAAAGTTAAAACCACTAAAAAAGGTCCTTTCCCTAAAAAAGAGAGGACTTTTTTAAAAAAGTAAGTATAATGGGACCGCAAAACACCTTAAAAGCCTTACGCGCCAATAGCTCAGCTGGATAGAGCGTCGGTCTTCGGAACCGAAGGTTGTGGGTTCGATTCCCTCTTGGCGCACCAACAGATTTGCTACGCAAATCCGGCCGGCCACTACGCCGGCCTAACAGACATGAGCGCAGCGAATGTCCGCGTCCGCCCTAAAGCGGACATAGCAAAAAAACTATCGAAATTCCCTTTGGATTCTAGCCGAAGTCATCAAGGCATTAAAGACAATCAAACCCTGTTCAAGCATTGAGTCCTTTACTAATTCACTGGACAAATTTTGCCTTAACATTTCCACTATTTCGAGCCAAATTTTTTCATATTTCACCCCACTCAAACCAAGCTTTTTACGCAAATCAATCCCCTTGCCATTTTTAATTTCAGCCACAAATTCAGCTTGATTAGCTTGGATATAATCCAAGAGCAGTTTCTTTTCAAAAACAAGCCGTTTATCGGCTTTTATATCAAACAAAAGCTCTAAACGATCTTTAAAAGATTTTTGCTTTAATGTATGTTGTTCAAGCGACATATCAAGTTTAAAGGGATCTTCTTTTTACCACATTTAATTGAACATGTCAAGACCAGCAACACGCAAAATGGAAAAACCAACAATTTTCATTTTTTATGGAGTAGAAGGCACCCCGCAAGAAAACTGGTTTCCATGGCTTAAAAAAGAGCTAAAAGGAAGCCGCTATCAGGTCATTATTCCGCCACTTCCCACTCCACAAAAACAGACCTTAAAAGATTGGCTTAAAGCGTTTGAACCATACAAAAAGCATCTAAACTCGGAAAGCATTTTTATTGGTCATAGTTTAGGCGTTTTGTTTACCTTGAACCTGATCGAGAAATTCAAAATCAAAGCCGCTTATTTGGTAGCTGGATTTGGAAAACTACCTGGAAACAAATTTGATGAAGGAATGAAAACTTTCGCCAAAAAATTTGATTGGAAAAAAATTCGCCAAAATTGTAAAAAGTTCTATGTTTTCGCCGGAGATAACGATCCTTATGTAAAATTGACGATTTCCAAGGATTTATCAAAAAAGACTCAAACTGATCTGATTCTTGTGCCAAACGGTGGCCACCTTAACCAGAGCGCCGGTTTTAAAAAATTCCCACTTCTTTTAGAAAAGATACAGAATGTGATAACCCCTTCCTTAAAAGCCAAAAGCCACTCCCCTTTCCAAATTGAAGAAGTCACTTTTGAAAAAGGCGAAATCATCGAAATCACACCAGACATGATCATTGGCGATGTAGTCTTAGCCTTTCCCGAAACTTTACCTGTTCTGCAAAATATTGGAATTCATTGTATAGGTTGCTACGCAGCCACCTTTGAAAGCATTCAAGAAGGTGTAACAAAACACGGCCTGGACCCAAAAAAAGTCTGTAAAGAACTCAATAAAGCCATCAGAAATGAACTTCGCTGAAATCCTCTTTCCGCAAAAAATAGGTAACGACAGAGCCACGCTCACGTACCAAATTCCCGATTCCATCAATGCGCGAATCGGCCAGGTTGTGGAAATTCAACTTCGCAACAAAAAAATGAAAGGCGTTATTTTAAACATGCACAGCCAAACTCCCGAATATAAAACCAAAGAAATTTTGGGAATTGTCGAGAACGCACCTCATCTGGAACCTTCTCAAATTGAACTTTTACAATGGATAGCCCATTATTATTTTTGCCCTACTTATAAAGCATTAAAGCTGTTTTTGCCGATTCCGTTCATCAAAAAAAAGAAAATTATTGCGCCCGACTTTACCCAACAGGATGAATTACAAACCCTAAAAAGCCACGCCCTTAATGCTGATCAGCTGCAAGTCCTGCAAACAATCGAGCAAAGTCAAAAAAAAGTTGCTTTGCTCCATGGAATTACCGGCTCCGGCAAAACCGAAATATATCTTCACATAGCTGATAAACAGGTCCACGAAGGCAAGCAGGTTTTAATGCTGATTCCCGAAATTTCTTTAACCGCTCAAACCGTTCAGCGTTTTAAACAGCATTTTCACCACAAAGTTGCGGTTATCCATAGCCAATTAACAGCCAAGGAAAAGGAAAAAGCCTGGCAAAGTATTCACAAAGAAGAAGCCAAAATCGTCATTGGATCACGCTCCGCGCTGTTCGCTCCCTTCAAAAATCTTGGTTTTATTATTTTGGACGAAGAGCACGATAGCAGCTACAAACAGGATCAATCGCCACATTACAACACTTTGGACGTAGCAATTAAAATGGCCGAAATTTTGAATATAAAAGTTCTAGCCGGTTCCGCTACGCCTTCACTGGAAACTTATTATCAGGCCAAACAGGGCAATTACGAGCTTGTGGAACTCAACGAACGCGCGACCAAAGAATTCGGCAGCACTTTACCAAAAACCACCATAGTTGATCTTCGTGAAGAAATTAAAAAGAAAAATTTTTCGATTTTCAGCGAAGCACTTCAAGCAAAATTAACCGACAAACTTCAAACACACGAACAGGCGATTCTTTTTTTGAACCGTCGTGGAGCCGCTTCCGCCGTACTCTGCCGCACTTGCGGATATATTGTGAAATGCGACAAATGTGACACCTCCATGACCTATCATCAAAGAATCTCGATTGAAGGCGGAATTTATCAGGTAGATCGACTGATTTGCCATCACTGCGGCAAAATCGGTCAAGTTCCCAAAATCTGTCCAAAATGTGAAAGTGCTTACATCCGCTACCTGGGTTTGGGTACCCAAAGGGTGGAAGATGAAATGAACAAGCTTTTTCCGGTTGCCAAAGTAATCCGTGCCGATAGCGACACCACAACGCAAAGAGATAGCTTTAAAAACATTTACACAGCTTTCAAAAACCACGAAGCGGATATTTTAGTTGGAACGCAAATGATTTCCCTTGGCTTACATTTACCAAAAGTTAACCTGGTTGGAATAATTCTGGCTGATTTAAGCCTTACCATCCCAAATTTCCGTAGCGCCGAAAAAACTTTTCAACTTTTAACCCAGGTTTCCGGGCGAGCCGGTCGCGAATCCAACAATGGCGAAGTGGTTATTCAGACTTATTTGCCTAATAACTATGTAATTAAGAAAGCCGCCGCACACGATTATCTTGGATTTTATGACCTGGAAATTGCTCTTCGTAATGAGCTTAAATATCCGCCATTCACTAAACTTATCAAATTAACGATTGCCGAAACAGATATCAAAAAAGCCAAAAACAAAGCTGAAGAAATTTACCAAAAACTCCTCGCCCTTAACTCACACGACCCCAGTTCAGACACCCCGGCAAGTGTTGAAAAAAGCAGCGACATCTCGATTTATCCAGCACTGATACCAAGATTCCGCAATAAGTATCGTTGGCACATTTTAATCAACGGAGAAAATCCCCGAGAACTTCTAAAAAAATATTTACAGCAAAAAACAACGGCCCAGAGCACCCCAACCTTTGCACCCAAAACCATAAAATCCTCACCCTTCGCCAAAAAATTCACCGCAGAAAACCCACTAAAAATAGATGTAGATCCACTTTCTACCGTTTAACTTAAAGAAATAAAAAAATCTGCTATACTGGGCAAGAAATTGAAGTTTCCATACTTATTTGATTCAAAATTTCAATAAAAGCAAAACTATGAAGAAACGCATTCTTTCCGGGGTTCAAGCAAGCGGAACTCCTCATCTTGGCAATTATTTGGGAGCCATGAAAAACCACATTGCCATGCAGAATTCGCATGAATGTTTTATTTTTATTGCTGATTTGCACGCGCTCACAACGGTTAGAGATCCCAAAAAACTTCATGAATCAACCATTAATTTGGCCCTGGATTACCTTGCACTTGGACTTGACCCCGAAAAAACAACTTTTTTCCGCCAAAGTGATGTTCATGAACACACCGAACTTGCCTGGATTTTTAATTGTATTACTCACATGGGTTTGATGGAACGCGCGCACGCTTATAAAGATGCCGTAGCCAAGGGCTTAAAAGATGCAACGGTCGGACTTTTCACCTACCCGATTTTAATGGCTGCCGATATTTTGATGTATAAACCTGATCTTGTTCCGGTCGGAAAAGATCAAAAGCAGCACATTGAAATTGCCCAAGATATCGCCGAGAAATTTGACCACCATTTTGGCGCTACTTTTAAGCGCCCGGAACCATATATTCCCGAAGATGTAGCCACAATTATCGGTACCGACGGCGAACACAAAATGAGCAAAAGCTACGGAAACGTAATTGAATTTTTTGCAGACGAAGCAACACTCAAAAAGCAGGTTATGGGCATAAAGACCGATTCAACAGCGTTGGAAGAGCCAAAAGATCCAAACAAAGATACGGTTTTTAAACTATATTCTCACTTTGCTACAAAAACAGAAATCGAGGCTCTTGAACAGAAGTATCGTAAAGGCGGTTTTGGTTATGGTGATGCCAAAAAACTTCTCAATGAAAAAATACTCGAATATTTCGCTCCATATCGCAAAAAAAGAATTGAACTTGCCACTGATTTAGGATATGTTTATAGCGTTTTGAACAAAGGGGCGAAAAAAGCAAAAAAAGTCGCTGCCGCAACAATGTCCGAAGTGCGAAAAAAAATCGGACTCGAACTTGAAAATTAACCCAAACCAAATTTTATGAGGGAGACCAAATACATCTTCGTCACTGGCGGAGTATGTTCATCACTAGGAAAAGGCATTGCAACTGCCTCGATCGGTGCTCTCCTCAAAGCTTCGGGATTTAAGGTCTTCACTCAAAAACTGGATCCTTATTTGAACGTAGATCCGGGAACAATGAATCCTTTTCAGCATGGAGAGGTTTACGTATTGCAGGATGGATCGGAAACCGATCTGGATCTTGGCCATTACGAACGCTTTGTCGGTGAAAACTTAAGTGAAGTTTCTTCCGTTACCACAGGCAAAATCTACTCACATGTGATTGGTGAAGAAAGAAAAGGCAGCTATCTTGGTGGAACAATCCAAATCATTCCACACATTACCAACGCCATTAAAAAGCGCATTAAAGACGCCGGAAAGAGCAGCGGGGCCGATATTGTTTTGGTTGAAATTGGTGGAACCACCGGCGATATTGAAGGGCTCCCCTACCTTGAATCCATTCGTCAACTTAGACATGAGCTGGGTCACCGCAATACCCTGTTTGTTCATCTTACACTTTTACCTTATCTGGCTGCGTCAAAAGAACTAAAAACCAAACCGACACAGGCTTCCGTGCGTGAACTCCGCGCAACCGGTATTCAGCCGGATTTCATTTTAGCCCGCGCCGATCACCCTATCGCCACAGAACAACTTAAAAAGATTGCCCTTTTCTGTGATGTGGATGAGAATTGCGTAATTCCGGCACCAACCGTAAATTCAATCTATGAAGTTCCACTTAAATTCGAGGAACATCAGTTAGCGCAGCTGATTGGACTCAAATTGGAACTTGGCAAGATTGAGCCAAATCTTAAAGATTGGATCGGACTCAATGATAAAATTAAAGCCAAGCGCGACAAAATTAAAATTGCCCTGGTCGGAAAATATACCGGTTTGGACGATTCATATTTAAGCGTAGTCGAATCACTTAAAATCGCCTGTTATCACCAAAAAAGCGACCTGGATTTAATCTGGATCGACTCTGAGAAACTTGAAAAAAATGATGAAAAAACCTGGGATGCCCTAAAGAGCGCCGCTGGCGTAATTGTACCTGGTGGATTTGGAAATCGCGGCATTGAAGGAATGATTATGACCGCAAAATATTGCCGTGAAAACAAGGTTCCTTATTTTGGAATTTGTCTTGGAATGCAGATCCAGACCATTGAATTCGCCCGTCATCATTTTAAGGATGAAAGATTCACTTCCGAGGAATTTGATGAAAGCAACAAACTCTCTCCGGATTTTTATATTATCCATTTCTTACCCGGTCAATATAAAGAAAAAGACAAAGGTGGCACACTAAGACTTGGCTCATACCCTTGCAAAGTCATGCCGGGAACCAAGATCGCCAAATTATATGATGAAAAATTGATTCACGAAAGACATCGCCATCGTTATGAATATAATAACGAATTCCGCGATAAGCTGGAAAAAGCAGGACTTGAAACAGCAGGCATCTTTCCGGATGGGGATTTAGTTGAAATGGTTGAGCTTAAAGGCCATCCTTATATGGTAGGCTGCCAATTTCACCCCGAATTCCTGTCACGTCCAACCAAACCTCATCCACTATTTAAAGGACTAATCGAAGCCAGCATTAAACACAACAAATAGCAAAACACCATTTCAATGCAAAAGTACCGTTATACCGTTATAAATCCAGAGAATAAAGAACTTACGGGAACCATTGGTGCTCCCGACGAAAAAAGTGCCCGCGCGGAATTAAATCAATTGGGGTTTTCAATCATTTCCATAATTGCCATAGCCGAAAACGAAGAAGCCACAGCCACTTCCGATTTACCGAAATTCGAATTTTCCGCAACCGACAAAAACCTAAAAAAGGTCAACGGCACAATTCAGGCCGAAGACCGTTACGCGGCATACAAGCGATTGGTTAAAGAATATCTTTTGGAGGTTGAATATGTGATTGACCTTAATTTAACCGAAGAAGAAAAAGTAAAAGAACGTCAAAAAGGCGCATTTGAGCTTCAAAACAAACTGGACGGAGAAGCCCTGGAAGAAAAAAAGAAAGCAGAAAAAGAAAATTTTGATTTTAAAGATTTCTCTGCGAAACAACAAATACTACAGACCCAGGTCGATTTTGTTCTGGCAAAAGTTAAAGAACTTTTGGACCTGTACCAAAACGATTTAAAGCCGGACACTAAAGAAAAAATCCGTAAAAATGTCGATAAAATCCTCCGCATCAAAAACAGTACAAACCTCGATTATATCCGCAAATCATGTGAAGAATTACTCGATTTTTTGCAACAGGAAGAAATATTCCTTCACGAAGAACTAAAGAAAAAAGAAAAACTGGAAATTGCCATGGAAGTAAAAACCATGATGCTGCAACTGCACCAAAAAGGTAATCCAAACCGGAAAAAAACATTGGAAAGCCTACGTGAATGGCGAGCTGATCACATAACCAATAATGAACAACAAACGTTCCAGGATCATTTTATAAATTTCTGGATCGGTTTTTTGATCGGTTTTAATGAAGAAACCCCGGAAATGAAGGAGATTCGCGATAATTTGGCCAAAGTTCATGAACAAATAAAAGAAAATATCAGTATCTATTTTCAGGCAAAAGAAGAAGATCTAAAAGGACAAACCAGAGAAAATATTAAAACCTTTTGGCACATGCGCAAACAGTTAATGCGCAAACTAAAAGATCTAAAAAAACTGCAAAAGAAAGCTAAAAAACAACATGTTGGCAAAACCGGCCTGGAAAAACTTTCAGACGAAATCCTTTCTTTTAGTGGCTGGCTGTTAGCATTTTATTTACTGTACTATTTCAT
The DNA here is from genome assembly GCA_041659405.1 of Candidatus Altimarinota bacterium. Classification (GTDB taxonomy): domain Bacteria; phylum Patescibacteriota; class Gracilibacteria; order UBA1369; family UBA1369; genus JBAZYK01. The sequence goes on from JBAZYK010000002.1 coordinate 152,793, forward strand.
TTCACTTTACCTTGGCAAAAAAGATTTTGGCATTGTTTTGCCCGGCCCAATTAACATCTACCACTCAATTTTCTTAAAATATTTTTTGAGTATCCTCTTCCTGTTTCATGCCTCATTAAGCACCAAAATCAACTTTTTCAGAAGAAACGAAATTGCCACATTGGTGATTGTTCCTGCATTTCTGTTTGGATCTTTACTCATCATCTTGAATTTCTAATATGTTTCCCATTTTATTGCAATTCGGTTCCATTACCATCTATGCCCTTTGGATTTTTATAGCGTTGGGCTTTTTCGCGACCCTGCTTGTACTTCACAGACTCATTCAAAAAGACCGCTCCAAACTGACTTTTATAGCAAACCATAGCCTGGCGATCTTCTTTGCCGGATTAATCGTTTCCAGACTTGCCTTTGTAATCAGAAACATTGATTATTTTTCTAAACATCTATCCGAAATATTTTTCATCTGGGATAAAGGACTATCCATCTGGGGTGCCCTTATTGGCATTACATTGGCCCTTATCTATTTTTGCCGCAAAAACCATGAAAACACACTACGTTGGTTGGATATCCTTATAATCAGCATTTTAGCCGGTTTTGTGTGGGGAAACATCGGCGCTTTCCTGGACGGTAGAAACTATGGCAAAGAAACCAACCTGCCTTGGGGCGTTATTATAGAAAGCTCACGTTATGCCGTACCGATTCATCCAACTCAGATTTACGCAGCTATATACTGCCTTTTACTCACCATCATCCTTTATCAGCTTTATTTCCATGAAATTGGCAAAAAAGCAGGTCGTATTGCCTATCTTGGAGTCATTGCCTACACCACACTACGATTTATAGACGAATTTCTGCGCGGAGATGAAAGTAACTACTTTTTAGGACTGCGTGAAGCCCAAATCTACTGTTTACTTGCCATAATAGCGACTGGAGTAGTATGGTACGTCCGGCACAAAAAAAAGCCCATTATTAATTATTAATTACTAACTATTATGTACATCCTGGAATACTTTTTCACTCCAATGCCATCCCTACAGTTTCCATATTTAAAATTGTTAATTGCAATTGCAATTCTATTATTGGCAGCCTCAATTGCTTTAAGAATCGTAATCAAAAAAATGAAAGAAGATAAAGTCTTCAAAAAAACCTTCCGTGCTCTTCCGGGAAAACTGCAAACCCTAAGTATTTTTGAGTTTCTTTATATCATTTGTCGATATTTACAGTTACCTTTCCTTTCCGCCCGCATCCTCAACTACTTAATTTTAGGCATAGCCACTTTTTTAATCATCAAGAATCTGATTGTTTACTTCAAGAAATATCCCGAGACGAAAAAAGAGTATGAAAAACAAAAGCAACTCAATAAGTATATTCCAAGAAAAAAGCACTCATAAGCCAAAATTTAAATAGACAAGCTTACAAAAGGGCTGAAGAAACCTCCGGATTAAGATTCAACACGTTCAATTTTTTGTCGTTCAAAAAATAAACGCTATCTCTATTTATATAAAGATGGCTGGAAGTCTTGTCGAATAAAAGCGGATAAACATTTGTATAGGTCAAATCCGCCAATTGCAGCTTTTGTTGATCGTCGGTGAAAATAAAATGACCATCACCCCTAAACCAGTTCCGAAGGGTAATATCTTTATCAAAACGATTAACCAAGATATTTTTTCTAAGCGAAGCATCAAAGTAAAAAAGATCGTTTAGCCCCGCTAAATACAAAATATCTCCATTATTATTCAAAAAATAATCTTTAATTAAAGATGAAGTTACCGGATAATAAATCCCATCAACGGAAATCGCATAAAGCTGCCTTTGATCTTTGCTGCGTAAAACAAGATAACCATAATCTTTCCCCTGCTGATAAGAAAGATTAACATACACCGGCTGTACGTACGGCACTTTGCTAACGGTATAAACAGGCACCTCGTGCATGATTGGATCGACAGCCTGTACATTTTCACCAACAAACCCCGCACTAAAAAGTCGCCCTTTGGTTATATACATCAACCCTTTTGGCATAAGCACAAATTGATCGACAAGTTCCAAAATTTGGTAAACCTCACTATCTTTTAATGTCGTAAATTTCCCCACCTTTTCAAAAGGAATACCATACAAAGCCGAATCAAGCATAAAATAAGCCATCCTTCGACCATAATCCATGGTCAAACGCCCATAATTATCCGGTAAAGCAAAAGTAAAAGTCTCTCCGGAATCAGTATCAAAGCTTTTAATCGTATGATTATCAAAGAAAATCAACAATTGAGTGGGACTAAAAAACTTCACCTCCACAATTTTACCCACTCCTAAAGTAATATCATCCTGACGAGAAGTTCCATCTGCCAAAAAACTGGTTACACTGGCAAAATTATTGGCACGCACAGCAACTATTCCATGATCACCTTCAAAAAATTGCGTCTCGGAAGCAAAACTATTTACCACTTTTATGGCTGAACCAATATCTTCAGGCACCAATAAAAGATCATCAACTCTTGTTACAAAATCATTGCGAACAATAAGCGACCTTTTCCAGGGCAAATAATGTAGTTTATCGACAGAAAGATTGTAAATACCGGGCAACACCCCCTTTATTTGATAAGGAATTTCGTTAGCCTGCAATTGATTATTCAAAGACAAACGAATATTTTTATAAACCGCAGTTATATCAATAATGCTCGTTTTTTTAATATTCTTGAACGTCAGATCCGACTGATATCCATACGCAAAAAAAAGAGCCACAAAACTAACGGCCATAAAGGCCAGAATACTCATCAATTTCAGGAAAAAAGATCCTAAACGTTTTGCAGTCATGTTTGATTATACAAGCTTGATGACTTCATATTCCACAAACCCGGCTGGAACCTGAACTTTTACCTTATCCCCAACTTTTTTATCCAAAAGGGCTTGCCCAACCGGAGACTCATTGGAGATTTTATGATTAAAAGGATCAGCTTCTGTTGAACCAACAATCGTATATTCTTCATTTGGTCCTTTTTTGCTCAAATTCTTAAGAACTACCGAAGTTCCAAGTTGAATTGTAGCCAACAATTTATGTTTTTCTTCAATAATCTTTGCGTATTTAACCTTTTCTTCAAGTTCAATGATGCGACCTTCAACAAAGGCCTGTTCATTTTTAGCCTCTTCATACTCGGAGTTTTCAGAAAGATCACCATAAGAAATCGCTTCTTTAATACGACCGGCAACCTCTTTGCGCTTGGTGTTAGTTAAATAATCAAGTTCTTCCTTTAATTTTTTTAAACCCTCTTTGGTCACCATAATCATTTTGCTCTCATCCTGAGCTTGAGTTGTAACGATATCTGCCATAGTTTTTCGATTAGTAATTAATAATGAGGTTCAGTTTGTGAAATATTGTCTTCGCACACAGGGCCCCTACCCCGGATGTGCTCAGCCAACATTTCGCAAGCTGAACACAGTTTTGTAATTAATATTATGGACGAATTTTTGCACTGGTTGGGTGTTCCTTTAACTTCTGCAACACTTTTGCCTCGATCTGACGAATACGTTCACGTGTTACGCGGAATTCATGACCAACTTCTTCCAAAGTGTGACCAACGCCATCTTTTAGACCAAAACGCATTTCAATGATTTTGCGTTCACGTGGTGAAAGGTACTGAAGCATCTCATGAATATTCTCTTTAATCAACTGACGATTTGTAGCTTCAGAAGGAGAAAGAGCATCATCATCTTCAATAAAATCGCCCAATTTACTGTCTTCTTCGGTACCAACCGGAGCTTCCAAAGAAACGATATCCTGAGAAATCTTTAAAATGTGGCGAACCTTTTTAACATCCATATCCATTTCCGCAGCCAACTCTTCTACCAATGGTTCACGACCAAGTTCCTGCACCAGACGGCGTTGCGCATGGGTAAGCTTGTTAATTGTTTCCACCATGTGCACCGGAATACGAATTGTACGAGCCTGATCAGCAATGGCACGGGTAATCGCCTGTCTAATCCACCATGTTGCATACGTAGAAAATTTAAAACCACGATCCGGATCAAATTTTTCAACCGCACGGAAAAGACCAATATTTCCTTCCTGAATCAAATCCAAAAAAGAAAGTCCACGGCCAATATATTTTTTTGCGATACTAACCACCAAACGAAGATTGGCTTCAGCCAGCCGTTGTTTTGCAGTCTGATCACCTTTTTTAATACGTCTGGCCAAGTCAATTTCTTCTTTTCCGGTTAAAAGTGCCACCTTCCCAATTTCGCACAAATTTAAGCGAATTGAATCATTGGCAATTTCACGAAGCTCCACTGTTTTTGCAACTTTCTTGATTTTTTGTTCTACCGCCACCGCTTCGTCATCTTTTTCTTCCTTCATGATCAAAGCGTCTTTAGCGTCGACGATTTCAATACCCAAATCAAAGAAAAGAGCATAGATTTCATCAAGTAAAATCAAATCTTCCTCAACATTCGGCATAGCCTTTAAAAGCTCCTGTTGCGTAACAAAACCATGTTCTCGTCCCTTTTTGACGAGTTCGCGCACCTGTACGGGAAATTGATTTAGCTTGTCGTCGGTTGGTTGAACGATGAACTTTTTAGTTCTTGCCATAAAATGAAATAAATCTAAATGAATGCGTTAAGCGGTATGAAGATGATGCAGCTCAGAGAGAAGTTGTTCCCGCAGCGCTTTATCACCGGTCTTTTCCGCCTGGATGAGTTGTAACTGTAAGTTACGTTTTTTATTACCGAAATAGTTCTTTTTTAAGCTCAGAATTAAACCTTTGATCTCTTCTTCCACAACACTTTCGGCCATTTCTCCATACATCTCACTGATGTAAAAAGAAATAAACGATGCCTTTTCGGCTAGTTCTTGCGGTAAGGAGGCAATAAAATGCTTGACCAGGTAATCTGGGCCGAGCCTATTATAATTATCGAGAAAAGCCTTGTAAATAGCTTTTAAGTCCTCCGAAAAAAGCTCTTCCTGAATTTGATCCTTATAAATCTGCCCAAGTCGAGCAAACTCAATCAGGAAGCCAAGTAATAGCTCATCAGAAGAATATTTCTTAACTTTGAGTTCCTCCAGGCCTTCATGGATTCTGGCCGGATGAAATTTTGAAAGCTTGAAATTCTTGATTTCGTCATATATTTGAACCTCCGTCAATTGAAGATCACAGGCTAATTTACGCACAAAATCATCTTTTTCAATCGAACTTCCCAAAGTTGAAAAAAAGTTATTAAATTCCTGCAAGATTTTTCTTTTTGCCTGAATCGTTTCTATTCCATAAGTTTTAATCAGTTTTTGATAAACATAATCACCATAAGTTTGAGATTTAGCGACCAAATCAATCAATTCCTGTGCATGAGTAAGCGCAAATTCAGCAATATCTTTTCCCGATGAAAGTTCCAAAACTTTAATTTCCAGATCGAAATCGGAAACCAGATCGAACGCACGTTTTGCAGCTTCCTGCCCGGCCAAATCCATATCAAATCCCAAAATCAAACTCTTCACAAAAGGTTGCAAAAGACGCATTTGTTGGAGTGTAAAAGCCGTTCCGGAAGAGGCAACCACATTTTTCACACCCGACTGATAAGCCGCCAAAAAATCCATATATCCTTCCACAATTAAAACCGTTTCCTGACGCTTAAGCTCTAATTTGGTCGCAGAAAATCCATACAAAATATGACTTTTGTGATAAATGGCAGTTTCCGGAGAATTTAAATATTTAGGTTCCTGATCTTTCTTCAAAGCGCGCCCACCAAAGCCAACAACTCGACTAAGACTATCCAAAATAGGAAACATCAATCTTCCCCTAAAACGATCATAAATGTGTTCAAGCGTAGTATCTTTTGTCATCGCCAAACCGGAAGAAATCAGCATTTTCTTGGTAAACCCCTCTTTCAACAACATTGTATTGGTTTGATCAAAAGAATCAGGCGCAAACCCCAAACGAAACTGTTTGATAGTTTCATCCGTTAGACCTCTGACATGCAGATAATCCAGAACTTTTTCTCCATCTTTAGTTTCCCAAAGACATTTTTGATAAAAAGCGGCAGAAAGTTCATGGATATGGAGCAACTGCTCTTTCTCGTCTACAGAAATACGCTTTACAGGTTGATATTGTTTCAATTCCACACCGGTTCGCTCTGCTAAAAGTTTTAGAGCATCAACAAAATCCACATTTTCAATTTCCTCGATAAATTTAAAAACATCGCCGCCTTTGTGGCAGCCAAAACAATAGGCAATTCCACGTTCCGGATTGACCACAAAACTTGGCGTTTTTTCAGCATGAAAAGGACACAAACCTTTAAAACTGTTTCCAACTTTTTTTAATTGAACGTACTGAGAAACAAGATCCTCGATTGCAATTTTGGACTTAATATCCGCTACGGCGTCGTTCATAAAAAACATTTAAAAGCACTTACTTATACCGTAAATAACGCCCTTAAAGCAAGAAACTTAAAAAGACACACTCAACTAAAGCACATTTTTATCACCTTGATAAACGGATTCCCATTTTTGGGAATCAAAAGTTTCCCAACGAACAATAGTTCCGTCTCTATCAAGAATAGGAGCTTTTCCATAGGGATAAGTTTTTCGAAGTTGAGCTTCCGATTCCGGAATTTGATCCAAATCAATTGTATAAACCACTTCTTCGTCCCTTGCCGCTGCCGCTTTTACCAAGATAGGATCACCCTTTTTTACACCAGCATACCTTTGAATGTCAACATACTTATTACAAATATCACCCTCCTCATCCTCAGCTCCAACATATACCTCCCTAATAGGCAAAATGTCATTCTGATCTGTCCCGAACTCTGCCAAAGCTTTTAAAACTTCTCCATATGTAATTTGACAAATCTCACCTGTTTTTTTCTTTGAGGGCATATCAATCCTTCCAAAACCATCCATTTCAATAGATTCCGGCAGATGGTCGTATTGAGCAATAGCATCCTTAAAATCATTAGCAGTGAAAACCGCAAAACCTAAAACCGCAGGAGCAACATATTTAGATAATCTATTCATATATGCAATTATTTAATCGAGGCCTTAATGTATCACAAACCTGCAAAATGTCAAGTGGTGGATTCACCCCTTTCCAAGATTTCGAGAGTGCGAGACGGATTTGATATTGAGGGAAAGAGAAAAAACAGGTTTTAAGCCACAACAAAAAGAGGGATGATGAAAGATGACTAAATCATCACCATTCCCTCCA
>JBAZYK010000003.1:0-159650 GCA_041659405.1 Candidatus Altimarinota bacterium
CTGCTCACTTTGACTTCCAAATCTTTTAAAACTTCGCGTTCATCAAAATTTTTCTTGACGATTTTTGCCGCTACCACAGTCCCCTTTTGCGGAGTTCCCAAATTCTTCATACGCACACGCGGATCCGCCACAGGTTCCGGTGGAGCCTTTTTTTCCATGCGTTCAAGCGCCTTCTTTTTTTGCGCAACCGTGGCCGTAAATTTGTATTTAGGATGATTCGCATTTTCGCTAAGCCAAGCCTCCAACTCGTTCACTTCTCTTTGGCTGAATTCATGCAGCTGCAATTTTTTTTGATAACGATCATAACGCTCAACCAAAAATTCATCGTATTTACAGCCATAAACGTCAATTTTATGATCGCCGGTAATTTCCCAAATTTGATTTGCGACCGCATTGATAAAATAACGATCATGAGAAACAAACGCCACAGAGCCATTAAATCCATCAATAAATTTTGTAAGCCATTCAATGCTAGGATGATCAAGATGATTTGTCGGCTCATCCAAAAGCAAAATCGTCGGCTCTTCCAGCAACAATTCCGCAATCGCGATCCTGACTCTTTGACCGCCACTTAAGGTTTTCAGCTCCATCAAGACAATATCAGCCGGCAAACTAACCTCATCCAAAACCATTTCAATTTTGTATGACATCCAATCCTCTTCCAGTTTGCTTTCCAGATATTGGCCAACCAAAGCGTTTTCATCAGGAAACTTAATGTCCTGGCGCAAATAGCCGATCACCTCGTGCGCACAACTGACCGTGCCCGAAGTCGGCTCCAGCTCGCCCTTTAACAGCTTTATCAGTGTCGATTTTCCACAACCATTTTTGCCCACAATCGCCACGCGCTTTTTGGCTGCACTATCCAAAGAAACGTCCACATCAGCAAAAAGTGTCCCATCCGAGCTGTCAAAAGAAAGATTTTTAGCGATTAACATGATAATTTAGCTTTAATTAATGCAGTTTGGCCACCCATAATTCCTCAGCCCAAAACAGCAAATTGGATTTTAGACCAAGCCGCTGATTTAGCCAAGGTGGAAACGCAATATTGACGAAATCCTCATAAAAGTTCAAATTTACGTCAGCGTTCATAGGACAAAACCTCAGCTTTTTCATATAAATACCAATCCCCCATGCCCGACATCTACGCCTTTTTGGACCAACATAAAATCAACTATCAACGCTTTGACCACCCTGCGGTTTTCACGTGCGAAGATGCCGACAAACTCGACCTGAATATGCCCGGAGTATCAATCAAAAATCTTTTCCTAAGGGACAAAAATGCAAAGCGTCATTTTTTGGTTGTGATCAGTACCAATAAAAAAGCCGATCTAAAAGCTCTAAGTCAGACAATCAACCTTAGCAAACTCAGCTTTGGCTCTCCGGAGAGCCTAAAACAACACCTTGGAGTTGAGCCGGGATCCGTTACACTTTTAGGCCTGATCAATGACCCAAACAAAGAAATTGAAGTCTTGATCGATCAAGAACTTCAAGATAAGGCTTTGCAATGCCATCCACTCATTAATACGGCCTCACTTGTGATCCCCGCGGAAGATATCAAGAAATTCCTGGAAATCACCGGACACGCCACCAAATTCATCGAAATTCCGGAAAGGGCGTAAAATCAGCCCCTTTAGCAGCATTCCCCAAAACTCCAAATTGACATTATCGCTTTACCCGCTATACTTTTCCAGCAAAACACGAGCAAAGCGGAGGCTCAATTCTGCTTTTTAAAGCAACAGGCTCATTTTACGGCGCCATCGTCTAATGGTTAGGACAACGGATTTTCAATCCGTCAACAGGGGTTCAATTCCCCTTGGCGCTACCATTTCTTAAGCTTTCCAAAACGGAAAGCGCTTTCCAGCCAATTCAATTTGGCTTTAGTTGAAGAATACTTCCACATTTTAAGCGTAACCAGATCAACCGACCCCGGTTGTTTTTTTCTTTTAAGCTGCTTTTCTTTCAAATTTTTCATAAGTTTTTGAGTTCAATTAGCGATTTCAGACAGAAGCGTAACACAAAACAAAACCAAGTAAAACAAGCAAATTTGTAACACCTTATTTTGCCATTTTTGACAAACACACATTAAATGATACAATGAGCACTCCTCTAACCAGTCGAATTCATTTAATGTCCTTAAAGCCATGAGAAAACCTTCATCTTCTCCGGAAAGAAACACTGAAAAAAGAAGTTTTGTAATGCCTTTAGCAACAGCCGGGGCCATCTTGGCTGCAAGCATTTTGTGTCATCACCAAGCCATGAAACTTCTTAATGAAGACAGTGCCGAAACACCTACAATATCAACACCATCACAACCAACTCCACCTACATCCTCACCTGAACCATCAAATTCTGAGAAGATTGCCGGTATTTCAGCTGTAACATTGACTTCACAGAGAAAAGCTTCAAAATGTAAAAAACCAACCACAGGCGAAATTATTAAGGGCATAAGGCAAATTTATGAAGCCTCTGACCATGCTAGTTTTGAGCACACAAGCGACTTAGCTGAAATTTCAGCAGAATACAGCTTTATTGCTCCTGATAGGGGAAAAAGTGTGGGTACATGCAATTTAGAGCTTGGCTTAACATATCACATTGAAAGAGACCCGGACGAAGAAATACCAGTGGAAATAACGTTTACAGAAAACGGCATACAAAGAACAGAACAACTTTATTTTGATCCAAATCTTTTAAAAACAGGTAAGCGCATTTCTCTCTAAAAGAATCTGTTAATTTTCAGGATTCGCACTTTTTTGTAATCCCTTCACTCTTTTTTAATTAACTCCATTTTTAAAATTAAGCCGAAGCTCCACCAGAAATACCCGTCCCCTTCCCCTCATTCTTCTTCGCAAAATAAGCCTTAATCATCGCCCTAATCATCATCAAAATAAAAATCGAAATGCCGTAAATCAAAAAAGACACAAAAATAGTTTGCAAAGTTTGATCAGTAACAGTTTGCGTTGCCGGATCCAAACAACCAAAATGTCTGGAAACACCAACCTGCCCCGGCTTATAAGAATAGGTACTAGAATCAGTCACAAACTGGCTACCACCCCAACAAAGAACCGGTTCGACCACTCTACCAATATCCGGAAAAACCGCTACCCCGGCCGAAGCTATCATAAGTCCTACAAAAAAACTGCCCAAAGCGCGCGCCTTCAATGCCGCTGGAGCAAAAGGTTTTGTGGGATCAGTTTTTTGGGGATAAGCATTTTTAAGATCTCCTAACTTCATAAAAAAATTGTTATAATCTATAATTTATTTATAACTCACTTTGCCTTTTTCAGCCAATTCCACCCAAGTCACCCCACGATTCAGTTGGATTTTTTGGCCGCTGGATGAGCCCGCACCAGCGTTAACTCCACTCGCATTCGCGCTAGCACTGCCTGCTCCCGCTCCATCCGCATAATAAAACTGGGTATGATCCCCGCTTTTAGCTTTTTTCCAGGTGATTGGAATCATTTGCCCGTCGAGGAAAAGAACACCATCCCCTGAACCGATCAAATCCAATTTCAAAGCACTATCATCACCTTTTTGATTATTCAGAATCGGCGTCATTTTCACATATTGCACAATGATATTTTTCGCAAATAGCTGCTGCCCGGATTGCGCATCCACATGAGCCACCCCGCCATTTGATCGATTATAAACATTTTTCACAGAATCATATTTCCATTGCGCCAAAAAACTCGGAAAAGAAAAATTTACACTAATTGTTTGCGCCGAATTCGCAACAGCTTTAGCCGGCGCGGCCGCCTGAGTTGAAGTTTGAGTCGACGACTGCAAAAGATTAGACACCGGCGCATCATCCTTAAAACCCCACGATTCAAAACTGCCAAGCTCGGCCTGCCCTTTCACATAATCTCTTAAAGCAAGAATACTTACATACATACCGTGCTCAAACCCACGCGTTTTTACACGATTTGAATCGCGCCAATAAGGTTTATCCACAAAAAACTGATCCAGATCATGCAAACCATACTTAGCAATCAGTTTTATACCATCCGCACTTCCACCAACATGCGCATACCAGGCATTATATTCACGTACAATTTCCACAAAATAACTGCGAGCACTGCGCACCGGCCCAACCACCAAAACATCTTCATTTTGAAAAAGTGCCATAAAACGGGTAATTCCGCCTTCCGCCAAAGTTTCATAAACCACATCGGCCTTATCCAAACCACTTTGTTGTCTAGCCGGTGGTGAATTTTCAATCATCACGGCCACAACCGGCATTTGCGCACGTTCCTGCGAAATTAGCTGCCCATTTAAAGGACTCGCCACCAAATTTGTTTGAGCCTGGCTTTGCGACTGACCATTTTGCCCTTGGTCAGCTCCCGAAACACCAATTTCCAATTTCTTCATGCTATCACTTTTATTCCAAAGCTTATTAATATCGGAAATCTTAAAATCTCCAACTTGGAAATGATAAACATTGTAAAAATCCAGCGCATAAAGTGAAACGCCGGCAATCACAATCAACAAAACCAATGTTCCAATAATTTTTAAAAAAGTTTTCATGCGAGCAGCTTAAGCAAAAACGACAACGAAAGCAAATATAGAAAAAGTCCCTCCAACAAAAAAAAGAGCTCCCGCAAAACAAGAGCTCTTTTTGAAACTGCAAACTATTTTTTCTTCATCTCGCATTCACCGCCTTTGCAACCGCAAACAAGGGAATGAAGACCAAAAACGATTAGTACCAATGGCCAATACTTCATAAGAGTAAACTCTGGCCAAACACCAAGAGTACCCAGTAAAAACAGAACACCGAAAGCCAGCATCACAATGCCTCTACACATTTTGTGATACCCGCATGAGCCACCCATCATCATAGATGAAAAGGTTAATAAATAAACGGCTAAATTGTACTCTGAAAATATATATGAGTAAAGTTTCTAAAATTAAAAATCGCCTTTTTCAAAGCCCAAACATAAAGAGAATTCCCTTCCAATTCTTTCAAACAAGCTTCAACACTTGCAATCTGCGCATCCACAAGATCACTATCCCGATTAAACAAATCAAACAATTTTTGCGGAGTTAAACGCAACCATAATAATAATCGCACAGAATCACCATCAAACATTTTATTTCTTTGCGGAATTTTAAGTGCAAGTGACGAACCCGAAACTACAACTTCAAGTATGGGTTTGCCAAATTTATCTTTAGCCTCCAACAAATCCCCAAAATTTATATGAGGATAAGCCCGCCAATTTTGCAATAAATATTCAAGCTCATCCAGCCCAAATTCAGGACACCCACATATCAAAAGAACAAGAGCCTCATTGCGAATAACTCTGGCGACCTTACCTGCAGCTTCTTCCCCCGCCACACGCTGAAAATTCAGAGTAGAAATTGGAGCAGACGCTTCTTCCAACTCTTCACCCCCTAAAGGAGCTAATGGTGGTACTGATAGCGTCATATAATGACTCAAGTTAAGGAGGCAATACTACAACATATTTCAGCAGGTGTAAACCACTTATTTTGATTTTGATGACCGCAAAGCAGTCAACTTTTCCTTAATTTTCGCCTCAATTCCCCTATCCGTGGGTTCGTAATAAATTTTGCCCTTAAGTTCATCCGGCAAATGTTGCTGATCCACCTGCGCTCCTTCATACTCGTGCGCATATTTGTATCCTTTGCCATATCCCCATTCTTTCATCAATTTTGTTGGAGCATTACGGATATGCAGAGGAACTTCCAAATTCCCAAATTTTTGTATGTCTTGTTTGATTTGGCCATAAGCCTTATAAAGCGCGTTACTTTTTGGAGCCATACTTAAATGTACTACCACCTGCGCCAAATTCACACTACATTCAGGCATGCCAATAAAATGACAGGCATCCTTGGCCGCAACCGCCACAAGCAGCGCATGCGGATCAGCCATTCCCACATCTTCACTCGCGAATCGAATTAAACGACGAGCAACATAAAGCGGATCTTCGCCACCTTCCAGCATTCGCGCCATCCAATAAAGCGCCGCATCCGGATCACTATCACGCATACTTTTATGCAGCGCCGAAATAATGTTGTAATGCTCCTCCCCTTTTTTGTCATAACGCAGATTTTTCCGCTGAAGAATTTTTTGAATTTCGTCCAGAATAATTGTTGATTTTGTGCTGAGCTTAAGCACGATTTCCAGATTATTCAGTAACGCCCGCGCATCACCATTCGCAAACTGAACCAAAAAATCTTTACCATCCTCATCCATTTTAATTTCAATCTTTTTTGAGTCGGTCGATTTATCGATTTCCGAACCGGTTTTCTGCAAATTTGATTCATTTTCTTTTTGAGCCTGATCTTTCTGGCGCATTTCCGCCACTTTTTCCAAAGCCCTTTCCAAAATCTGCTTCAACGCCTCTTCATTCAAAGCCTTAAAAACAAAAACCTGTGAACGACTTAACAAAGCCGAAATCACCTCAAACGAAGGATTTTCGGTTGTCGCGCCAATCAAAGTAACCGTTCCATCTTCCACATGCGGTAAAAGTGCATCCTGTTGCGATTTACTAAATCGATGGATCTCATCTACAAATAACACGGTTCGCTGTCCCATTTTTCGATGTTCACGGGCTCGTTCCACCACTTTGCGCAACTCCGGAACGCCACTCGTCACCGCACTAACAACCTCAAATTCAGCCGAAGATTCATGAGCTACAATATTGGCTAAAGTGGTTTTCCCACAACCCGGCGGACCATAAAAAATCACCGAATGCAGTTTATCCGACTTAATCAATTCACGCAGCATCTTCCCCTCGCCCACCAATTCCTCCTGACCAAAAAATTCCTCCAAAGTTTGCGGACGCAGCAGGAAAGCCAGGGGCTGCCCCCATCCATTGTCAACTGATTGTGAATTAAAAACATTTGCCATAGGAACTAATCTTAGAGCCAAAACCATGCCAAACTCAAGTAAAATCTTTTTAAACCAATTTTAAGCAACTTGCAAAAATTTCCCTTTTTACGTACCCTTAAGTAACTCAAACAATCGGTAAATTAATTCTTAATTTTTTTATTTTATGAAGTACGAACCAAAACCGTTACCGTTCAAAAAACAGCTCATCGGAATCACCGAAAAAACGCTACAGATCCATCATGACAAGCTTTACGTCGGCTACGTTAACAAGCGCAATGAAATCGAAGAAAAACTTAAAACAGCAGACCGCACACTAGCCAACGCCACCTACAGTGAATACGGGGAACTCAAGCGCGAAGAAAGTTTTGCCACAAACGGCGTTTATCTCCATGAATATTATTTTAATGTTTTAGGAGGAGAAGCCGCCCAAACAAATGCTCAAGCTTCAGCCCCGGAACTTTTCAAGGCAATTGAAGCCGAATTCGGTTCCTTTGAAAACTGGCTTACCGACTTCAAAGCTGCCGGAATGGTTGCCCGCGGCTGGGTCGTTTTAGCTTACGATTATAATGATGGCCGCCTGCATAATTACCTCTGTGACGCACATAATCATGGTGGAATTTGGGGAGCAATGCCGGTTATTGTGCTTGATGTCTACGAACACGCTTATTTTATTGATTACGGCTCGGATCGCAAAACCTATATTGAAGATTACATGAAAAACCTCAACTTTGAAGCCGCAAACCACCTTTTTAAGTCAATTAAAAAATAGTGCAACACGTCCGCATTTTGTGGTATAAATAAACAGGTTCCCGTAAAAATCTATAAAAACCCTCATAATCCCAATTTCCATGCAAAAAAAAGTTAATAAAAAAACCGGCAAGAACCTGGCTCAAAGAGCATCTGCAAAAGCCGGTCTGCCTGCAAAAAACTCAAAGTTTGCCCGCACAAAACTGATTTGCAAATTCTGCCGTGCGATTTACGACGGCAAACACTGGCTCGCTTTTGAAAAACTGGATCCAACCATGATCGACGAAATTAAAGTTAATATTTGCCCGGCCTGCCATGAAAAAAAAGATCACATTTCCGATGGAGTTTTGCATTTAAGCGGATCAATTCTTGATGCGCATAAAGAAGAAATCAAAAATATTATCGCCAATGCGGCCAAGCGTGAAGAAGAACGTGATGTCTTGAATCGCATTGAACGCATTGAAGAAAGTAACGGCGAAATGCGCATCTACACTGGTAAAAATCAATTAGCGGTTGAACTTGGGAAAAAAGTTAATAGCGCCTACAAAGGTGGAAAACTGGAAATTGTATGGTCAAAAAATGATAAACCGGTTGAAGTAAAATGGCATAATGATGTAAAAAGTGAACGCGGCAAGAAATAAAATCTGCCAACCGCGCAAATTCCTAATTATTAATTACTAATTAACATGATAGTTGTTGTAGACCGTGAACTTTGTATTGGCGCCGCTCCCTGCGTGGCGATAGCCGGATCCGTTTTCCAATTGGATGATGAAGGAAAAGCAATTGTTTTAGACGCACACGCCGCTGATGATGCCACAATACTATTAGCCGCAGAAGCCTGCCCTGTAAGAGCTGTTATTCTCTCTGACGAACAAACAAAACAACAAATTTATCCTCCTACAGCTTGAAGATCCCAACAGATCTCTCTCAAAAAATTTTGCAGCTGATTCAAGCCGCAAAATCGATCGTGATAATTTCGCACCGTAATCCGGATGCCGATACAATTGGCAGCAATTTAGCCCTGCGTGAAACCCTGGAAAAATACGGCAAAAAGGTCTTTTCCGCCTGTGTTGATCCAATCGACAACAAAAATTTCAAGCTGGTTTCTGACAATCTTTACCAAACTCAGCTTGATCTGATTATTTGCGTTGATGCCGGCTCTAAAAGCCAACTCGCCTTTCCGCAAGATTATCCTGAAATCTTTTCCGGACGATTTCCTGTGATCAACATCGATCACCATGCCTCAAATGAAGGTTATGGAACCGTTAACCTGATTTTTCCGGATGCCGCTTCCACAACCCTGATTGTTCACCATCTGCTAAAATCCTGGAACGAAGCAATCACTCCAAAAATGGCAACAATGCTCCTTTATGGTCTGTATTTTGATACCGGCAGCTTTATGCATTCCAATACCAATGATGACGTTTACGAAACCGCCGCCGATCTTTTAAACCTGGGAGCCGATTTTAACGCCATTGTTAAAGATGTTTTCAAGACTCATTCCATTGAAAAACTCAAACTTTGGGGCAAAATTTTAAGCGATGTCCAGATGACTCCCAACAAAATCGTGGTAAGTGGCGTAAAAGAAGCCGATTTAAAGAAAAATAACGCCACAATTGCCGATGTCAGCGGAGCCATTGATTACCTAAGTATGGCAAGTGGCAACGCTTTTGCCACCATTTTAAGTGAAGATGGCAAAGGTAACATCCGTGGTTCATTACGCACCAAAGACAACGAAATCAATCTTTCCGAAATTGCCGGTTTACTGGGAGGAGGAGGCCATAAAAAGGCTTCCGGCTTTACCATTGCCGGTCAGCTCAAAAAAGAAATTCACTGGTCTATTAAAACCACAGAAAGCAGCCAAGAATAACATTGCTTTCAAAACGTTGATTTGATAACATTCATATCCGCTCAACCAATAGCATTTTACCCATATGGCCAACATCAGCCGCATCAAAAAAAGGGATGGTCGAATCGACGAATTTGACCAAAATAAAATCACCGAAGCCATTTACAGGGCTGCACAAAGCGTTGGCGGAACAGATCACGGTACTGCCGAGAAAATTGGCAATCAGGTAACTGCCTTTTTGGAAGTTTTCTTTAAAGACCCCGAAAAAATTCCTACCGTTGAACAAATCCAGGATCTGGTTGAAAAGATTTTAATCGAAAATGGCCACGCCAAGACCGCCAAGGCTTATATTTTATACCGTGAAAAACACAATAAGTTACGTGAACTTTTAAGCAGAATTAACTATACCGAAACCCGCAAAGCCGGTCGCCTAAACGAAAAACAAATCCAAAACTCCACCGATTTCACACTTATAAACATCACAACCGAACCGGAAAGTGTAGTTGAAGCCTTAAGAAAAACATTGCCCACAAGCCAAAAACAGGTAGCAATCAATTTTTCCTCGCTTGAAACCGCCAAAAACACTCCGGACCTTTTAACTTATTTAAAGATTTTTGATGGATTTGGGGCAATTGCTTCATCCGCAAATTCCGCGACAGACACAACGCAGGGCAATGCGCAAAACGCGCAAGGCAAAAAAATCACGGCAATTTTAAATATCGATCATCCGGCAATTTTAGAACTTATCAAACTCCAATCCGGTGATCAGAAAATTGAAAATTTAACGATTTTAATTGGAATCACACCGGAATTCATTGAAGCCGTAAAAAATGATGGCCAATTCGACCTCAAAAATCCGCAAACCGGTGAGAAAATCGAAACAATCAACGCACGCCAAATTATTGAACTGATCATCGACGAAAAAGAGAAAAATAACAGCCTGGGCTTAATGTTTTTTAGCGAAACCGAAAAGCCGGAAGAAATCATGAAAGAGCTCAAAGCAATCCAGGATCAAAACTTGGACGAAAACGACCACCGTATTGAAGAAATAATCCCACCTCCAATCCAGGCCATGATTTAATTTTATGCTGAAACACTACAACCTATACCGGCATTCAATGCTGCCAAAATTGGCTGTCTTTTTAAGAGAAAGCGGCCCGGATTCGGCCGATGACGCAGCAAAAGCATTTGAAAAATTGAAAGAAACCGGAATTGCCGGTTTGGATCAAGGGAAACAAACTGCCGGAAGGCTAAAAAATATCGAGGATATAGCTGAAGGAATTCAAGGAAAATTAGCAGACTCAGCAAAGGTAATCAGTCCTAAAGAACACAAGGAATTTGTTAAAGCTTTTGAAAAACTTAGCGGACAGGAAGATGTAAAGGCAGAAGATCTTCGATCACTTGATCGCGAAATTACCGAAGTTACAAATAAAAGTCAGGGGTTTAGAGAAGCCATAAAATCAACACTTAAAGAAGTTTCGGATGTTTCTGATAACGATCTAAATAAGGAACTAAAGGAATTTGATCAGCTGGATTTGAAAGGGAAAGCGGCTTATGTAAAAGAAGTAGAGGCTAAATTAGAAAAACTTCAGGGCTTTTTAAACAACCTTAAAGGTAAAGTAAAATTAAATCCAAAAGGTATTGAAGCCACTTTTGAAGAATTAGCAGAAAAAAACGAACTATTCCTGAAATATCACGCCATACTTGAAAAAAATAAAGAATTTATTGGTAGTGATGATATTATTGCGGAATTTGACCTGTGGTTCTGTTTGCGGCCAACCATAGCCGACCAAAAACAGGGCATGAAAGATTTTGAGGCTACCCAATTAAAACCAAGAAAGGAAGCTGTGGCAAAATTCGGAGAATTTGATCGGGCAAGACAACAAAAATGTCCGGAATTTAAAAAAGTCGGTTTAACTGAGAAAGAGGCAATCTTAATGAAAATGGAACTTGAAATGGACAAGGAATTTCATGCAAACTTAAATAATTGCAACGATGTTTCCGAAGATACAAGAATTTTACTACGTGCAGAATATGACAAACCAGATCGCGCCATAAAAAGCCGTGAAGGCTTTATTGTAATGCTTCAAAGTTACCTGAAAACAGAAGCCGCCCTTAGTGCCAATTATGAAGCACTACCGGCAAAAACCAGAGCAAGGCTTGAAAAGAATTTTGATAAAACTTACGACACAATTATCAAGCCGGGGATGGATTCAAAAGGCCTAAAGGCCCAACATCGCAGCAAGCCCAAAGCTTTTGCACAACTAACCAGTGATGAAAAAGCGATTCTTCTAAAACATGTGGAAGACAACAAAGATAAAATCGATGCCGAAAATAATCTGGAAGAAAACCTTCAGGGCGCTTATGACAAAAAAATAGAGGAAGCCATGAATCATAAACCTCATCCTGTTTTATCTGCAAAAACAGGAAAAGAGTTCAAAGCCTGGTTCAGACAACAATTGCTTGAAGATGAAACTCCCGACAAAATTACAGCACAAGATCATATCAAAAATTTTGAAAAAACTTCAGAATACGCCAAACGAGAAAGACAAATTACAGAATTTGAGGGTCTTATTCAGGAAAAAGTTGCCAGTAATAAAATAACACCGGAAACCAGATTGGCACTTGCAAAAGAATTTGATGGGCCAGATTCGGGCTTCAGGATCAGAAAAGCTATTATCGACGGGTTAAGAGGCAATGAAATAACCGGAAAACTCGGTGAAAATGCCACGGCAGTTCAACAACTTAGATTGAAAGCCGCTTTTGAAGAAGCTAATGGAAAATTCGAAAATGCCTATAAACTTTATGAAGCAGTTTTATTGATGAATGAAGGTGATGAAATGGCTAAAAAAGAGCTTCAGAGATTACAAAAACTTATGCCGGGAATCGCCACCCCAAAAGAAACTTCACCCGACATCTCTCCCGAAGAAGACCAATTACTAGATATGATTATTGACGAAGCGCTGAATCGATCTTCAGTCAAAGAAGCCAGAGATAAAACCGCCATTATGGAACAAATGGCCGATTTACAAGTTAGAGCCGATCAAATAAACGCATCCCCAACCAGCAGAGACAAGCTTCGCCTTAAAGATTCCAGAGACAAAGATATTGACGAACGCCTCCAAGACCACACCGATGGAAAGAAGATGCTGACCAAAGAAGGTACAGCAAGAAAAAAACAAACAATTAATGTTGAACGTCTTGAACACGCAACCAGTTCTGACTCCTCACTTTTAGATTTCAAGAAATTTTTGACTCAGGCTCAGGGAGATCAAAACAGAAAGTTAGAAGGACAAGATTTCGTAGAATTCAAAAGCGAACAGGCAGGAGGCCACGTTACTGGCGAAGTTGCCAAAAACAAAGCTGACCGATTGGAAGCGCAAACAAAAGCAGCTTTAGGTGAAATCGTTGGAAGAATGGTAGCAGAAAGAACCGGCGGCCAATTAAACCCAAAAATGCAGGTAGCTATCAAAGCAAAATTGGCAAAAAAAGATATCGGAGTAAAATTCCAAGTTTACAATTAAACGAACATTTCAAGATATTTACAATTAAGTGTAAGATAGCGATTGGAGCTCGCTCCCACTCGCATTTTGTGAGCAACAGTATCGCTTTATAATCTTTTCCATGCCTGACCAAAAACCTAAACAAAATCGAATCAAACTGTCCGCACTCTTTGATTTTTTCCTGATGACCGTATTGATTGGATCACTTTTATTGGTGCTCTACATCATGCCACATGACAGCTTTAATTTTTGGTGGGTTTTGATCTTTTTAATTATCCTTGTCCCAACTTTACGTGCGCTTGTTAATGGAGCACCCTTTGTGCCAACACCGCTTGCCCGTGCCAGAAAAATAGCCGCACTCGCAAAGATCAAACCAGGTGAAAAAGTTTATGATATTGGCTGCGGAGATGGTCGCATGGTTTATTTTGCCGCCAACGAATTTGGCGCAAATGCCATTGGTTTAGAGCTTTCCCCTCTTGTTTATGTCCTTGCACG
Organism: Candidatus Altimarinota bacterium; assembly: GCA_041659405.1. GTDB lineage: Bacteria > Patescibacteriota > Gracilibacteria > UBA1369 > UBA1369 > JBAZYK01. Next base: position 13,442 of record JBAZYK010000003.1, read on the forward strand.
AGTTCGCAAATTTTTCTGGAAATCAAAAGCCAAAATTATTTTCCGCGATTTCCACTTTTATAACTTAAAAGATGCAGACGTTATTCTTTGCTATTTGATGCCCGAAACTTTGGCCAAACTGCAAAGCAAACTGGAAAAAGAGCTCAAACCGGGCGCCCGCGTAGTTTCTTACGCTTTTCAAATCGGGAACTGGAAAGAAACACATCATGAACTAAAAGATCCGGCCAATAATTTGGCTTCAATCTGGGTTTATAAGAGATAAACACAAATCTTAAATCATATCTCCAGCATCCAGAGTCCTACTTCCTGTTTCCTTCTTCACACCTGCACCGAAGCAAACCAAAATGCGGCAACAAAATGCACGCCATTTAAAAGTATCTTCAAAAAAATCCAGGTCATAGCGGTAAATGGAAAAGCCAAAAGCGGAGAAATAAAAGAAATCATCAACGCCAAAAAACTGACCAGCATTATCAAAGGAATCAGCGGCAGAAACAGGATATTGGCAATCGGCGCAATAATGGAAAAACGGCCAAAATAATACAAAATCAGCGGCGTGGTAAAAACCTGAGCCGCCAAGGTGATCAACAATCCTTCCCGTAAAAATTCAGGCATTTTGGGGAATAAATTCATATTTTCGACCAACGGCATCAACAAAACCAGCCCCAAAGTCGCCAAAAAAGAAAGTTCAAACGAAAGATCAAAAGCCAGGACGTATGGATTCAAAAAAGTCATCAAAAACGCACTCAACAAAAGGTTAATAATCGCCTGCCCTTTGCGACCATTGGCAATCGACAAAATCACAAAAAAGCCCATCCAGGCGGCCCGAATCACGCTTCCGGAAAATCCTGTAAACAGCAAAAACAAGGTAATTCCGCAAAGCATTCCAAAAAAACGCGCGCGCCTTCCCGCCCCCACAAAACAAAATCCAAAAATCGTAATCATCAAATTAATATTATAGCCGGAAATGGCTAAAACATGCGTCAATCCTGCCCGATTAAAATCATCCAAAATTGATTTCGGAATGCTGGTTCTAATACCCATTAAAAGTCCTGCAACCAAACTCGCTTCCGGTTCGGTAAAAATAACGTTTATCTGATTACTGAGCCACCCTTTTAAAGTAAAAACCATCTTCCAAAAAGGATCGCCACTCCCCACACGCAAAAACTGAATTCTGGGCGCATAAATTACCGCATAGATGTCCTGTTCCGCTAACTGCTGCGGATAAAAACTTCCTTCAAAACTGGGCGGCGAACGGATTTGTCCTTGAATTTGCAAATAATCTCCAAAATGGAATTCCGGAAAACGATCTGTTTTAACCAGAATTTTCCCCTGAATTTCCCGCCAATTATTATTCCAAAAAAGTTTCACGACAGTCAGCGAAAAAGACTGTTGATCGCCCTGCACTCGAATTTCGTTGGAAATAAAACCTTCAAATTTAACATTCACATTTAAATCTTTATAAAATCCCAAATCACCAACCGCAAAATGTGGAATCGCCAACGCAAAACGAAAATATCCAAAAAACAAAGTAAAAACCACCACCAGTAAATATCGCCAGGAAAATTGAAATCGCCAAACGCAAAACAAACCACCTAAAACCACGCACAAGCCAATCAACATCCACCACAAGCCAAAACTCGCCAACAGTACGCCAATCAAAAAACTTACCATCCCAATAATAAGACTCCAGAATTTACTCACAAAAAAACTTAAGATCTAAAAATTTATCTAAATTTCCAGACCAACATAAACTTTTGAAATGAAAAAAATCTAAAAAATTCCTAAAAAAATTGCTTTTCCAACGTAAAAAATTCCCACAAAAAACTTGCAAATGCCCGGCTATTTGCTAACTTGATCCTTGTGTCATTTCAAACCAATTCTCCTTAAATATTCATTTTCCATGAGCAGAAAAGTCACACTTGGTCTTATCCAAATGCATTCGGTCGATGATGTCTCCAAAAACCTTAAAAAAGGGCTTGAAAACATCAAAAAATCCGCAGATCAGGGAGCCCAAATCATCGCTCTTCCGGAACTTTTTGTTGGTCCATATTTTTGCCAAACACATGAAAAAAAATTCTTTGATCTTGCTGAACCGTTTGAAGGCCCAACCGTAGAAGCACTTTGCAAAATTGCCCGACAAACTAAAACTGTAATCATCACCTCAATTTACGAAAAAACCGCCAATAAGAAATTTTACAATACCGCCGTTGTGATTGATGTGGACGGCAAAATTGTCGGTAAATACCGCAAAATTCACATTCCCAACGATCCCGAACATGGCTACGATGAAGCTTATTATTTTGCTCCCGGTGATTTGGGAGTTGGCGTTTTTCAAACCAAATACGCCAAAGTCGCTCCACAAATCTGCTACGACCAATGGTTTCCGGAAGGTGCCAGAGCCGCGGGATTAAAAGGCGCGGAAATTTTATTTTTCCCAACCGCAATCGGCTGGCCAACTTCACAACACGATAAATGGCTAAATAAAGCCGAAAACTCCATGTGGCAAACCACGCAAATCAGCCACGGCATAGATAACAACTGTTTTGTGGCTTCCATCAATCGCGTCAAACTTGAAAATAACCTCGATTTTTGGGGCAGTTCTTTTGTGAGTGACCCATATGGTCAAATTATTAAGAAAGCCCCTACAAACAAAGAAATGAACCTTGTGGTGACTTGTGATCTTGATTTGATTCAACAAAAAACCAAAGATTGGCCTTTTCATAGTGACTATCAAAAAGTAACCACTAAAATTAAATAACAGATGACCTACTTAATGCCCGCAGAATGGGAAAAACATGAAGGAACCTGGCTTGCCTGGCCTCATAATCAAAGTCATTGGCCCGGCAAATTTGAACCAATTCCTTTAATTTTTGCCGAAATTGTCCGCACGCTTGCCGAAAGCGAAAAGGTTTTCATCTGCGTGAATGATCAAAAAATGGAAGATTCCGCCCGTGAAATTTTGACCAAAGCCAGCCTGGAAAAAACTGTAGCGCCAAACGACAACCCGACCAACACCGCAGCAAAAAGCGCCAATACCAACCTAATGGCCAACGTTTTTTTTCATCAAATTCCAACTGATTCTTCCTGGGCGCGAGACATTGGCCCCATTTTTGTTCGTGATCTTGAAACCAATAAATTAATTATCACCGACTGGGTTTTTAACGCCTGGGGCAACAAATACAAACCATATAATCAGGATAACGTTGTTCCACAAATCATCGGCGAAATGTTCAGCATCCCGGTCATTGAACCGGGAATTGTTTTAGAAGGAGGATCAATCGACGTGAACGGAAAAGGCACGCTCCTTACCACCGAACAATGTCTGCTAAATAAAAATCGTAATCCAAATTTAAATCGCACCGCCATTGAAGGTTATCTAAAAAAATACCTAGGGGTCACAAACGTTTTATGGCTTAAAGAAGGAATTATTGGCGACGACACCGACGGCCACATCGACGACATTGGCCGCTTTGTAAATCCAACAACTGTTGTCTGCGCACTGGAAGAAAATCCCCAAGATGAAAATTACAAAATTCTGCAAACCTGCTTTCAGGATCTGCAAAAAATGAAAGATCAGGATGGCAATCCATTAAAAGTTATTGCTTTGCCAATGCCAAATCCTGTTATTCATGAAGGCCAAAGGTTGCCCGCAAGTTACGCCAACTTTTACATCGCCAACAAAGTTGTCATCGTTCCAACTTTCAAATGTCCCCAAGATGAAAAAGCCTTAAGCATTTTAAAAAATCTTTTTCCGGACCGAAAAATTATTGGCATCGACTGCACTGATCTTATTTGGGGCCTTGGGACGTTTCACTGCTCCACTCAACAACAACCAATCGCTTAAAAAAACTATAAAAAAACAAAAAAATCCTTGCACTTTATACTAAAATTTGATAAAAACAGAGTTACGGAAAAAGAATTTTATTTCTTATCTTTTCCACACTAGAATTGAAAAAAACTAAGCGGCCCCCCGCGAAAAATTACAAGAAAATTTGGAAACTGGGACAGAAAGAATTCAACACTGAATACTTTGATATCAACAAAGACGGAGAATTGGTGATACATGAAGGAAATTACCAGTACAACGTTTACGATCTGGCACGTAAATTTGGCTCTTCCGTAGAAATTTTCATGCCTTTTATTATTGAAGAAAGACTTAGTCACATTTATAAAGTGGCTAATTTTAATATCAAAAGAGTCGGCTATAAAGGAAAATTCACTTACCACTTTCCAATTAAGGTAAACCAAAACAAAGAAGCCATGTTGGCTCTTCTTTCCGAAGGTGCGCATCTGGAAGCATCTTCCGCCAACCATCTTTGGATTGTGAAAAAACTTTGGATGAACGAAAACTTTAATTCCAAATTACGTGTTGTCTGCAATGGCGCAAAAACTCCCGAATACATGAATTTAATCAAAGAACTTAAAAGCCTTGGTCTTGGCATTATTCCGATCATCGAAAGTCTGGAAGAAATGAAAAACATCAAGGGTTTTACCGGAGACACAGGCATCCGCATCAATTTAAAGACCCGCGTAAAATCACACTGGGACAAAAAAATAGACCAATTCGGGCTGAATCTTGATGAGATTTTGTCTTTGGGAAGAATCCGCAATTTAAAACTTCTGCATTATCATCTTGGAACCCAAATTGAAGTTGAAAACGACATTCTTAAAGCCCTGCGTGAAGGTTTTGATGCCTACGTAAAAATCCGTGAAAAAAATCCTTCACTGGACACCCTGAATATTGGCGGCGGTTTTGCGATTCCTCATGAAAAGAAAAAACTTTACAGCGTTGAATCCGTGCTCGCGCGTGTTTTCAAAAACCTGAAAGTCTGGTCGGAAAAAGCCGGAATTCCTCATCCAAATATCATTGTTGAATGGGGACAATATGTTACCGGCCCGGCTCAATTATCCGTTTACAAAATAGTTGCCTCCAAAGAAATCCCCAAAGGTGTGGCCAAAGAATGGTATCTGATTGATGGCAGCTTTATGAATGATCTTTTGGACACCTGGTCAATTCACCAAAAATGGCATGTCGTACCTGTTAATCACATGGATGCCAAAGCCAGAAAACGCGTTTGGCTGGCAGGTATCAGTTGCGATTCCGACGACAAATACACCGGAAACGATTATTTGCTGCTCCCCCGTTTGGAAGATTTTGAAGAAAATGAAAATGCTTATTTGGGAGTTCTGGATACCGGCGCTTACCAGGACAGTTTTACTTCACATCACTGCTTTCTTTCTTCACCAACCAAGGTCGTTCTGCAAAACGGAATTGTAACCGTTGCCAGAAAACGCGAATCCCCGGAAGACGTTGGCAAATTATTTGGCTGGTAAGAGGCTTATCAAAAAGCAAAAAAGGCCTTCCCAAAATTAGGCAAATTGACATTCAAATCTTTATAATGCTAAATGGAGGTAGTACTTTCTGATCCCCGCAGAAAGCATGAAACAACTCGTCCAAACGCTTCAGGAATTTGGTTTAAACCAAAAAGAAGCAGAGACATACTGCGTGCTTTTGAGTATCGGCACAAATGCCGCCAGTACGATTGCCAGAAAAGCCGCGATTAATCGTAGCAGCTGCTATAACAACCTCGAGAAACTGATTCACAAAGGCTTTGTTCAACAAATCATCAAATCCAATGTGAACTATTTTTCGGCAATCGAGCCGAATCTGATTATGGAAAAAATGAAGGGCAAACAATATGATCTCCAAAGCAAAATAGATCATCTGGGGCTTTTAATGCACGATTTTGAGAATATTAGAAATATCAATACCGACAATTCCAAAGTCAATTTTTATCAGGGAACGGAAGGCATTTTAAACATTATGGAAGATACCTTAACTTCACGTGAATTTTTAAGAGCCTACGCCACTTTGGAAGAACTTAAGGGAATTTCACCAAATTATTTTACCAAATATTATCAAAGAAGAGTGGAAAAAGGTATCAGCGTTAAATCGGTCTATCCCGGCACTTTTGAAGCCTACTACCACAAATTAAGAGACAAGAGTGAAATGCGCGAAAGCCGCCTGGTTCCTCTTGAATATGATTTTCATCTGGATATTTTAATTTATGATAACAAGGTCGCCATCACTTCACTTACGGAAAAATTTGGCATTCTAATCGAGAATCAAAAAATTGCCGATGCTCAAAAAAAGATTTTTGACCTGATGTGGAAATCCAGCAAAAAATATGATCTAAAAATCACCAGACGCATTAAAAAACTTCTATCAAAAAGGCCCCATTCAAGTCTGAAGGGGGCCTTAAAGTCAAAACCAATCTCTGTTAAAAAGGAAACTATTTAACTACCGGAGTTTTAACCGGAGTCTTTGCAGGCACAGGCTCTGTTTGTTCAAGGTCGGTTTCACTTAAATCCACGGAATCTCCACCACCTACAAAATCCAACAATGAAGTCATTGAAAAGTCTGTAGCATCCGCAGGAACCGCAACTGTAACAGGTTTGTTGAAATCACCAAGACTAAAATCTACTGTTATCGGGCCACTTGGATCAGTTGCCGCACCAGGCAAAACAAGCTTCACACTAACCCTGTTAAGAGTGGCACTTGAATTACCTACCCATAAATCAAAAGAAGTATCTGGAAATTTGCTGAAAGAATCCTGCATGTCCTTATAATCCGCATCAGAAACCGGTGATCCCTGAATTGCACTAACCTGTCTTAAAAAGTTCAACAAAGCATCTTTATCCAAAGTTGTAGTATAACGGCTGCTTGCCTCACCTTTAACAGTATCTGTCCCTGCTAAAACCGGATTTTTAAAGAAAGCCGTTTGATCAAAAAGTTCTTTCGTCTTCTTTTCTTCAGGTGTCATTTTTGATTGATCCTGCCCACTTACGCTGTTGGAAATATTTTTCAAAGTGTCCGCGACGCTCTTCATGGTATCCACCGGCATTGGAAATTTATACCATTTTGCAACATATTGATCTGTCATTGTCTTAGGCAAGAGAACCTCGCCGGTTGTAGCCAATTTGCTGATCAACGCATAAAGCGTATTTTTATCTAAACGTACTTCAAAAGATCCGGTACCGCCATTTCCATCCTCATCAAAACCACCATCGCCTTTAAAATTTAAAATAAGATTATTTGGATCTTTACCATCAAACGCAAAAGCTGCATTAAGATTAAAGGCCATTTTTGCAGGTGCCTGTCCTTCAGGACCCTTTAAATCTGCGGCCACTGTTCCATCAAGACTGTAAGAACTAACTTTAAACAAATTTGTAATTCCATCTTTAATCGCGAGAGCAGGTGCTTTTTGGTTATTGCAGCCGGCTAGAAAAAGGGACATGGCCAACACGGCAACACCTCCCCACACGAAAAGTCTTTTTTGCATGTGAAATATTTTTTAAAAAATAAAAACGCATAAATACTATAGGCATTGATCTTAAAAAGTCAAACCACAAACTGGATAAAAATTCAAATGAACTTAAACTTGTAATTTAAAACCAATTAAGGCATTTTTATAAGCACAAATATCAAAATTTTTATGAAAAAAAGAATTACTGCTTTCCTGGTCGTGCTGGTTTTATCAAATATGCTTACCCCCGGCCTTTCCAGTGCAAGTATTTTTTCCGATGTACCGAATAACGATCCACATCTGATCGCAATTGAATACCTTAAAGCAAAAGGAATCATCCAAGGATATCCGGATGGAACTTTTCAACCCGACCGCGTAGTTTCACGCGTGGAATTTTTAAAACTCGCTTTAGAAACCTATAATATCCAGACTGATGTTACCGCTCCATCGGGCTTTAAAGATGTCGATGAAAATGCCTGGTATGCGCCTTATGTAAAAAAAGCCAAGCAACAAGGATGGATTCAGGGATACCCGGATGGCACTTTTAAACCGGCACAGGATGTAAACAAAGTCGAAGGTATCAAAATGCTCGGCAAAATTGCCGGTTGGGCTGTCGCACAAAACATCACCGACGCTGAAAAACCTTTTTTAGATACGGCCGCAGATGCCTGGTACACACCTTATATACTCTACGCAAAACAAAAAAACTTTCTGGAAGATCGTGGCCAATATTTTATTCCAAGTGCCAGTTTATTCCGCGGACAAGTCAGTGAAATTCTTTTTAGAAATCTGATCACCGATGAAACTAAAAATACCGTTTTCACCGACGACCTTAAAACCTACGCTCTCCAACATTTACCTGTTGCGCCTGTAATAACGGAACCTCCGGCACAAACTCCGCCACCAACACAAACTCCGCCGCCAACACAAACCCTACCACCTCCTCCAACTCCAAATTTTGAAAGCGTCACTTATCAAACCTATCAACCGGGTTTCTTTGATAACATCACCCTAAACGACACTTTCCCCAACGTTTTTTATGTTAACGAGGTTTATTATTTGGAAGGATCAATTAAGACCGGAACGTATCAAAAAGCCTTTGCCTTCCTTAAAAATTCCGCAGATTCCACCATCCAAAATTTTGCAACCGACGTTACCAACAACACTTTCAAAATCCGCGTCATTTTTAAAAATGCCGGAAATTACAGTCTGGGCATTATCCCCGGCGAATCCGGCCAAAGCAAAATAGTACCAATATCTGTAGTTGCCGCACTACCAAATCCCGGAGCGCAAACCAACACGCAAACTCCCGCCAATCAAAAAGTTGAATACAAAAATCAACAAACAACTTTTTCCTGGGATAATGGAACAAACAATTTAAGCGAACTTATAATCAGCCAGGACAACCAGTCCAAAACTTACTTTTTCCGCCAAAACAAAAACAGTTTCAACATTGATTACAATGATTTTAGCAATTTTCATAATGGAACCGTTAATTTCCAGATTAAGACGGCCAAATCAAACCAAATCAAACCGCTTAGTATAGACACTCCATGGATCACAGGCGCAAATTCAAACTTCACCACAACAACTCATACTTTTAGTGAAATTCACAGTGACCAAATAACCTATAATACACTTCCGGAAACACTCAACAGCCCGGGATTAATTAGTCTTACCGGAACGGCCAAGACCGACATTTTCCAGGAAGCCGCTGTGACCAAACCAAATGGCCTGGTCGAGATTGTGCCTTTAATAACCAATCAACCAACAACGGATTATTATGGTTCCAAAATTATAGCTTCCGGAAACAACTACACCTTTAATTATAATGCCACCCAGTCCGGCACTTATATTGTGGAAATTAACGGCAAAAATGGCGCCGCAGTCATCAACACACCGGTTTATATCCAACAGGGAATCCCCTTCATTCCGGATTTTTTTGATCTGATTAATTCGGAGCAACCACTCACCGATTTCAACTTAAACAATCTTCGCGATCAACTTTTAAATCTGATAAATCAGGAAAGAACAACTGTTGGATTTAAAACAATCAATGCCGATACCGACCTTAATACTCTCGCTCAAAATCATGCCAATGATATGGTCGCAAGAAACTTTTTTGGCCACGTTAACCCTGACGGCAAAACGCCCAATGATCGTCGTCTGGCTTTAAATATTCCAACCGAAGTCGGAGAAAATCTGGCAAAATCCCCAAACTTACTTTATGCACATTATGGCTTAATGAGGAGCCCCGAACACCGGAAAAACATTCTGGATCAGGACTGGGAAAGAGTCGGCCTTGGCATAGCCAAAGATAGTGACGGCGGAATTTTAGTGGTGGAAGAATTCTCTAGCTATCCTTTGACCCCGGAAAAACTCGCCACTGTCAAAACCGATCTGCTTACAACAATCAATAACAAACGAGCCGCTGCCGGAACAGGTTTACTCACAACTGATGCCACATTGACTTCCGTTGCCGACCAATGGACCAATAACATGATTCAACAAAACTTTTTTGACTTCACGGCTCCGGACGGCAGCTCGTTAACTTCCCTGCTTCAAAAATCAGGCATCAGCAAAGCCGTACAAATTCTTATTCTGGAATCAAGCAGTACTCAAAAAATTTCCGACCAACTTTCAGGCGCCACCGATAGTTCAAATCCAAAATGGAGTACAATCGGCCTTGGATTAAATGTCGACAACACGGGGTTGTTGGTATTAACTGCACTTTATTCAAATTAAAATTAAAATTCACTTTTTTTTCTGCCAGAAATCTCTAAAATGGTATGGCTGTTCCAAACAGTTCAAAACACAATATCTAAAAATACAATAATGGATTTTAAACAACAACCGGTCAATCAAGAAAAGACTCAAAAAGCGGTAATCGCCGGAGGTCTTATCATTATCGTCGTCCTTTTATATGCAATTTACATTCTGATTAAAAGTCTGGATTTTTCAGGAATAATTTTCTCTTTTGGTAGAAGTTTAAGAGTTGATGAAAATGGGCACACCAATATTTTGCTTGCGGGTCTTGGCGGTGAAGGCCACGATGGCGGTGAATTAACGGATTCAATCATTGTCGCAAGTATCGATTACAATCAAAAAATAGTCCCGATGCTTTCAATCCCGCGTGATCTTTACGTAAAAAGTCAAAAATTGGATTCCGGCGAACGCATCAATGCGGTTTATTCCACAAGTAAAAAACAATTCAGTTCCAAAGAAGGAATGGAAGAATTAAAACAGGTTGTTTCAACTGTTACCGGAGTGCCAATTGATTATTATATCAAAATCGATTTTAAAGGTTTCAAAAAAATTATTGATAGTTTGGGAGGAGTGGACGTCATAGTCGAAAAAGATCTTTATGATCCATATTATCCGCTTGGTGAAACCGTTCAATATCAAACCTTTGCCATTAGTGCCGGCCCACATCATCTTGATGGAGAAACCGCTCTTAAATTTGCCCGCAGCCGTGAAACAACCAGCGACTTTGACCGTGCCCATCGCCAACAACAAATAATAACGGCAGTGCGTGAAAAAGCCCTTAGCCTTAACGTTTTAACCGATCCAACCAAAATTAAAGCCATTTATGATTCCGTCAATACAAGCATAGAAACCGATCTTTCCATCAACGAAATAATTGAACTGGCAAAAACCGCAAAAGATCTCGGCAAAGAAAGTACAATTTCCCGCGTTTTGACCGATAATCCGGTAGCTACGTGCGGCGCGTTACTTTATACTCCGGCAAAAGATTTGTTTGGTGGAGCATCTGTGTTGCTTCCTGCGGGAAATACCTATGATTACATTCAACAATTCGCCACAAACTTTTTCAAAGATGGCAAAAAAGCCGAAGATCAATCGCCAATTCAAGTTCTTAATGGTACAAAAATTCCAAATCTGGCTACCGATGTTTTAAGTTATTTCAATCGCATTTGTTACAACGGAATTTTCTCGTGGAATGCCACAAACACAAATCTGGCCACGACAACAATTTATTATCAACCGGGCCCAAAAGGCGAAAAACCAGCGGCCCTGGAAGCCGTCACCAAAATCTTACCCTACAAAGTCCAAAGTGGAATCCCACCCGAATATTTGGTTAATATTGGCAATGTTGATCGACAAAGCACCCGCATAGCAATTGAACTCGGCGCCGACTATCTGGATAAAAGAATTAAAGATCCATACAAACTGATTCCTTACGTGGCTCCGGCAAAAACTGACACAAGCGCCACTCAAACCCAAACCCAAACTCAAACAACTTCAACTCCTAAAAAATAATGCTCACAACTTTACTTAGTTTATTTACGGCCGGAAGTTTACTTATACCCAATTTTTCCGATCCACCAATAAATAATTGGCAAAGCAGTTCATTGCTGGAAGTTTCCTCACTGCCAAAAGTAAAAGAAAACAATATCGGACCTGTGATAAAAGCAAAATCAGCCATTGCGGTTGATTTAAAAACGGGCCTGGCACTTTACGAAAAAAACATTCACGATCAAAGATCAATCGCCAGCATTACCAAATTAATGACGGTTGTAATTATTTTGGAAGAAAACAAAATGGATGATGTGGTAACGGTTCCTCAAAAAATCACCACAGTTCAGGGCACAAAAATATGGCTGGCCCCCGGTGAAAAAATTACCGTAGAAAACCTGCTTTATGCAGCCTTAATCCCTTCCGCCAATGATGCCGCTTATACTTTGGCAAACTACAACAGCAATGGAAACATTGACGAATTTATAAAAAAGATGAACCAGAAAGCCTTGGAACTTGGCCTTTATGATACTCATTTCACCAATCCAATCGGACTGGATGATGAAGGCAATTATTCCAGCGCCTATGATCTTACCTTGCTCGGCCGCTACGCTTACAGTAAAGCTTTCGTTCGCCAAGCAACGGTTTTAAAAGATCGGGAAATAAGCTCAACCAACGGCAGACTGGTCCACAAACTTAAAACCACCAATGACCTTTTGAACAGTTATCTTAAAGTTTTAGGTCTTAAAACAGGCACAACCGACCAGGCCGGAGAATGTTTGATCGCCGTCATTGAAAATGATAAGGGCCGTGATATTCTAACGGTGACTTTAGGCAGCCCTGACCGCTATAAAGAAACCAAAATTTTAGCCGACTGGGTTTTTAGGAGTTATAACTGGTATTAAACCTAAACCAAAATAATTCCCTTAATTTTAGGCAATGAACAGTATCCTCACTACCATCAATTTCCCTCAAACGATTCGTAATTTAACTCTGATTCTTGGTTCGGAAGTGAGTGCTTTCGTGATCACGTTAATCATTGCGCCTTTTTTTATAAAAATTCTTCACAAATATAAAATCGGCAAGCAACTGCGTGAAAAAGCTTCAACCGGAGAAATCGCCAGCATTTTTAATGAATTACACGCAAAAAAAAGGGGGACACCGACCATGGGCGGAATTTTAATTTGGGGAACCACATTATTGGTTGTTTTAGGATCGTGGCTTTCCTCGGCCTTGGGTATCACAGAACATTCACTTTTGAATCGTAACGAAACTTGGCTGCCAATTTTCACGCTTGTCACTACCGCCATCCTTGGCGCAATTGACGATTATCTAAATATTAAAGGTCTTGGCAAAAACAAAGGTCTCAACATTAAACCAAAATTTTTCTGGCTTTTTGCGCTTGCCACACTGGGCGCGCTCTGGTTCTTTTTCCGCCTTGGCTACGATCAAATTTTGATCCCGGGACTTGGCAACATCACAATCGGCATTTGGTACATCCCGCTGTTTATTCTTGTGATTACCGCCACTTCCAACGCCGTAAACATTACCGATGGACTCGATGGACTTGCGGGCGGTTTGTTGATCATTGCCTTTGCCGCTTTTGGAATTTTAGCTTACGCCAAAGGTTTACTTATTTTATCAGCGTTATGCGCAGTAATAAGTGGATCTTTAATTGGATTTCTTTGGTTTAACATCTTCCCCGCCCGTTTTTATATGGGCGATACCGGTGCTCTATCTTTAGGCGCGACCCTGGGCGTAATTGCCATGATGACCGATGCCGTTGCCGTACTGCCATTAATCGGTTTTATTTTTGTAGTCGAAACCGGTTCGGTAATTTTGCAGGTTGCCTCCAAAAAATTCCTCAAAAGAAAACTTTTTCATATTGCCCCACTACATCATCACTTTGAAAAAAGCGGTTGGAGTGAACCAAACATAGTAATGAGATTTTGGATTATGGGGGCCTTCTTTGCTGCCATTGGATTGATTCTGGGTTTACTCGCTCTTGGCTCTTAAAACGAAGTTAAATTCGTCACACCCTATCTTTAAAGTTGAGTATTGGGATCACTTACCGGCTGGGTACTTTGTAAACCCGTTTGTGGGTCTGTATCAATAATTTGAGTTGTTGCCGGAACCTCCTGAGTATTTGCGTTATCAACCGTAGAAGTTTGAGCCGGAACAACAGTGGAACCCTCTCCGTTCACGGCAGGAACAGGCGCTTCGTGCGCAAGCACAGGCTGCGTAATTACCATTTGCGAAAATGGCACAGAGGAAGTCCCCTTATCGGCACCCTGTTTTTCAATTAACGTCACAACTCCCAAATTTTGAGGAACTTTAGCCTGAGCCTGCTCTTCGGTAGTTTGCTGTATGCCCTTATCATTCATTTCCAAAAGCTTATTAAGTTTTATGATCGACTCATCATCACGAACCGTCTGACTTAAATACATCTGGGAAAGATCTTTCAATTCCTGAATTAAATTAGAAGGAACCGCCTGAGGCAATTTCTGCAAAGCGGCAATCAATTTATCCAAAACACTACGGCGAATAACTCGTATCTGCGCAAGAAACTTGGCCTGCTCCGGCCCACTCAATAATTTTTCAATAGCAACCAAAACCTTTAACTGCTCAATCTGTTTGTCAAAAATACTTGATAAAGTATCTTTTAATTTGGCAAAATCATCACCATCTATCTTCAAAACAAAATCGTCAATCTGATTTTGATATCGACGCAAAACACGATCCGCCATTGCCAAATCTTTCTTAGCAAGCAAACCCTGAATTTCCAGCAATTTTTCCTCAGCCTGGGAAAGACTGATCAAAGCGCGATCAATATTATTTTGAACCAAAAACAGTTGAGTTGCTTCAATTACTTCTTTAGCGGGATACAAAATATCTCCGGGTAAAAATGTCACTAAATCCTTATACTGTTGCCCAATTTTTGACTGCATCAATGTTCGTAAAATTTCGGTATTTACAGCATCCGCTTTTGCAAGATTTGTATAAGCATCCATAAAAGACTGGACCCCACTTCTAAACTGGAAAACCAGCTTCATACCATCAATATCCTGGTGTTGAAGCAAAAGTTTTTCACCCTGCAGTAAAGCCTTATAATTTTCAATAAAAGCCAATCTTTGTCTTTCCAAATCAACATTGGCAAAAGGTTTTCCATTATCCAGATCGGCGGAAGCGGAAAGAACATCGGCTGTTCCCGTACTTGAAGCCACAGGATTCAGCTGATCTTCTTTTTCAGAAGCGATTTTCACAGAATGCTCTTTATCACGTTCCAGATTAGACTTAACCCATAAATTGGAATCGGCATTGGCGCCATCCTGAGCCACCCGTGAAATATAGGTTGTTTTCAAATTATCCGGAGAAACATCCGCCTGAAAACCGGCCACAATTGGTTTTATCTGATTAGGCAAACTTGATTTGGCCGAAAAATCGACCACATTATCAAAAACCGCCAAAGTTGAATGCATTGGCTGAACCTGAACATCAAAAACCGCTTTTTTGGTTGCAGTCACAGACCCCTGAGCCGTGTCCACTATAAAATGGGACTTTTCATCAACCAAATTTAAAACTTTAGTCCAAAGTCTTCCCTGGTTAACGGCAATTTCAACCTGAGTGGAATTATTATTTAAAGGCTCAGAATAAAGTTTGCGAAGCTGGATATAAGTATTTTGCCCTAAACGGCTGGTACTATCATCAAAAAAACGGATGGTCGCAAAACTTTTATCTTTAGTAATGATGATATCGCCTTCACGCAAAGAAAATTCCTGTTTAGCCAAAAGATTTTGACCATTACGCAAGACATAAACCTGACCATAAAACTCCTCAATATAGGTAAGTTTAGAAGCAAAAGTAACCGGTGTTTGAAACGGCATAAGAACCAAAGTTCCAAACATCATAACAACCAAAAGCACCGAAGCAAAAACCGATCTAAAATACCCCGGTCTTTGCAACAAACCAAAAGCCCCCTCCGGCATTTCATAATTTTTCACGGCACGCATTACGCGCTTTTTCAAAACCGCATTTGCCGCAACCGGAAGCCTAAGTCCATTAACCAGCTCTTGAATATATTGAACCAAAGACAAAACATCTTCTTCATAACAATCACTTCTTTGCATTAAATTAACCTTCTGCATCAACTGTTTTTTCAAACTCTTTTTTTGATTTGCAGCAAGGCCAAAACTTGGCTTCAAAAAAACCTTCAAACTTTCTTCAAGTTTTTCGAGTTCTTTCTGATTGTTTTTTCTCCAGAACAAATTCATATAATTAGAGGGAACCGCTGAGTACAACGTGAAAAAATCTTTCTTGTTACGATTTTAAGAGTGGATATTCATATCTTCCAAAACCTTTTTGAGCGCCTGTAAAGCTCTCATTTTCAAAATTCGCAAACTTCCTTCGCTCTTATTCATAATTTTGGCGATTTCATCGTTTTGCAATTCACTGACATATTTCAGCAAAAGAATTTGTTGATATTTTTTCTTGAGTTTGGAAATAGCCAATTTAAGACGATCACGACTTAATTTTCGCTCGGTAACATAAACCGGATCAGACTCACGTTTATTGTCACGCAAACTTTCGTCCAGAGGGAAAGATTCCTTATTCATACGGTAATGATCCACGACCATATTGTGCGCAATTCTAAAAACCCAAGCCGAAAAAGCACTATCCGGTGATTTTTTATAACCCTTCATTCGCTCCCAAATCTTCAAAAAAACGCCTTCAGTCAGGTCTAAAGCATCCTCTTTATTGACCCTAAAATAGATATATCTGTAAACCGGCTGAACAAAAAAATCGTAAAGCTTTGCAAAAGCTTCAGTTTGCCCGTTCTGGGCTTCTATAACCAGTTCCTCTATCTCTATTTCACGCTCTTTCAGATCTTTTTCAGCCATAGCGATTAAGTAAGCACAACTAAAATAGTCGAAATAGGCCAAAAAGGAAAGAAGCAAAGTATCGATTAAGGCTTCCTTAAAACAAAAATTTGTGATAAAATAATATAATATTTGAAACAAAAATGAACACAGCCAAAAAACTCCTAAAATTCGGTGAATGTCTCAACTTTTCAGATGAAAATCTGAAAGGAAGATTTGTGTTTCAAACCGCCAGCACAGGCGGAGCTGGTGGAACCGCTGAAGGTGCCGCAAAAGACAAACCACCGGTTGCGGTTCCGGAAACTAAAGAAACTGGCCCAAAAGTACCGGAAGCAGACAAAGCAAAAAAAGCAGCAGAAATTCATGGCGAAACAAGGGCCCTCCTAAAGGCTGAAATGGAAAAGAAATTGCAGGAAATCGCAGCCAGAAAAGAAGCCATCACCAAAGAAAAAACAGATAATGATGCTGAACTAAAAAAAATCCTCGGAGCAAAAGACGAATGGTCTACACGTCAACCGGATTTTGACTTAAACACTCCTGCAAAAATTAAAATACCAGATACCACTGCAATTGGAAAATTAGCTGGAAGTTTAGTTGGAGATGTTGACGCGACCCCATCCAGAATTGCCACACAGGCAGAAAAAACTTTTGCAAAAGCCGAAAACCCAACAGCAGACACAAAACCTGAACTCGTTAAACTTGGCGAATTTTTAAAATTAATCACTCTCCCGGAATTTCCACAAAGCCAGGGGAACAGGAATATTTTACGAGACACTGTTTCTACTTTGATCAACGAGTATCTTCACCACATGCCACAGCCGGTAACCAAGGAATCATCCGAAGGTTACAAAGATCAACTTATGGGTCGATTTCAAGCTTTTGGTGAAAAAATTCAAGCTCAAGCAAACGGCAAACCATTGGAACTTATGATTGGTTTAAGCGCATATCTCAAAAAAATCGATCCGACTTTTGATTTCATCAATGCCAATGGAACCTTTCAGCCTGAAGGATTAAAAAATTTATTAGTCCTGACTGATCCTGCAACCTTATTGGAAAATTTTCAAAAAAATCAAAATATTGATAAAGAATCGGGCAATCTTTCAAGAGACAAAATAAATGGAGAAAGTGCATTAGCCACGGCTCAAGAACAACCAGTCGACGCTAAAAAAATGATTCAAGATGGAACACTTAAATTTACAGCAAGAACCATCACTCTTCCGGCAGAAGCCGATAAAATTGATGAATTTCTAAAAGAAGAATTCGGCAAAGCCTTAGACCCAAAACTTAATTCAAACCTAAAAGAAGCAGCCATAGCTTACGCCATGGAAAAAGCCAAAGACCTCAAACAACCGGGTCAAAAATTGATCTTGGCCGAAAACGGAGAAAGCGCTGCTGTAAGCGAAGCAGCTGAAGCCCAAAAGAAAAAAGAAGCCGAAGAAACTGCCAAAAAATTAGCTGAACAAGCTTCAACTATGGCCGGTAATCCGGATGTAAAACCTGGACAAGAAAGCGAATTGGGCATTGCAAGTTTTGGGGCTTTAATTGCTAAATTTTTTGAATACATAGCCGACCTCCTGAAAAATTTTGGAGGATTCAATTTTGGTTCAAAAGAAGTTAATAAAAACCTGGAAGCCAGACTTAAAAACTGGACTCCATTACCAACCGAAGAAGAACTTAAAGAAGTCGGAAAATTTGAAGCCGCCATACTAAAAGGTATTCCAAAAATCAACAAAAAGAATCTGGCAAAATTATTGGAAAATAGAGATGAAATGCGTAATCACATTTTCACAAGCAACCCAGGCAACTTAAGCTGGGAAACATATTTATTTGACCCAAAAAAAGGCCGCATAACCGCAGAAGAGCGCGCCAAACTTGAAGACCAAACCAAAGAACTTAAACCAAGCGAAATCAGCACAATGATTATGATGAAAGATCCGAAAAAGGCTCCTGAACAAACTGCTGCTGCCGCTACTGCAACACCGGCAGTCGCACCAAGCCAAACACCAGCAACCGAAACACCGGCAGTCGCACCAAACCAAACCCCAGCAACGACATCACCAACAACCCCCGAAGTTGTACCAGCAACACCACCGCCACCATTAAACCATGAAGTGGCAACAAATATACCACCAACTGCAGCTCCAAAATCAGCACCTACCCCGCCAGCAAACCCTGAAGTTGCATCTGCTCCAACACCCGCTCAAACAACTCCACCAGTTAAGCCTTTATAAACTCCAAAGCTTTCTCAACCTCTTTCTTCGATCCCAAAAAGATTGGCGTTCTTTGATCAAGTTTCGTTAAAGGCAAATCCAAAATGCGACCTTTTGCGACCTGGCTCGCTTCACCCGCAACGCCCTTTTCACCCACCACTCCATACATGGCCGCCCCACCCGCTTTTTCCATTAGATAAGCCATTGGCGCGCATTCATATAAAAGCCTTAATTTGCCATCCGGTTTTTCCTGATAACCCGGATAAGTAAAAACCCCACCACCTTTGCGCAAAATCTGGTTTACATCCGGCACCATTCCGCCACTGTAACGCAAAGTATATTCATTTCTGACCCAAAACTCCAAAAGCTTCACATACCATTCTTCGCTACTGCAAGCCCGCAAATTGCCCGGAGCAAACATCTTTTTTTCTTCCGCAACTTTCATCACACCACTCTGCACAAATTGTTTTTGCTCATCATGATAACTAAATTCCAAAACTTCTCCTCCAACCGAAATCATAAAAGTTAAACGTGGACCATAAACCGCAATCAAAGCCGCAACTTGCTCACTTCCCTTTCGGCCGATAAACCCTTTGCCCTTATAAACGCCAAAAATGCTTCCTACAGCCAAATTCACATCCACCAAAGAAGAACCATCCAATGGATCAAACCCCACTGAAAAACCATCTTCACCCGCACCACACACAATCTCCTCTTCCAACTCTTCCGAGGCCAACGAACTAACATGTTCATTTTTCTGAAGCGCATCAACAAAAAGATTGTTGGTATAAACATCCAATTTCAATTGCTGTTCACCATAAACATTTTGAGTATCGGCATATCCCAATTGCGAAGTCTTTAAAGCCTTGGCCACCTGCGGAAAAACATTCACAATCTCATTCAAAACACTTTGCAAAGACGCGTCCAAACCACTCGCTCCAAGAAAATTAACAAAAGTTTTTTCCATAAAAATAAAAGTTAATAAGCCAAACGCAGATTAACCGAAATACCTCAAAAAGAGCAACTATTTTCCCGCCGCCCCCCAATAAAATTAGTAAGTATTCGCGCTGGCAATTGCCGAATCCCCGCGAACAAAAATTATATCGGAAGCTTTTTTCATACCTTCAAGTCTTCCCGTATTAATAATATTATTCATCGATTTAGACTGAGCCAAACGCGCATCCTTAATTTCATTCTCACTTAAAAGCTGCTGGCGATCCGCTTCCAATTTTCTTAAATCGTACCCTTTTGTGGCAACCTGATTAAAATGCGCCAAATAAGCCATCCCAATCAAGACAATTCCCACAGCAAGAGCCATAATCAAAGTTACCGGCCCAAATTGCAGATTGATTTTTGGTAGAGCCACAGCCCTGGCAGCGCTTTGATTCGAAACAATCCCGGAACGCAAACTTGAACGTGAACGTCTATCCCACAATGACCTTTGAGCAAAACCGTTTCTATATGGACTGCGTGATAGTGAAAGTTGGGACATTTCTAGTAATTAATAATTTAGGGGGAGAGTTTAGATTTTTTCCGCCACACGTAATTTTGCGCTGCGGCTGCGAGGATTTTTGGTTAACTCAGTTTCACCCGGAGTTAGTGGTTTTTTAGTTACAATTTTTAGTTTCGGATCAAGATGAGTTGTCGTTAGTTGATCAGGTAAATTAATGTAATCTCGGGCCTGATCCTTAAAGAAATTTTTAACCAGACGATCTTCCAAAGAATGATAGGCAATAATGGCCAAACGACCCTTCTTTTTCAAAAGGCCCATAGCCTGTTCCATCACACTTTGCAAAGATTCCAATTCCTTGTTTACTTCAATGCGCAAAGCCTGAAACACGCGAGTTGCAGGGTGAATATGCCCCTGACGTTTAATATATTTCTCAATAAAACCAGCCAGTTCCGTAGTTGTTTTAAAAGAACGGCTTCGACGACGTCGCACAATTTCACGCGCCAACAAACGGGATTTCATTTCTTCACCATATTCATAAAAAATTCGGGCAAGCTCTTTTTCAGGATAACTGTTGATAACATGAGCCGCAGTCAATTCCTGATTTTTATCAAAACGCATATCCAAAGGCCCTTCACGCAAAAAAGAAAATCCACGTTCAGCCACATCAACCTGAGGAGAAGAAAGACCAAGATCCAACAAAATCGCATCGACACCGTGAATCTTCAATTTCTTTAATTCTTCAGCCAAATTACGGAAATTACTTTGAATATAATGAATTCTGCTATCAAATTCCTTCAATTTTTCCTGGGCACGTTTCAAATTTTCCTCGTCCAATTCAAAAGCAACCAATTTGGAATCGCCATTTGCATTGGTCAAAAGCGCATGAGCATGTCCACCCAAACCAAGTGTTCCATCCACGATTACTTTTTTACCCGGCAGTTGCAAACCTTCAAGAACCTCTCGCAACAAAACCGGATCATGCATTGGCTGAACAGACTCAACAAGTTGAGTTGGCAGAGCCGGTATCTCGATTTCAACTTTTGGTTTCAAAACCTTGGCAATTTTCAAAACTTTCACTTTCTTTAAGATCACTTTTTTGGCTTTCTTAACTTGAATTTTCTTAGCCTGAACTTTAGCCTTTGCCTTAATTAACGGCTTCGTCTTTGCTTTTGATTGAACCTTCACTTTTGGCTGAACCTTTTTAACATTAGCTTTTGCCAACGGCTTTGCCTTAATTTTTGGTTGAACCTTCGCTTTAGCTTTTTTCTGTAATTTTGGTTGAGCTTTAGCTTTAGGTTGTACTTTCACCTTAGGTTGAACCTTCTTTATCGGCTTTGCTATAACCTTTTTTTGTTGAGCTTTTTTCGAAAAAAGCATCTCTTTCAATTTAGAAAAAGTGCTTTTATTTTTTTTAGGTGCCTGAGCTTTATTTTTTGGGATTAATTTTGATTTTTTCTTGATCATAATGAGGAAAGTTCAAAACTTGTATTCAATGTATGTATAATTTTTTTATACGATGAACATGACTTATTTATAAGAGAAACAAACCCTAGAGTCAACAACTTCCACAAAGATAGTGCAAAATTTGTATTCGCAAAGCAAAAATAAACCCACCTTTTCGGCTCAAGTAAAACAAGATTAACTATTTCCATAATTCATTGCCCGACTTTCACAATATTGCATAATATTTTTATACTCAACACGGATAAACTGCTGCCAAAAAGGAATAAAACAATTACTGTTAAAAAAATAGTACAGCAGACACGAGCAAAGCGAGTGTCCCTACAAAAAACCGTCCTCAATAAAAAATTAAAACAAAAATCATCACAAAAAAGCATTTACCTCAAAGCAAAAAACCTTATAATATCAGCATGATATATCTCCCTCCGGAACTTCTGGTTCTCTTTACATCAATGCTTCCAATTGTGGAACTCCGCGGAGGCATCCCCTTAGGTCTTCTTTTGCATTTACCAATAGAAGCCGCTTTTTTTTGGGCGGAAATCGGCAACATGATTCCGATCTTTTTTATTTTGAAACTGCTCGGCCCCGTTTCTGATTTCCTCATCAAACATTCCAAGTTTTTTGAAAAATTTTTCCATAAACTTTTCACCATAACGCGTGAAAAACATGGCCACAAAATGCAAAAATGGGGTTCGGTCTTTCTTGTCATATTTATTGCGATTCCCCTGCCCGGCACCGGCGCCTGGACCGGAGCATTGTTGGCCTTTTTGTTTGATATTCCTTTCTGGAAAGCGGTTTTACTTATTTTAATCGGCAACCTTGCCGCCGGCCTATTGATCAGTTTTGGCTTTGGATCAGCCATCGAAGTGGCAAAATTGTTCGTAAAATAAAATTTTATTTGACATTTATTAATCGATATATAAAATGCCAACTCAAATTTTATGTTTTTTAAATATGCCTTTTTTGGAAGACGATTGTCATCAACAGCATCATACAGAAGCTGATGGAGAACCATTAACTAAATGTGCGAGGTTAATACTTGAAGCAAAAAAACAGGATCCCTCAATTCCTATTTGTAATGTAATTTGCCCAATTTCAAAAAAAACTTCCCCCGTAGGGATTAAACTAGCTGTTCATGATCGTTGCCACATGTCTTTAACAACTCTTAAAGCCTTGCAAAGTGGACTAACAAGGCAAGTATTTCAAGTTTTGAAATACTAGCTTCAATTCTTCAAAAACTCCTTCACTTCCGAAATCTTTGCCCCTTCACGCAAAATCACTGCGTGGCCATTTTCAAAGCCAATAATTGTTGATGGAGGATTTTTCAACACGCCCGCGCCTGATTCAGAAACGCTCACCCCGGATTCAGACAAGCCAAGTTCTCCACCATCCAAGACCAAAGCAATTTTTTCACTTTCCTGCAAAGCTCCTTTATACTGCTTCAAAAAATCAGCAACAGTGTACGCCTCCGGTTCACCAGCCAAATTTGCACTGGTAGTCGTAAGCGGACCACCAAAACCCGCAATCAACATTTGTGAAATCTCCGAATCCGGACAACGAACCCCAACATTAACCTGCCCTTCATTAAAAAAAGTCGGCAAAGTTTTTTCGGCTAATGGCTGGCGCACATGCTCATCAAAATTTTGATCTTCTTTCCGCGCCACTTTTTTCGGCAAAACCAACGTTACCGGACCCGGCCAAAATCGCTCTGCCAAGCGCAAAGCCACTTCATTAAATTCTGCATACTTCTTTGCCTCATCCAAATTTCGCACCATCATACTCACGGGCTTTTTAAAATCGCGGCCCTTAGCCACATACAAATCCTGCAAAGCCTCCTGATTAAAAACATCCACCGCAAAACCATAACAAGTTTCTGTTGGATGAACCACCACGCCACCCTGCTGCAAAAGCTTTACCGCTTTCGCAATAATTTCCGATTGAGGATTTTTGGGATTGATCGACACGATTTTCATATTTCCTTTAATTACTATTCAAGCTTCGCTATACTAGCGGCGAACAAAATTCCGGGCAAGCCCGATCAACGAGCACGAAACAAACCTCAAGCTCCCCTCACAATCCTAAAAAAACCCGGACACGACTCCCCTATTTAAAAAAATATTTCCTAACCCCCCTTTTCATGCCTACACGCCTTGCAATAAATGGTTTTGGCCGCATTGGACGCGAAATGTTTCGCATCGCTCTCACACGTAAAGATCTTGAAGTTGTTGCGATCAACAATCTTAGCGACAACAAAACCATGGCTCATCTTTTAAAATACGACTCCAATTACGGAATTTTGGACGCAGATGTGAAAATTGAAGATGAAACCAGCATCACCGTGAATGGCAAAAAAATCGCTTATTTCCAGGAAAAAGACCCAAGCATGATTCCTTGGGGAACCACCAAGGCCGATATCGTCCTTGAATCAACCGGCGTTTTTACCGATGGTGAAGCCGCAAAAAAACATCTTCATGACGGTGTTAAAAAAGTAATCATCACCGCTCCTGGCAAAAATGTTGATGCTACTTTTGTTATTGGCGTAAACGAAAGCAGCTACGATCCTGCCAAACACAACGTAATTTCAAACGCTTCCTGCACCACCAACTGCATGGCGCCTCTTACAAAGGTCATCAACGACACCCTCAAAATCAAACGTGGACTTATGACCACAATTCATTCCTATACTAACGATCAACAAATTCTTGATCTTCCCCATAAAGATCCTCGCCGTGCCCGTGCCGCCGCACTTTCCATGATTCCAACCAGCACCGGCGCCGCAACTGCAGTTACAACCGTTATTCCTGAACTTAAAGGCAAATTAAACGGCTTCTCGGTCCGCGTTCCAACCCCAACTGTTTCTTTGCTTGATTGTGTCTTCGAAGTCGAAAAATCCACAACTGTAGAAGAATTAAACGGAATTTTAAAGCAAGCCGCAGAAGGTCCGCTCAAAAATATTTTGGCTTACAATGAACTTCCACTTGTTTCCGTTGATTACAAAGGCAACACACATTCTTCAATTATTGACGGGCTTTCCACCATGGTTATGGAAGGAACAATGATCAAAGTAGTGGCCTGGTACGACAACGAATGGGGCTATTCTTGCCGCGCAATTGACTTGGCTGCCCTGATGGGTGCAAAATTGTAAAACGCCCGCCAAGGTGCAGTTCTGCTGCAAAAATTGCCAAACCCGCTTTAGCACTGTACAATTACAACCGCTAATTTAGTTTTGTAAAGATTTAAGCGATGGATCGCAAACAAGAAGTATTAAAGGCTATCATTAAACATTTTATTCAAACTGCCGAACCGGTTGGATCGCAAGCCATCCTCATCAGCTACAAATTTGCGGTGAGCCCGGCCACGATTAGAAACGACATGGCCCAGCTGGAAAAAGAAGGCTTTATTTATCAGCCTCACACTTCTGCCGGTCGCATTCCAACGGATTTGGGTTATCGTCTTTTTGTTGATGAACTGGCCGATTTGGAAGATGAAAGAAAAAAAGCCGTTCAGGTTTTGCAGGAGATTGAAAAGAATTATCATCTGGAAAAAGCCAAAGAAAAAATTTATGACGGCGTTTCTTTATTGGCCAGAGCTACAGAAAATATCAGTTTTGCCACATTGCCGGATAACCGCCGCACCTTTTATTTGGGACTTTCCAGCGTTTTGCGCCAGCCGGAATTTTTGAGTGATAGTATTCGCGCCAGCCAGGTTATAGAAGTTTTGGAAAAACACGATAATTTTGTGAATTTGCTGCAGGATTTGGAAATAAACGACGAAGTTCGAATTTTCATCGGCAAGGAAAACATCCTTGAACAGATTCAAAGTTGCAGCTTGATTGTGACCAAATACCGCTTTCAGGGATACGACGGATTTATGGGTATTTTAGGACCAACCCGCATGAACTACACCTTCAACCAGATCGTTCTGGAAGAAATCAAAAAACTGCTTAAGGGTTAAACTAAGCAAAAAACTCACTCAAAAATTTGAACCATAATTTATAATTTTTTCTAAAATGGCCGATCAAAAAGATCAAAATCAAACACAACAAAATTCCGACAACGCAGCAGGCAATAGCGCAACAAATGACGACGATCAAACCACAAACGATGGTTCTGCAAATGACGACAACAACACATCTTCAACCGGATCTGTCGCTAATGATGGAACAACAACTGGCTCCTCCCCAAACGACGACGCCGAATACCAACAGCTCAAACTCGAATTAGAAGAAACTCAATCCAAACTTCAGGATATGGTTAGCATTAGTCAGCGCGCCCTGGCCGATTTGCAAAATTTCCGCCGCCGTGCCGAAGAAGAAAAAACCAATTTTGTGCAATATGCCAATGCTGATCTGATTTTGGCTTTGCTTCCAACCATCGACAACGCCCATCGCGCCTTAACGCATGAGCCAAAAGACGCCGAGTGGTCTAAAGGAGTTGAACAAATTTTGCGCCAACTCACTCAAATCATCGAAAAAAAGAATGTAAAAACTATCGCTACAGTAGGCCAAAAATTCGATCCTACCATGCACGAAGCCCTTTTAATGGGCCCGGGTGAAAAAGACCTTGTTACAGAAGAACTCGAAAAAGGCTACCTCCTCGGCGACCGCGTCCTAAAGCGCGCAAGAGTCAAAGTTGGTGATGGAACGGCTACGGCATAAAGCCATTAAAACAGCCCGTTCTAACATCTGCACATTTTGCTTTAATAATTATTGACATCACTCATTTAGCACTCTATAATTCGGAGTGCCAGTTTGTATTAACGGCTCATGCAGGTTAAGAACAAACAATTACCCATTACTAATTATTAATAAATAAATTATGTCAAAAATCATTGGAATTGATCTTGGTACAACCAACTCCTGCGTTGCAGTTATGGAAGGCTCGGAACCGGTCGTTATCCCAAATGTGGAAGGCCACCGCACCACTCCTTCAATTGTAGCCATCAAAAATGGTGAACGTTTGGTGGGTGTTACCGCAAAAAGCCAATCTGTAACCAATCCGGAAAACACCATTTTCTCGGCAAAACGTTTTGTTGGCCGCATGTTCAAAGAAGTGGAACAGGACGCCAAACGCATGCCTTTTAAAGTTGTTAGTGGCCGTGGCGGCGAAGCGGAAATCGTGCTCGACGGAAAAGAGCATCGTCCTGCGGAAATTTCTTCCATGGTTTTGGCAAAATTGAAAGCCGATGCGGAAGCGTACTTAGGAGAAACTGTAACTGAAGCCGTTATTACGGTCCCAGCCTACTTTAATGACGCTCAACGTCAGGCCACCAAAGATGCCGGTAAAATTGCCGGTCTTGATGTGAAAAGAATTATTAACGAGCCAACTGCTGCCGCTCTTGCGTACGGCCTGGACAAAAACAAAGCCAAAGAAAAGAAAGTTGCCGTGTTTGATTTTGGTGGAGGTACCTTTGATATTTCCATTTTGGAGCTTGGCGAAGGCGTTTTTGAAGTACTTTCAACCAATGGCGACACTCAACTTGGTGGTGACGATATGGATCAGCAAATCGTAACCTGGTTATTGGCCGAGTTCAAAAAAGATCAAGGACAAGACCTTTCCGGCGATCGTGTAGCGCTACAACGTCTGCGTGATGCTGCTGAAAAAGCCAAGATCGAACTTTCAACTCTAAACGAATCGGAAATTAATTTGCCGTTTATTTCTATGGATAAAGGCGGCTCTCCAAAACATTTCAACTTAAAATTAACACGTGCAAAGTTGGAGGATTTGGTGGCTGATTTAATTGAAAGAACAGTTGGCCCATGCAAAAAAGCCATTGAAGATGCCAAAATTTATTTAAGTGATCTTGATGAAATTATTTTAGTTGGAGGTATGACCCGCATGCCGGCAATTCAACACAAAGCCAAAGAAATTTTCGGCAAAGAGCCTCATCGTGGCATTAATCCGGATGAAGTTGTGGCGATTGGTGCCGCAATTCAGGGCGGCGTGCTGCAGGGAAATGTGAAGGACATTATTTTGTTGGATGTGACTCCCCTTTCACTTGGAATTGAAACTTTAGGCGGAGTTGCCACAAAATTGATCGAGCGCAACACCACTATCCCAACTTCCAAATCGCAAGTTTTCTCTACAGCTGCGGATAATCAGACATCTGTAGAAATTCATGTGGTTCAGGGTGATCGTCCAATGGCTGCAGATAACAAAGATTTGGGCCGATTTATTCTTGATGGAATTCCATCCGCACCTCGCGGCGTTCCTCAAATTGAAGTAACTTTTGATATTGATGCGAACGGAATCATCAACGTAAAAGCAAGCGACAAAGCCACAAATAAAGTTCAACATATTACCATTACCGGTTCCAGCAATATTCCGGAAGCCGAGCTGGAAAAAATGCGTAAAGAAGCTGAACTGCATGCCGAAGAAGACAAGAAAAAGAAGGAAGCCGTTGAAGAAAGAGTCAAAGCCGAAGGTTTGGTTTTGCAATCAGAAAGAACCCTGCGTGATGCCGGAACCAAGGTAAGCGACGAAATCAAAAAACCGGTTACAGAAAAAATCGACACACTCAAGAAAATTTTAGAAAACAAGGACGCCAAACCGGAAGAAATCAAAAAAGCCTACGATGAACTAAGCGACGCCATCCAAAAAGTTGGCGCGGAAATGTATAAAACAGCTGGCACAGCCGGAGCGAATGCGCAGGGTGCTACAGGTGATGCCGGCACAGGCGAAACAGCCAGTGGCGCAAACGCAGGAGCGGGAGCCGCAGGCGAATCCGCATCAGGCGCAGCCGACGACGGCACCAAAGTCTACGAAAAAGGCAAACGCCCGGAAGACGGCACAAGCGGCGAAGGCCCGGTAGAAGGCGAAGTGGTGGATGATAAGAAATAACACCAACCCCATGCCCACTTTAGAAAGTCTTCAGCAAGAAATCAACGAAATCAAAGCACGTAATCAGCGCGTCGAAAAAGACAAAGCTTGGGAAAAAAGCTGGTCCCGCAAAATTTTGATCGCGCTGCTTACGTACATCGTCATCGTAATTTTCTTCTCCACGGCAAATTTGCCAAACCCATTTTTTAACGCAATTGTCCCAACTTTGGGATTCTTGCTTTCAACCCTAACCATCCCCCTCGTTAAAAAATGGTGGAGCGGGCGGGTTTACAAAAGGTAGATACAAATACGTCATTAGCAGTCGTATCCCTTAAAACACAACTATGAGCACAAGAGATGACTTTGATCCAAAAACTATTGAGGCAATAGGAAAACGGGCCTCTTATATTTGTTCAAATCCGACTTGCAAGAGCTTAACTCTATGCCCTTCAGCAACGGATGAAAGCAAATTTATATATGTAGGCAAAGCAGCCCACATTACCGCCGCAGCAGTAGGCGGCCCACGATACGATGAAACACTTTTATCCGACGAGAGAAAATCAATCGGTAATGCAATTTTTCTATGCTCAAATTGTGCCGATATGATCGACAAAAATAAAGGCATTGATTTCACCATCGATCAACTGAAAAAGTGGAAACAGGAACACGAAACATGGACCGCCCAGAATTTAAACAAAAGTTTAAACTCTCCCATTACTACCATCGACGGCGAACACATCGCTAGAGGAAAAGGCAATGTCACCGGAATCAGAACAACCAAGCCTACATTCTTTAAACCGGGAACAAAATCTTTAGCCGAAGGAGAAGGCAACATAACAGCAACTCACATAGGTTCTTAACTTTTTAAACATGCAAACAGGTTCCTTTTTTGGATACAAGTGCCCACAATGCCATAGTGCCGTTGACATTGCCGCCATCGCTGGCAGTAATGAGCTGCTTTGCTCACAATGCAAAATACCAATGGTTCCCGATCCAAATGGTCGCACCAGTGCCGCAAATGTTTTCTGCGCAAACTGTAAAGCTACTTACGGACTGGTGAATTCAGATAAATGTCCTCAGTGTGGAGGCCCGTTTTCTTCAATGTAATAATAACGGGATACAGCGGCTAACAGTGCCCATTTTTAATCGTTATGGAACAAAAATCTGGAAAACTTATAATTGATAACAATGGCAAACTCATTCTAACAGGTGAAGTGTTTGACGACCACGGCTCATTTGATTTTAATGCCTTTGTAGATACAGGATCCTCTTTCGGTATGGTTCTCACTAAACAACTGGCCGATGCTGTTTGTGCTAAATATGAACGAGATATAAATATAAGCATCGGTGGTGGTTCAAATGCTACAACTGGGCAAATATGCAGAGCAAATCTTCGATTTGGAGATTTAACTCTACAGAATTATGAAGTAACAGTCGTGAATGGCAATAGGAATCTAGTTGGAATTAAGTTTTTTCAGGATACAGGAATAATTATATTGATAGATTTTCACAAAGGCAAAACAATGGGTGGAGCAATAACTACTGATAGAAGATTCGCAAAAGCAATAGGTAAAACATCACATTGTTTTTTTGTACATAATAACGACATAACAAAATCAAATGAGCCGTGTCCAATATGTGGAGCACAAGGTGAATAAAAATGAGCAGTGCAGCGCATTAGCGGTTCGGTTGCGGCCTAACCCAAGTTGACTGGTTGTGGCCTTCGGCACATTATACAATCAGTCAACTTCGCCAACATGCGGACGTTATGAGAAATAAATTATTTTTTGCCCCCTTATGGAAAACGAAATAAGCAACGAATACATCGAAAATGCAATAAACGAGTTAGAAAAATTCTTTGGCGTTAAAGAGCCAGTTTTTAGTGAAAATATTTTTTCATTAATTAGGGGAGGTAAGGTCAAAGATGCAATGAAATTGATAGCTTTTCAACTTGGCTTGCCTATTGATATCAATATTACAAATGTCCCGAATGACTATAGAGCCCAGAGCGGTGACAACCAATTTCATAGCACCCACCTAGTTAATGTTCATCAACACGGATCTGGTAGCGAAGGTATTACAGCTCAAGTAACCATTCCTGGCAATTTACCATTTTACGGATCTTCAGCACTAAACGGATATCCTATCAATGTTAAGATAAGTAAAAATTGTACGGAACATACTGTCGTATTCGCAATGATAATGGCTCATGAACTTTCACATATATTACTGTATTCATTAAGTCATTCTAAAAAGGAAAATGAATTTTATACTGACCTTACCGCCATAATGTTAGGTTTCCAAAATATTTTCCAAAACGGGCGCAAAATTACAAAAACTGATGTAGAAGAAGGGTTTATGAGTACAACGACTAGAACACAGACGACAACTTATGGGTACTTAAATGATAATCAGTTTAATTTTGCTCACAATAAAATAAATTTAATATTAGAAAAAAACAGAGAAAGAAAAAAACTTTTATCAGAGGAATTCAAAAGATTTACAAAGTTATTATCAAAATATGAAAAAACGCTATTTAAATTTAAAAATTTTTTAGAATATCTAACAAAAAATACTAACAAAAAAATCTCTGGCGAAGATGGTAAAAAGATGATGTCGTTTTTCCAACCTGGATATATGGATGAGCTATGCTTAGTACCAAAAGAATATAAGGATAAGCAACAAATAATCAAAAAATTTTTAAAAGAGCTTTCCCATTATACGGATCAAAGATTAAATCAATTATCAGCTTATGCAAACAATCTGAAAAAATATTCCAGTGAATTAAAAATTCAACTCATTCCTCTCAAAAAAGATGTTAAAATGTTGAAGAAATATGTTAGCTATAAATATAGGATAAAAAAAACTCTCTCTCTTTTGTTTAAAGGAGCAAAAAATAATTTACATCTCATAACACGACATATGAAATTAAAGAAAAATTCACATAAAATCCCTCAGTAAAATACGAAACGAAGTACTCAAACTTACCGATAAAAAAAATAAATCATCGCATCACTAAATTGACTACCAGTCCAACTCCTGCCACAACTCAAAATTTCGGGACGGGACGGCGAGAACGACCATTTTAGGCCTCAAACAAGCCAACTTGTTTTTATGAGAATACCTAAGGAGTAACATTCCTCACACATAAACGCCCAGGCACGACCAACCTATTTCATAAAAATTTCATCTCCCGTTTAGAAATCGTTAATGTTTCTGGATTATATTTGACCAGCGCACCTAAATTGGATATACTTAAAGTAAGATTTTCTTACATTTATCCATATGGCTACATTCGACATCACAAGTCTTTCCTCAAAAGGACAAATCGTTATCCCCAACAATCTAAGAAAAGAACTGGGAATGACACCGGGAATTAAGCTTATTATTTTCACTGATGGCTCTAATCTGCTCATAAAACCTGTGCCATCCCCAAAAATAGAAACCTTTCAAAAACTCATCAAAGAAAGTCGGGCATTAGTCAAAAAGAATAAATTCACCGCCTCAGATGTGGAAAAAATCATCAAACAAACCAGAAACGAAAATCGTTCTTGATACAAATGTTCTAATTTCCGGGATCTTCTGGAGATCAAGATCTACTCACATTAAAAACCATATCCAAAATCAAAATACTAACGCCTACAGATTTCCTGAAAGTTTTAAGAAAATCCCTTTAAAACCCTATCTATACAAATAAACCGTGCCGCGGAAATTTTCAGCTCCATCATTCCCATCCACACCATAATCTATTTGCAACCTCAAAGTGGTGCGAGGGTACTTCCTGTTAATTGCAACAGCCTTCTGGTTCGCAGAAACATCTCTATGATCAAGCCAAGCAACCACTTTCCAACCTTCATTTTGCAGGGCATTAATAAAATAAAGATTTTGCTGACTGATTCCTAAATCTTTCAAAAATGTAAACACCGTAACTTTATCAACCTTATCAAGCTCCAAATATTGCGACTCATCAATTATCGGAACTTTTAAATCATCCGGTCCACCCATAATAAATTTTTAAAATATAAACCATTAAATTCACCGGCAGGTTAACTCCAATAAAAATTCTGTCAAGATTTTGTCATCTGGATGACCTCACTTTCAAAAAAAGGGCCAAGGTTTTAACCAAAGCCCTTTTTCGTCTGATTTTTTGAAGGATCATCTGGTGAAAATTAGCCCTCATAATCGAAATTTTCAACCCGCCACCACCAACTCAAGCTACTTTCCCCCATGTTTCCTTAACTTTATCGATTTTCTTGGCATCGTTCAAATCAGCATCATTGATGTAATCCTCCAAATAACCACAAGCGGAACAGATATAACAATCCAAAAAAAGCCTTGAAAAAGACAAGGGGCCACCCAAAGGAAGCAAACATCTCTGTCCTGCTTTTTGGTTTAATTTGTCGGTGTAAATTTCATTTCCACTACACTTGGGACATTTCCCTGTTTGAAGGCCGGAAGTCGGTTTGCTCATTAAAAAAGAGGAATTATAAATTAAAGAGAATAATGACTACTCAATCTCATACGTCACACTAACACTGACCGTCATTTCTTTGCTTCCGGACTGGATTGAAGGCGCCGAAGAAGATTCGGCAGCACCAACCTTGGCATCCATAGTAAAATTACGGTAAGGAATCACACCCGAATCCGTACTTTCGCTAAAAGTCACCACACGACCGAGTCTCACACCTGCAGCCGAAGCCATTTCTGCCGCTTTTTCTTTAGCCATGGTGAAAGCTTTTTCACGAGCCTGTTTTTTGATCGGACCGGTATCATCAATATCAAAACTCAAACCACCAACTTCATTGGCCCCGGCCTTAACTGCGCTATCCAAAACATCATCCACACTTTCCAACTTACGCACTTTTACAGTAATCGCCTGCGTTAAATTGTATCCCAAAAACTTGCGGCCACCGGTCGTGTAATCGTAATCCGGATTTAAATCGTACTGACTTGTTAAAATATCTTTGTCCTCTACACCCAATTTTTTCATAGCACCAATAATTCCATTCATTTTTTGATTATTGTCGGCCGTAATTTGCTTGACTGTTAGCCCCTTGGAAACAACGGAAAGTTGAATTTGAGCAATATCCGGTTTAACATTTACCTTTCCATCCGCACTAACCGTAACTGTTCTTGCATAAGGCTGGCTTGTAATTTCCGCCTTAATATTTTTGAACCAGGTCGGACCAGTCATTTGCCAAATCATGACCACCATGGCCATCAGCAAAAACAGGCTTCCACTATAGTAAATAAACCGTTTTGGATCTTTTTCCATAATTTTGGGGAATTAGGAGATAAACAAACACCGAGCATTGTATAACAACTTCACACATTTCATTACCAAGATAATCTGGACAAAAACGCAATTTTTTGCTTTAATAGCGATCCGTTTTAACAAAACACCCATGAGTTATTTGATACAAAAAGGAACCACCATAACAGATATGGCCCTCGACGCAGACATAGAAGAAGATGATGATGGTCTTCGCAATCAACTTGATATAATTTTCGAAGGAGAATCCCCAAAACCTTATCCGGATGAAAGTGTACTCAGCAACAGCCATTTCTATTTAGCGCTCACCCTCGATCGATACAAAAAACTTGCTCCTTTTATTTGCAAAACATTAGCCCAATTTGAAAATTTCGAGGAACTCGCAA
Organism: Candidatus Altimarinota bacterium; assembly: GCA_041659405.1. Taxonomy (GTDB): domain Bacteria; phylum Patescibacteriota; class Gracilibacteria; order UBA1369; family UBA1369; genus JBAZYK01. The sequence continues at coordinate 47,480 of JBAZYK010000003.1, forward strand.
AATGTGTTGATGAAAAAAAGAAACCCCGTTTTAGATTTCTTAAAAAGATAATAACTTTATTATCCCAAATTCAGGATCCAAAAATCAGGCAAGCTACCTATGAAGCCTTAAAAAAGGAAGCTGGCATAACATTACGAATACACTCAACCCGTGCCGCGATTCTAGAATCTTCAATACCTCAAGATGAACTATCAAATATGACTGATTCTGAAAGCCGGGACATAGAAATCGAAAAAGAACTTACCGTCCTGCTTTTTACCTGGATTTCCAAAGCGGACACTCGGGAAGATAAAGCAAAGACCCAGCTATTTTTCCGGACACCAAACTATATTTATTTCAAACTTCTGATCAAAACACATCATCGGATTGAAGAAGATGAATTATTACAAGAAATCCTGGAAAAATTAAATTCAATTTCTTCACCGGAAAAACAACAAGAAATTTTTGACCGCCTGCACAAGACCAATTGCATTTCCTAAAAACATCCCTCTTCACTTAAGCTGGCAAAATGCAAAGAGCATGCTAGGATAGTGCTGCTCTTAATACGCTTATCATGATCGATCTAAAACTTCTCACCGAACAACCGGAAAAAACCAAAAAGGCCATTTATAAGAAGACTCACTACAAAGGCGATCTGGATTCAATTATCAAAATGAATCAGGAACGTCTGACTTTGATGCGTGAAATTGAAACGCTTAAAGCCAGCCAAAATCGCATTTCCAAAGAAATCCCCAAAGCAACCACAGAAGCAAAAGAAAAGCTTTTAACGGAAAGCAAACAAACCAAAGAACAACTTAAAGAGCTTGAACCTAAGTTGGATGCCCTAAAAGCCAAGCTGGACAGCGAACTTATTATGGTCCCAAATCCAACTTTGGATTCCGTTCCGGAAGGCAAAGACGAAAGCGGCAATGTTGTTGTAAAAACCGTCGGCAAGAAGCCGGAGTTTGATTTTGAGCCGCTGGATCACATCACAATCGGCAAAAAACACGATTTAATTGATATGGAAACGGCTACATCCATGGCCGGAGCCCGCTTCTATTACCTGAAAAACGAAGCTGTTATGCTGGAATTCGCGCTGATCCAGTTCATCATGGAAAAACTGATGAAGAAAGGTTTTAAACCTGTAATTCCTCCGGTTTTGGTAAAAGAGAAAGCGATGTATGCCACCGGTTTTTTCCCTGCAGATCGCAACGAAATCTATCAGGTTAATCCAAAAACCACAGAAAACCCTGAAAATGACGACCTTTATCTGGTTGGAACTTCGGAAGTGCCACTTTGCATGCTTCACGCCGACCAAATCCTGCCTGCGGAAAAGTTGCCTTTAAGATATATGGGATTTTCCACCTGTTTCCGTCGCGAGGCCGGCAGTTACGGCAAAGATACCCACGGAATTATTCGTGTGCACCAGTTTGATAAGATCGAAATGTTTAGTTTCTGCGATCCTTCCAAATCCGAAGCAGAACATGAATTGATCCGCTCGATGGAAGAAGAAATCATGACCGATTTGGGCTTTCACTTTCAGGTTTTAAACATGTGTGGAGGCGATTTAGGCAATCCTGCAGCCAAAAAGTACGATATAGAAGTCTGGATTCCAACCCAGGGCAAATTCCGCGAATTAACCAGCTGTAGTAACTGCACCGATTATCAGGCAAGACGCGCCAACATTAGGTTGACAAATGGCAAGGAGAATGTTACATTACATACTCTTAACGGCACCGCCGTAGCCGTTGCAAGAACTTTGGTAGCCATTTTAGAGAACTATCAGCAAAAAGACGGAACCGTGGCAATTCCAAAAGTCCTAATACCTTACATGCACGGCAAAACCTTTATTGGTAAATAACCTTTATGTCCGAACTAAGCCCAGAACAAGAAGACATCGCCACACTGAATCACAGTGGTATAAGAACAAAAGAGCACACCCCAACAACCTCTACAGAAAAGATTCAAAATATTATTGCCGTTGCCCTGTTTGCAACAGGGGTTATAGGAACAGGTTATTTGATGAAAAAACAATATAGTGAAATATCGGATTTGGCAGATAAAGGATCATGCGCAGCCGTCAGGGAAAATTGCCAACGCAAACTACCCGACCAAATTTCAGCTAAACAGGCCCGGGAAAGAATTACTGACTGTGTAGAAGAAACCAGTCCTCAATTAAACCGCATAAGAACAAGAAAAAACCTTCCACCAATGAATTGCCAATAAATTGCGATAACGAATAATCTTTTCAGCCTAAAGATGAACCTTCCAGAAGACAAGAAGATGCCCCCAGGCTTAAACATCCCAATCAAAAGCAACCCGCTTCCAATCCTGGATTGCACCCGTTTAGGTTTACGTCCTCTCGAGATACCTGGAAACCACGATATGGCAATTTTTGTTGCCATAAGCGCTGCAGCCATTGCGGCAACGATGGCCTTTGTTGACCCGGCCCCCTCTTCGCCGGAAACACAACCAAACCCACCTTCTGCGGCCCATTCAGCCAAAAAGTAACCAAAATCCAGTCCCATAACACCAAACTTCCCCCCCATCAAGACCCTTGCAAAAAGAGTCCTTTTTATGGTAGAATAAGGCGAAAACTTAAATCAAAACCAAATGCTTGTTCTTTCTACAGACACATTAAGAGGATACGGTCTTAACCGCATTTTTAACTTCATTAAGCTGGCTGACTACGCCGGAGTTGATTTGGCGATTGATCCAAAAAACTTCGATACCCAAAATACCGAGTATATTAAGTCCCTTTCGGAGCAGTACGATTTGCCAATTACCGCAATTCAAACTCCTCCAAACGCCAACGCGCACAAAATTCAGGAAGCGGTAAAAATGGCCAAAGAACTGGACTGCAAAATTATTGTAATTCAACCACCACGCATTTTTGATTTCAAATACATCACATGGCTCAAAAACGAAATTCCCAAGATTCGTCAAAAGGAAAATATTTCGATTGCGCTGGAAAACGCCTCTTCGGAAACTTTCCTTGGGATTATTCCCGAACACGCCATGGGCAACATTATTGAAATGAAAAAATTCAAGCACGCCTGTATTGATACAACCCGTGTCGCTCAAAAAAAAGATGACCTGATCCGTGTTTATAAAGCTCTAAAAAAATTCCTGGTTCACGTTCATTTATCAAATGTAAAAACCGGAAAACAATATTACCTTCCTCAAGAAGGAATCTTGCCTTTGGAAAGCTTTTTGACCAAGTTGAAGCAGGAAAATTACGCAGGCAATGTTTCGCTCAAGGTAAATCCAAAATTTTTAGCCTGCGGTGAAGACGAAAAAATTCTAAAGTCATTAAAAGAAGTTAAACTTTTCTACGATACCTATTTCACCAACGTCAAAGTTATGCCAACAAGCATAACCGACGAGGAGGATACAAAAGAGGCAAAATAGATTTGACACAGCGTTTTTTTCAGATAGAATGTCTTAGCTATCAGATTTTTGCTCTGTTTTTAGAGCGAGCTTGTGTTGTGGAAGATAGTAAAAGTCACCGGTAAGGACCGGAAAGCCTTTATATAAGGCAAAAACGACTTACGCTAACTTCTTCACTTTTTTCAAATATGGCTCCAAAAAAAGTCAAAGCTAAAAAAGGCGCTCCTGCAAAGAAGGCCAAATTTACCAAACCTGCCAAAAAGGTAAAGGTTAATTCAGCCAAGCCAAAAAAAGGAGCTAAGCCTTTTAAGAAACTTGTTGCATCTATTAAAAAATCTTTAACTAAACCCGTAATGAAATCTAAGCCAAAGGCGTCGGCTAAACCTGCCAAGGCAAAGGTCAAAAAGACCCCAGCTAAAGCAGCGTCCAAGCCAACAAAAAAAGTAGTCGTAGCTAAAAAAGCAGTTCCGGTTGCTAAAAAACCGGTAGTAAAAGCTCCGGTCAAGGCAATCAAACCGGTTAAAAAAGAGACACCAGCTCCTACAAAAGCTGTAAAAGCAACCCCTAAGGCACCTGAAAAAGCCCCTGTAGAAGCCGCAAAAGCTCCCGCAGAAGCTCCAAAAAGAAACGCCTTCACCTCCGGATATAAAGCCGGCGGATTAAAATTTGCGAACAGAAACCACACAAAAGCTTCCAATGCTCCAAAAACACCAAAAGAAGAAGAGCGTTATCAGGCTCAACAAGTAGTGGTAAGAGCATCACAGGAAAAAGTTGGAAAAGCTGTAGCAAAAATGAAGGCAAGCTATTCCATGTCCGAAGAAATTTCCAAGATCCTTCCAAAGGAAAACATCATCATGAAGGAAGCTAGCAATCGTAAATATTACGCTCCCCGCCTGGATCAAAACGTAGTTCTTCCAAATTTGATTGAAATTCAGATCGATTCTTATCGCTGGTTTTTGGAAGATGGTATCCGTGAACTTTTGGACGAAATCACTCCTATTACAGACTTTTCCGGCAAGAAACTTGAACTTCACTTTTTAGAGCATTCCATAGGTGAACCAAAATACGATGCGGAAACCTGCAAATCCAAGAACATGACCTACGAAGCTCCATTAAAAGTTCACGTTCAACTTATCAATAAAGAATCCGGTGAAATTAAAGAACAGGACGTTTTCTTGGGCGGAATCCCACTTATGACCAACAAAGGTACATTTATTATCAATGGTATTGAACGTGTTGTGGTTTCTCAGCTCGTTCGTTCCCCTGGTGTATTTTTCTCTAAAAATGCGCTTTCCATTGAATATAATAACGCCAAAATTATTCCAAAACGTGGTGCCTGGTTGGAAATTGAAACCGACAAAAAGGGCATCATCACGGTTAAAATTGACCGTAAACGCAAAATTCACATCACTTCCCTACTCCGTGTATTTGGATACAAAACCGATACTGAAATTCTTGAACTTTTCAAAGACGTTTTAAAGCCTGAAAAAAACTTCATTCTTAGCACTTTGGAAAAAGACAGTGCCAAGACCGAAGATGAGGCTTACCAAAGCATTTATCGCAAGATTCGTCCCGGTGACCTTGCCACTCCGGAAAATGCAAAATCATTGATCCAATCAATGTTTTTTGACTATCGTAAATATGATATGGGTCCGGTTGCCCGTTACAAGTTGAACAAGCGTTTTCAAATTGATGTCCCAAACAATAAAAACTATCACACTTTCCAGGTTAAAGATCTTGTTGAAATCCTTAGATACCTCATTCGTCTAAACAACGCCGAGCTTCAACCGGATGATATTGATCATCTTAGTAATCGCCGTATTCGTGCCGTTGGTGAACTTGTTCAAAACAAATTCCGCGTTGGTTTACTCCGCACCGATCGTATCGCTAAAGATCGCATGACAGTGATGGATCTTGAAACGGTAACTCCTACACAACTTATCAACTCCCGTCCAATTACAGCAGCCCTCCGTGAATTCTATGCAAGTTCTCAACTTTCACAGTTCATGGATCAAACCAATCCATTGGCAGAATTGGCTCACAAACGTCGTCTTTCCGCCATGGGTCCGGGTGGTCTTTCCCGTGAACGTGCTTCGTTTGATGTACGTGACGTGCATCCTTCCCATTATGGCCGTATTTGTCCAATCGCCACACCTGAAGGTCCAAACATTGGTCTAGTAGTGCATTTGGCAACTTATGCCCGCGTAAATAAATATGGTTTCATTGAAACTCCATTCCGTGAAGTTTCTCATATCTGTGTAAACAAAGCCAAGGAATTGACCGGCCGCACAATCACTGAAAATGTTATCAATCCAAAAAACAAGAAGGTTGTGGCTAAAGCCGGAACCAAAATCGACGAAAAACTCGCCAAAGAAATTGAAAAGCTTGATCTGGAAAAAATTGCAGTTAGACCTCACATCACCAGCAGCGTTCGTTATTACGATGCCGATGAAGAAAAAGGCTTAACAATTGCTCAAGCCAACACCCCACTGGGCGAAAAAGGTGAAATCATTGCTTCACAGGCTTCCGCCCGTATCAATAGCGAACCAACCCTCGCCCATACGGAAGATATTACTCATATTGATATCTCTCCAAAACAGATTATTTCAGAAACTACAGCCCTAATTCCGTTCTTGGAACATGATGATAATACCCGTGCTTCCATGGGTTCAAACATGCAACGTCAGGCAGTATCTTTGATTTGCCCAACCGCTCCGGTAGTTGGAACAGGTATGGAAGAAATCGTGGCAAAAAGCTCCGGACAAGTAACTTTGGCCGAAGATAACGGTATCGTTTCCTATGTTGATGCCGACATGGTTACGGTTATCTATGACAATGGTAAAAAAGCGACTTACAAATTACAAACTTATGAACGCAGCAATCAGGGAACATGTATCCACCAACGTGCCCGTGTAACCAAAGCTCAACGCATAACCCGTGGTGATGTACTTGCGGATGGCGCGGCAACCGAAAATGGTGAACTTGCGCTTGGTCGCAACCTGCTCGTAGCTTACGTCGCATGGCAGGGTTACAACTTTGAAGATGCTGTAATTATTTCCGATCGTGTTGTGAAGAATGGCTATTTTGATTCCGTACATATCGAAACATTCACAATGGATGTACGCGATACAAAACTTGGGCCTGAAATTATCACCCGTGATATTCCAAACGTTGGTGAAGCAAGACTTAAAGATCTCGATGACGAAGGTATCGTTCGCATTGGTGCAACCGTACATGAAGGCGACATTCTTGTTGGTAAAATTACTCCAAAAGGTGAAACCGAGCTTACCGCGGAAGAAAGACTTTTACGCGCTATCTTCGGCGACAAAGCCCGTGATGTTAAAGATACTTCCTTACGTCTTCCGGGTGGAGAAGGTGGAAAAATCGTTGGAATCCAGGTTTTCTCACGCAAAAATAATGATGAACTTTCAAACGGTGTTAACCAACAAATTAGAGTTAGTGTAGCTCAAACCCGTAAGATTTCCATTGGTGATAAAGTTGCCGGACGCCATGGTAACAAAGGTGTCATCTCTATAATCGTTCCTGCAGAAGACATGCCATTTTTACCGGATGGAACCAGCGTTGATATCGTTTTGAATCCACTTGGTGTATCCAGTCGTATGAACATTGGTCAGATTTTGGAGACACACGCAGGTTGGGCCGCTCAAAAAATGGGCATCAAGGTTGCTACTCCGGCTTTGAATGGTATTACCACCGATCAAATTACCGGAATGTTGAAAGAAGCTAAATTACCTGAAGATGGTAAACTTCAACTTTATGATGGTCTAAGCGGTGAACCGTTTGATCACAAATCAACAGTGGGTATTACCTACATCATGAAACTGAGCCATTTGATTGAAGATAAGATCCATGCTCGTTCCGTAGGGCCATACTCTCTTGTTACTCAACAGCCACTTGGAGGTAAAGCACAACATGGAGGTCAGCGTTTTGGTGAAATGGAAGTTTGGGCACTTGAAGCCTATGGTGCAGCCCACACTTTGCAGGAAATGCTTACAATTAAATCTGATGATGTTTACGGCCGTGCAAAAGCCTACGAGGCAATTGTAAAAGGCGAACCAATCAGAAAACCACGTACTCCGGAATCCTTCAACGTATTGGTTAAAGAACTTCAAAGTTTGGGTTTGAGCGTTAAATTACAACAAACCGAACAAGCTCGTTTACTTGCCGAGGAAGACATCTACACAGCCGAGGAAAGCGAAAAAGAAGGAACAACAGTGATTAACGAAAACGATGTTAATCGTCCACCGGTTGATCCTGAAGTTGAAAAATTGTTGGATAGTAAAGTAGAGGTAAAGGCCGCCGCAAAAGAACTGGACCAAGTTGGTGACCTGGAAGATGAAGCAAAAAAAGAACATCACGAAGAAGAAGATCCTGAAATCGATTTGGAAGATGCGGACCTTCATGAACCCGGTGACCTGGAAACACTAGCCATAGAACCAACCGACGAAGACCTGGCCGCAGTTGAAGAAATAGTAAAAGAAATCAAAGAAGAAGAGTAAAAAAAATCATAAAAAGGATGTGTTTAGATTTCCGGATATGATCTGAACACATCCGGGGTAGGGGCCCTGTGTGTGAAGAGTATATCCGGAAATCTAAACAATAATCCCACCTCATGCGAAGCGTTAACAAAGTTATTTTAATCGGAAATCTTACTCGAGACCCTGAAATGCGCCAGACACCAAATGGCCAAAATGTTACTACTTTTGGAATTGCCACAAACCGTGAATGGGTCACCCATGATGGCAAAAAACATTCTTTAGCTGAATTTCATGATCTTGTAGCCTGGGCACGCCTTGCCGAGATCTGCAGCACGCACCTTAAAAAAGGCAAACTAATCTACATCGAAGGATATTTAAAAACACGCAGTTGGGACACGCCGGAAGGTGTCAGAAAATTCAAAACCGAAATCGTAGTTCAGGACATGATCATGCTGGACAAACGTCCACAAGGTGAAGCGATTGTTGATGACTACATTCCGGAAGATGAAAATCACACAACCATGGCTACTCCGGACATTAACGAAGAGCTTGATCTGGGAACAAGAATCCAGAAAAAACCGGCGCCGGCGCAAACTTACGAAAGACGCCCGGAAAGACCGGCAGTAAGCCAACATCACCAGGCGGTAAAAGCTGAAACAGTTGGAGTTTCATCATCTGAATCCACTTTCAAATCCGCTGAACCTTCCCTCAAAGAAGCAGCAGGTGAATCCTCCGCTCCGGGCAGTCACAGCATAAATATTGATGACGACCTTGGACTCTAAATTTTAAACCACAATCCCTAATTATTAATTACTAATTCTTAATTACACAAAATGAACGTTACTCCTGTCGAAAACAAGAAAGATACAATCATTGATACGTTCGATGCGATATCCGTTTCGGTAGCTTCTCCCGAAGAGATCCTTTCCTGGTCTCATGGTGAAGTCAAAAAACCGGAAACAATTAACTATCGCACTCAAAAACCGGAACGCGATGGACTTTTTTGTGAACGCATTTTTGGGCCAACCAAAAACTGGGAATGTTATTGTGGAAAATACAAGCGCATTCGCTACAAGGGTGTGATTTGTGAAAAGTGCGGAGTTGAAGTAACCCGTTCATCTGTACGCCGAAATCGCATGGCGCACATCAAACTGGCCGTTCCCGTTACTCATATCTGGTTCCTGCGCTCAACTCCAAGCCGTATTGGTTTGTTGGTTGATCTGCCAATTAAAGCGATTGAACAGGTTGTTTATTTTGCCGCTTACGTCATTACTTCCGTAGATGACAAAGCCAAAATAGAGGCAAAAGAACAACTCATGGTCGAATATAAAAATTATCGCAAAAAGTTGCAGGACGAAGCCACAGGTAGAAAAGGAGTCGACACCGATGAAAAAAATTCCAAATCCTCGAACGACAAAGAATATGTTCAAAAATTGGAAGAGCTTGATGAACAACACAAAATCGCCAAAGACGAATTGGAAGGTCTTAAGATTTGCAAAATCTATTCCGAGTTGGAATATCGTGATCTTTCCATGAAATTCGGTCATATTTTCAAAGCCGGAATTGGTGCAGAAGCTATGCGCACAATTATCCAAAACCTTGATCTTGATAAACTGATCGCCCAACTGGAACAGGATCTTAAAAAAGCTTCCGGTCAAAAACAGAAAAAAATCATTAAGAGAATCAAACTTGCCGGATCTTTAAAAAAGGCTGGAATCAAAGCAGAATGGATGATTATGACTGTTCTTCCTGTAATTCCACCTGATCTTCGTCCAATGGTTCAATTGGATGGTGGCCGTTTTGCCGCTTCCGATCTTAATGATCTTTATCGCCGCGTAATCAACCGTAACAATCGTCTTAAGAGATTGATGGCAATTGGTGCTCCGGAAGTTATCTGCCGCAATGAAAAACGTATGCTTCAGGAAGCCGTTGATACACTTTTAAATAACTCAGCACGTGCCGGAAAAACCGTTTTCAACTCCGGTGATAAACGCAAACTTCGTTCACTTTCCGACATGCTTAAAGGTAAGCAGGGCCGTTTCCGTCAAAACTTACTTGGTAAACGTGTGGATTACTCCGGTCGTTCCGTAATTGTGGTTGGTCCAAAACTTAAACTGCATCAATGCGGTCTGCCAAAATCCATGGCGCTTGAACTATTCAAACCTTTCGTAATTGGAAGATTGATCCGCGATGGCTACGCTCACAACATTAAGAGCGCCGAAAAATTACTCCAGGGTGGTAAAAAAGAAGTTTGGGATATTTTGGAAGAAGTAACTCACGATCATTATGTACTTTTGAATCGTGCTCCTACATTGCATCGTCTTGGTATTCAGGCTTTCCAACCAGTATTGGTAGAAGGTAAAGCTATTCAAATTCATCCATTGGTTTGTGCGGCCTTCAATGCCGACTTTGATGGTGATCAGATGGCTGTACACGTACCACTTTCCCGCCAAGCCCAGGAAGAAGCCAAAGAATTGATTGTTTCCAGACACAACCTTCTAAAACCATCTGCCGGCGATCCAATTATCGCTCCGGCTCAGGATATGGTACTTGGTTGTTATTATGTTACAAAAGTCACTGCGGGCAAAAAAGGTGAAGGTATGGCGTTTGCAGATATTGACGAGGCTATGTTGGCTTACCGCCTTGGTCATCTCCATTTACAGGCTCCAATCAAGGCCCGTGTACATGGTCAAATTATGGAAACAACTCTTGGCCGCATGATCTTCAACAGTTTCGTACCAAAAGAACTTGGATACATCAACAAAACTATCGGCAAAAAACAATTGGGCGAAATTATTGCTGATTGTTTCACTAAATCCGGTCAGGATGCCACAGCTATTTTTGCCGATGATCTTAAACGTATCGGTTTCATGTTCGCGACTGTTTCCGGAATTTCGATTTCCGCTTCCGACATGATCGTTCCAAAGAAAAAAGCTGCCATCATCGATGAAGCTTCCGAAAAAATCAAAGAAATCACAAACCTTTTCTCGATTGGTTTGATGACCGACGATGAACGTTATAACAAAGCCATTAAAGTTTGGTCACAGGCTAAAGCCGACATTTCTGTAGAAATGATTGCCGCCATTCCGGAAGAAAACGATCTTCATTACATGATTAACTCCGGAGCCCGCGGTAACTGGGGACAAATTACCCAGCTTTGCGGTACAAAAGGCCTGGTTGCAAATCCTGCCGGTCGTACAATTGAACTTCCAATTAAATCCAACCTTAAAGAAGGCTTTACCATCTTGGAATACTTCATTGCGACACATGGAGGACGTAAAGGTAAATCCGATACTGCTCTTAAGACAGCTGAAGCCGGCTATCTGACCCGTCGTCTGGTTGATGCCGTTCAGGATGTTATCATTAAAGAAAACGATTGCGGATCCAAACATTCCCATGCAATAACCCGTGCCGAAAGTGCCCGCATTGGTGAACATTTTGAAAACCGTATTTATGGCCGTGTACTCGCTAAAGAAATCGCTCATTCAAAAACCGGTGAAATCATTGCTGAAAAAGGAGTCGAAATTGACAATGAGATCATTAAACAATTAAGTGAGGCCAAAGTTGATGAAGTTGAAGTTCGTTCAGTTATGACTTGTCAGACCGAAGGAGGTATCTGTATCAAATGTTACGGTAAAGATTTGGGAACAAACCACACCGTAGAAATCGGTACAGCGGTTGGCATTATTGCCGCTCAAAGTATCGGTGAACCTGGTACACAGCTTACAATGCGTACGTTCCATATGGGTGGTGTTGCCGGTGAAGGTGATATTACTCAGGGTCTTACCCGTGTTGAAGAACTTTTTGAAGCCCGCATTCCAAAATCCCCTGCTTTCCTTTCAGAAATTTCCGGTCGCGCAAAAATCAGCCATAAAGGTCATTTGGCGGAAATCACCATTACTTCAGAAAAACCGGTTGAACAAACATATCTTATTACATCCGATCTTGCTGCCGTAGTTAAAAAAGGCGACAAGGTAAAACAAAAGGATGTAATCGCAAAATCTCCAAATACCAAAGAAGTAATCCGTGCGGAAGAGAACGGTAAAGTGGTTGAAGTTACGGTTGAACACATCAAGGTTTTGTCTGATGCAAATATCGAAAAAGAATATAAGATTCCATTTGGTAAAACCATTAAGGTAACAAATAATGCTTTGGTTAAAAGGGGTGACGCTTTAACTGCCGGTCACCTTAATCTTCGCGAGTTGATGGGCTTAACGGACATTTACACCGTTGAAAAATACATCATGACCGAGGTTCAAAGTATTTATGCTTCTCAGGGTCAAACAATTAACGACAAGCACATCGAAATTATTGCCCGCCAAATGCTTTCCAAGGTAAGAGTTATGGACACAGGTGATACAAATTTCTTGCCCGGTGAAATTGTGGACATTATTCAGCTCGAAACTGCCAATCGTGAACTTGAAAAGAAGGATGGAAAAAGAGGAAAATCAGAAAGACTTTTACTTGGTCTTACACGTATCGCGCTCCACACAGAAAGTTGGCTTTCCGCCGCTTCCTTCCAGGAAACAATTCGTGTATTGGTTGAAGCCGCTACCACAAATCGCATTGACCGCCTTGAAGGTCTGAAAGAAAACGTAATTATCGGTAAACTTATTCCTGCAGGCGCAACCTTCCGCAAACTACATCCTGAACTTATTCCTGCGGAACAAAAAGCAGCTGAAGCCGCTGCCGCTGCTGCCAAAAGAGATGCACCTATCGAAGCCCGCAAATTCGCGGTAGTCTAATCGACTTGCATTTCAAAAAATTGCAGTGTAAAGTGGGCAAGCCTCTGCCTAGAACAAGAGATCAGAGGCTCCAAATCCAATATTCCAAGCTATTAATTCTAAATCATTAATCCTAAGTCATAAAAAATGCCAACAATTAATCAACTCATACGTCACCCACGCCGCAATAAAAGAAGCAAATCAAAATCACCGGCACTTCAAACCACATTCAATACTTTGAAGAACTCCAGCATCAATCTTCCATGTCCTCAAAAACGTGGCGTATGCATCAAGGTTGGTACTATGACTCCAAAAAAACCTAACTCCGCTCTCCGCAAATTTGCCCGTGTTCGTTTAACAAACGGAATCGAGGTAAATGCCTATATCCCGGGTGAAGGACACAATTTACAGGAACATTCGGTTGTAATGATTCGTGGCGGAAGAGTTAAGGATTTACCAGGTGTACGTTACCACATCATCCGCGGTAAACTTGATACACAGGGTATCCAAACCCGCAGACAGGGACGTTCCCGTTATGGTACTAAGAGACCAAAGAAATAACCACGCACAGCGGTACACAACAGTGAGGCCAGCCGGCCGAACTCACCAATTACTAATTACTAATTATTAATTAAAAGGAAATGGCACAAAAAAGATCACTCTACATTCCAGAAAATTCAAACCCTCTTCAAGAAAAGTTCATCAACTATCTCATGAAGGATGGCAAGAAAAATACAGCGCGCAAAATTTTCAAAGATATGCTCGAAATTTTGATTGAAAAAGGCAACAAAGAACCAGGCAAAGTATTTGAAAAAGCAATTGAATCCGTAAAACCTACTCTGGAAATTAAAGCAAAACGTATTGGTGGCGCCGTTTACCAGATTCCAATCGAAGTAAAACCGGGTCGTCAACTTATGCTTGCTTTCCGTTGGTTGCTAGAAGGTGCACGTGGCAAAAAAGGCTCTCCAATGGCTCAAAAGCTTGCTGATGAACTTCTTGCCGCTTCCAATGGTGAAGGTCTGGCAATCAAGAAGAAAGAAGACACAATGAAGATGGCTCAAGCCAACAAAGCCTTCGCTCACTACGCAAAATACTAAAAGAGATCATCCGGCCCACGGGCCAAAATCCTACAAGAATTCAAAAGAGTCCCACTCAACCGGGGCTCTTTTTTTGTGACGATTCTTAGCTATAAAATCCAGACATTTCCAAAACGTACTTTTTCTTGATACAATCAAGCAGAAAGCATCGCAAGACATTAGGTGTGTGAAAACAATTTGAATTTTTAAAACTTAACAAAATACAGATGAATGACAAAAAAAGACAGGCAGAAGCCGAAATTGTAAAAGAAGCGGTTTCTAAATTGGATGGTCATCCAACTAAAGATGATGATGTAGAGGCAATAAGAAAAAAAATGGCAAGAGCAGCGGAATTATCTCCAAGTTCTGCAATCAGAATGGGGCGGAATTTTTTAAAAGAAACTGATCCTAAAAAACATTAAAAAATCAAATTGTCATCACACAACAGCGCGTAACCGGTTCACCTGCGGGCTCACTCAAATTTTTTCTTAACCTTAATTTAGAAATAAAATATTATGAACAAAGTAGAATTTATAGGCTTTGTAGCAGGGATACTGGTAGCAATTTCTGTACTACCACAAGTTATTAAGTCGTGGAAAACCAGATCCACAAAAGATGTTTCAATAATGTGGAGTATCATTAATCTGGCCGGGCAAATGTTATGGATAGTTTATGGGGCTTACATTGGGAGTAACGCACTTGTAATCATGAGTAGTATTACATTGATAATGAATGTTTCAATGGTAATTCTAAAACTGAAGTTCGGCTAAGAAAAAATTTAACAGCGCCCAACCGGTTAGGCTCGAACGTTGTGTGAATTTCTTGTTTTTACTTACTTCAATTAATCACTATTTTTTTATTTTCGAAATATGAAAAATAATTCAAATTACATCTGGAGTATTTTAGGAATTTTTGAATTCTGCTTAATTGGATTCATTCATTATTACTATTCAAGTTCCACTCCAATGTTTTGGATAAGTCTATTAGCACTTATGATTATCTTCCTTCTTGTAGGCAATATTCTTACGAAAAAGAAGTAGGATCATTAAAAAAAACGCAACAAAAACATCGCACACGCACGAACGTGGTTTGCCATGGCAGAACCGCAAGAACAGAAATTTTGGGGATCTTTTGGAGATCTAGAATTTGACCAAATTAGCTATCGATGTTATAGTTAGCTTAGTTTAATTCTTAAAATTATTACTATGCCAGATGAAGAAAAAAGGAAAGAACCTGAAACCGTTGACGAAGCTGCTAAATGGGTGGTAGATCTTTTTGATCAAGCAAATACTGGTGGCGCTATTGAAAACATGGGAAGTAGAGGTCAAGAAGTAAGTAACGCAATAGATGATCTAAGACGAGCTTTAAATCGGGACGGTAAAAAAACCGTAATTGACGATCAACAAATGGTTGAAATTAAAGCAGATCGCAATAAAACCAAAGAACGGGTCAAAAATTTATATAAAAAAAACAAAGACCATT
Source organism: Candidatus Altimarinota bacterium (assembly GCA_041659405.1). GTDB lineage: Bacteria > Patescibacteriota > Gracilibacteria > UBA1369 > UBA1369 > JBAZYK01. Next base: position 62,630 of record JBAZYK010000003.1, read on the forward strand.
TCTAAAAAGCCGCTAAAATTTCTGTTTGCCTTCGGCGGTGGTTCTGCCACAGCACCCATGCGAACGTTATATAATGGAATTCCCCTTCATTCATCACTTATGGAAAAAAGAAGAATAATATTCGATATACCAAATGGTGTTACCCCAGAGGATATCGATAGAATATATTTTACATTTGACAGTAAAATCGGATTTATAACTGATTGGGTTTCAAACACTTTGGAGGCCAATGTAGCTATTGATCTAATAGATGCATTTAAAAAGCAAGCTTCCAAAGCAGGTTTAAAAGAAAAATAATTTGTCTGTGTCGAACAATTCATCACACAACCATGTCCAACCGGTTCAGACGCGGACGTTGTGTGCCATACTGCTCGGAGACACTTCCCAAAACACGCCCTTTATTGATACAATCAGGCAGAAACAGCTAAACACTTAATCAATTTTATATGCCAAAAATAATTATCGATGGCGCAGAATGTGCCACTTATGAATCTCCTGAACATGATGCACTTAGTGAAGATCTGGCAAAATTAACAGTTGAAGATTTAGAAAGGGAATTAGCCGCCAGAGAAAGGACGATGGCAGAAGAAACAGAAGCTGCATTATTTCCAGCATGGGTTTTAGGCCTAACAAGGCTTACAGGGCCAATTGATGATCACGATAGAAAGCGCGCACAAAGATTGCTCGAAGTAACGGAAACAAGAGAAGCACTTCAAAAAGTATTTCCAAAACCAATAAGCGAGGCAGACTGGGAAATAGCAAGGGGCCGCAGAATAGTTGCCGAAAAAATACTTGAAGGTGTGTTGATAGAGTAAAAATTTACCAGTTCCTATGCCCAAATCCCCCGCCCATCCAAATCCTCCCAAAGCCCCCCAAGCTCAAACCATTTTCGGCGTCCAAAAGCCAATTTTTTGGCTTGGGATTGTCAGTTTTCTTACCGACGTCAGCTCCGAAATGATTTTTTCGATCCTTTCGGTTTTCTTAACTGTAGTTCTGGGCGCGTCCACAGTCATACTTGGAATCATGGAAGGTCTGGCCGATTTTGCAGCTTCCTCCCTGGATTTCATTTCCGGTTACCTCTCCGACAAAACCGGCAAACGCAAAATCTTCGCGCTTTTTGGTTATGGCTTTTCAACTCTGGCCAAATGCCTGCTGGTTGTTGTCAGCAACGTCGCCGGAGTTTTTAGTTTTAGAGTGATTGAACGCCTTGGTAAATCCATTCGCGGAGCCCCACGTGACGCCCTTATTTCTTCCCTCAGCGAAAAATCAAAACTGGGTTTTTCATTCGGTTTTCACAAAATGTTGGATAAAACCGGTGCCGTTTTAGGGCCATTTATAGCCTACTTCCTGCTTTCAGCCTTTGGCCAAAATCCCCAAACCTTCCAACTGCTTTTCATAGTTGCCGTAATCCCCGCTCTTCTTTCCGTCCTGATTCTTGGCATATTCGTAAAAGATAAACCGGCTCCATCCCGCACACGCCAAAACATTTTCACACTGTACAAAGAATCAACTCCCGCCTTCAAAAAATATCTCAAAGTTGCCGGATTTTTCTCGATAGCCTACTTCAGTTTTGCCTTTCTGATGCTCAAAGCCTATCAAGTCGGCTTCGAGATCAAAGATATCGTTTTGCTTTACGCGCTCTTCAACATCGCCTTCACAATTATTTCCATTCCGGTCGGCAAAATCGGCGACAAAATCGGCCGCCACAAAATCATCCTCGCCGAATTTATCATTTACGCTTTGATGTGTTTGGGTTTTATTTTCGCCACAACCAAACTCACCGTCGGACTGCTTTTTCTGGTTTACGGAATTTTCTACGCGATCGACGAAGGCCAGACCAAAGCCTTTATCAGCGACATCTCCAGTGAAGAAACCCGCGCCAGCTCAATCGGCCTTTATAATTTTATCACCGGCATGATTTATCTGCCCGCCTCATTAATCGCCGGATTTCTCTGGAGCCAATACGGTTCCGCCGCCACATTTATATTTGCCGGAGCTATCGCTTTAATCTCGGCCGTTGCCTTCAAATTTAGCGCATATCACGAAGCATCTTCACATCGCTAATCACCTCTTCGGCGTGTTCAGCCGGCTTCACTTTTTCGTAATGCTTCACAATTACGCCTTTTGGATCAATCAAAAACGACTCGCGTGAAATCCCCATAAATTTCTTTCCCATAAAGTTTTTCTCCTTCCAGACTCCATATTCTTGAATCACCTTTTTATCGACATCGGACAGCAAAGGAAAATTAAGACGTTCCTTTAACCTGAATTTTTTATGAGACTCGGAACTATCCGCGCTAACCCCTATAACCTGCACATTCAAAGCCTTTAAATCATTCATGCGATTACGCAAACACTGCGCTTCTTCCGTACACCCCGGCGTCATATCCTTTGGATAAAAATACAAAAGAATATATTGCCCCTTAAAATCCGCAAGCGAAAGATCCCCGCCATTTTCATCCGGCAAATTAACCGCCGGCGCCTTTTTGTTTAACAGGTTCGACATACAACAAAATTAAAAATTATTGATCAGTGCCCCCAATCATAGCACGAAAAACTAACATTAATAAACGACTTTTGTAGATATAAAAGCTCATTTTTTACTTGCAATAATTAGAATAGATATAGTACCATTGCGACCATTTTAAATTTTAAATTTTCAATTATGCGAAAAGGCACACCAGCGGAACAATTTCTTGAAACAGCTGATCGACATTTCAAGTTTGATGGTAAAAACCGGTTAATTACCCCTCGAGTACAAGCACAAATATTGAAAATAGGGCAGGCTTGCCAAGACGTTTTAGCAGTACACGGACAAATATCTACAGCCGATTATATTAAGATTGCCGAAAATTACGGAAAAGTAGAAGGAAATACTGCTAAACAAAGCTTATCGGTAACTTTAAGCAAACCAAAAGTTTATGAGTTTAGAGATTTTCCGCGCGGGTTTGTAGAATTTAGACATTTACCCAAAGGCCACCACACATCGCCGCAATTTTTTACTGAACCCAGAATACCACAAATTACTGCTACTTTTGATGGCAAGCTTTGGTTTGTTACTCCTGATGGCAAAATCGAAACTCATGGTAAAAATGATCCCCCAAGAATTCCCGGAGAAGATGATGATATCGAAATATCTATCCCTACTAGACGTAATTGGACAGGCCTTGTTGCCCAACCTAGAACAGCCAACCAAGAATCCACGAGTCGTCATGACTGGAAAGAGGTTGTTCAAAGAGTTATAACCGCCAGCACTTTTTCAGCGGGGAAAAAATAAACATAATTAAATTTTCCTTTCCTTGACTTCACATCAGGAATAAATATAATACAAAAGCCCTCAAATGAGAGGGAAATTTAAGTAAAACTCGTGCTCAGGTTGTGAATACCTACTGAGCACATCCGGGGTAGGGGCCCTGTGTGCGAAGGAGGTATTCACAACCTGAGCCAACTAATTACTAATTCTTAATTAAATAAACCATGTCCGTCGACCTTAGTAAACTTCGCAACTTTGGTATTATCGCGCATATTGATGCCGGTAAAACCACTACCACCGAACGTATTCTTTTCTATACCGGTAAAAATTACAAAATCGGTGAAGTGCATGAAGGTGCTGCCACAATGGACTGGATGGAACAGGAACGTGAACGCGGAATTACAATTACCTCCGCCGCTACAAGCTGCGCCTGGAAAGATTGCCGCTACAACATTATTGATACCCCCGGGCACGTAGACTTTACAGCCGAAGTAGAACGCTCACTCCGCGTACTTGATGGAGGTGTTGTTGTTTTCGACGGCTCACAGGGTGTAGAACCTCAATCCGAAACAGTATGGCGCCAAGCTGATAAATACTCGGTTCCCCGCATGGCCTTTGTAAACAAAATGGACAAACTTGGTGCTGACTTTTACATGAGCTTACAATCTATTTTCGATCGTCTTAGTAAAGAAGCCGTTGCCATTCAACTTCCTATCGGTGAAGAATCAACTTTTATGGGTGTTATTGATCTCGTCCTTCAAAAAGCTTTCACCTTTGAAGGCAAACACGGTGAAATCATCAAAGAAATCCCAATTCCGGAAGACATGAAAGATAAGGTTCAGGAATATCGTCATCGTTTAATGGAAAAAGTGGCTGAATGTAATGACGACCTGACTGATAAATATCTCCGTGGAGAAGAATTAACAGTTGAAGAAATCAAGCGTGGTATGCGCAACGCAGTAGTGAAAAACCAACTTTACCCGGTATTTTGTGGATCCGCCCTTGCTAACAAAGGTGTTCAACTTGTATTGGATGGCGTAAATGAATATCTTCCTTCTCCTTTGGATATCGCCGCTGTTAAAGGAACAAATCCGGACACCGGACTGGAAGAAGAACGTAACATGGAAGAAAATCAACCATTCTCCGCTTTGATCTTTAAGATCATGACTGATCCTTTCGTTGGAAAACTCGCTTATTTCCGTGTTTACTCCGGCAAACTAACTTCCGGAAGTTACGTTTTAAACAGTTCAACCGGCAACAAAGAACGTATTAGCCGTTTGATTCAGATGCATGCCAACTTACGTGAAGAAATCAAAGAAGTACACGCAGGTGATATTGCCGCAACCGTAGGTCTTAAAGGAACCTTCACCGGCCACACACTTTGCGACGAAGACAAGCCAATTATCCTTGAATCAATCACCTTCCCTGAACCGGTTATCCAAATTGCGATTGAACCAAAGACTAAAGCCGATCAGGAAAAAATGGGTATCGCTCTGCAAAAACTTGCCGAAGAAGATCCAACCTTCCAGGTTAAAACTCATGAAGAAACCGGACAAACACTTATTGCCGGTATGGGAGAACTTCATCTGGATATTATCGTTGATCGTATGCGCCGTGAATTTAAAGTGGAAGCCAACATCGGTCGTCCACAGGTAGCTTACCGTGAAACCATCACGACCGAAGTTAAGGCGGAAGAGAAATACGTTAAACAATCAGGTGGTCGTGGTCAATATGGTCACGTTATGATCCGCTTGATGCCAAATGAACCGGGCAAGGGTTACGAATTTGTGAATAAAGTCGTTGGAGGTAAAATTCCTCGTGAATTCATTCCGGCCGTAGATAAAGGTATTAAAGAAGCAACAACTCGTGGGATTTTGGCCGGATACCCTGTAGTAGACGTCAAAATTGAACTTTATGATGGTTCTTACCATGATGTGGATTCCAACGAATTGGCATTTAAAATTGCCGGTTCTATGGCCTTCCAAAAAGGGGCAAGAGCTGCCGGTCCGGTTATTCTTGAACCAATCATGAAAGTGGAAGTTACTTCTCCTGAAGAATTTTTTGGAGATGTAATGGGTAACTTAAGTTCACGCCGTGGCCAAATTTACGAAACAACCAACCGCGGTATGGCTAAAGTTATTCACTCCCGCGTTCCGCTTTCCGAAATGTTTGGTTACGCAACCGATCTTCGTTCTATGACTCAAGGCCGCGCCGCTTACACCATGGAATTTGATCACTACGAAAAAGTTCCGGCAAACGTTGCCGAAAAGATCATCGCAGAAAGGACTGCAGGAAAGGCGTAAAAATTCCCTTGCATTGCTGATTTTTTTCCGATAATATCCTTTCGCATTTCTTCAAAATGCATTGCTCTTTAATTGGCGGAAAGATCCGCCTAAGCACTTACTCTCAACTAATCTTAATTACTAATTCATAATTCTTTAATATGGCAGACGTATTTCAAAGAACAAAGACACACGTAAACGTTGGTACTATCGGCCACGTAGACCACGGCAAGACAACTTTAACAGCTGCAATCACAATGTATTGCGCTACTAAAGGCCTGGCTAAAGCTCGCAAATATGATGAAATTGACAATGCTCCGGAAGAAAAGGCTCGTGGTATTACAATTGCTACATCCCATCAGGAATACGAAACTGAAAAACGTCATTATGCTCACGTTGATTGTCCGGGGCATGCCGATTACGTTAAGAACATGATTACCGGTGCCGCTCAAATGGATGGCGCAATCCTCGTAGTTTCCGCTGCAGACGGTCCTATGCCACAAACTCGTGAACATATCCTTTTGGCTAAACAGGTTAACGTTCCTTATATCATCGTGTTCATGAACAAGATGGACATGGCTGATCCTGAAATTGCTGAACTTTCCGAAATGGAAGTTCGTGAACTTCTTAAGAAATATGGTTTCGACGGCGACAAGACTCCATTCATCAAAGGTTCTGCTCTTAAAGCTATGGAAAACCCAACTGATCCTGCTGCTACAAAATGCATCCAGGACCTTCTCGACGCATTAGATAGCTGGGTTCCTGATCCAGTACGTGAACTCGACAAACCATTCTTGATGTCAGTTGAAGATGTATTCTCCATCAAGGGTCGCGGTACGGTAGCTACAGGTCGTATCGACAAAGGTATCGTTAAGATCAATGAAGAAGTTGAAATCGTTGGTATTCTCCCAACTCGCAAGGTAATTGTTACCGGCGTTGAAATGTTCAAGAAATTACTTGATCAGGGTCAAGCTGGTGATAACGTTGGTCTTCTCCTCCGTGGTGTTGAACGTGAAGAAATTGTTCGTGGACAGGTTGTCTGCAAACCGGGAACAATCAAACCACACACTAAATTCGAAGGACAAGTTTATATTTTGACTAAAGAAGAAGGTGGACGTCATACTCCATTCTTCAAAGGCTACAAACCACAATTCTATATCCGTACAACAGATGTAACTGGTGCGGTAGAACTTCCACCGGGTGTGGAAATGGTTATGCCGGGTGATGATATTAAGATGGTTATTACACTTGGATCTCCAATCGCTCTTGATGAAAGCACTCGTTTTGCCATCCGTGAAGGTGGACGCACAGTTGGTGCCGGAGTTATCACAAAAATCCTGGAGTAAGATCTCGCAAAGCGAGATCCGCGCCTGCCCCAAGCAGGCATAGCAAAAAAAATAACACAGTGTTCAGTTTGAGGAATATCTTCTGAACACATCCGGGGTAGGGGCCCTGTGTGTTCAGAAGATATTCCTCAAACTGAACTTATTACATTAATTCCTTGAAAACATGGCTAGTAAACAGAAAATCCGAATCAAGATTCAAGCGTATGATCACAAAGTGATCGATGATTCTGCAAAACTCATCATCGAAACTGCTGAACGCACCGGTGCTATCGTAGCAGGTCCGATTCCTCTGCCAACTAAAATTGAAAAGTTCACAGTGAATCGTTCAACTTTCGTTCATAAGACCGCCCGTGACCAGTTTGAAATGAGAACTCACAAGAGATTGATTGATATTACCGAGAGTACACCTAAGACAATTGATTCGTTGACTAACCTAAGTTTACCAGCCGGTGTTGATATCGAAATTAAAATGTTGACAAGCGACTAAAAGAACGCTAAAACTATTACGCTCACTTTTCAGAGCACAAGTCCCGAAAGGGCAAACAAAACAATATGTTATATCGGAGTCGAGGGCATGCGCGAGCGCAAGCGAGTGCATCTAAAAAGTTCGCCTAGCGAACACCTTATGAGGTCCAACCTTAAAGGTCGTCTTCACTTCACTGTCTCGAATTTACGAGACAATAACCTCTAAACACTATGACCGGTATACTCGGAAGAAAATTAGGCATGACGAGAGTCATACAAGACGACGGCCGCGTGATCCCAATGACTGTGATCCAGTGTGAACCTAATACAATCACACAGATCAAGACAGTCGAAAAAGATGGATATCCGGCGATAGTCCTGGGTTTTGACGCATTAAAAAATCCTTCCAAAAATCACAAATATCATTTTTCCCGTGAATTCAGAATCAAAGGAGATGAGAGTCTGGAAAAAGGAACTCAGATTACAGTAGAAATATTTAAGGAAGGTGAAGAAGTTATCATTACCGGAACTTCAAAAGGTAAAGGTTTCCAGGGTGTAGTAAAAAGATGGCATATGGCAGGTGGTCCCGCATCACATGGTTCCCATTTCCATCGCGAACCGGGTTCTGTAGGTGCTCGTGCTAAACCGGGTAAAATCCTTCGTGGAAAACATTTACCGGGGCACATGGGTAATCAAACTAAAACCATTAAATCTTCTGTAGTATTCCTGGATCAAAAGAAAAATCTAATCGGTATAAAGGGCGCAGTTCCGGGAAGTATTAACACTATGATTACTCTACGCAAACTCGCTTAATCACAAATTCCAAAAAGTCCGAGATCACTAATTACTAATTATTAATTGAACTAAAGGTGGCTAATATTACTCTCTACAATCAGCAAGGTCAGAAAAAAGGCGATATTCAGGTTTCTGATGTGATCTTCGGTGCAAAATTCAATCAAGATCTCGTTCATCAGGCTTTAGTACGTCAGTTGGCAAACGCCCGCGTTTCTGTAATTGCCAATACGTTAACTAAATCCGAAGTTCGTGGTGGTGGACGTAAACCATGGAAACAAAAGGGAACCGGACGTGCTCGTCAGGGTTCAATCAGAAATCCACACTGGAAAGGTGGCGGTGTTGCCTTTGGACCAAAGAATAACCGCAACTATAAGCAGATGATGCCAAAGAAACAAAGACGTTTAGCTCTTTTCTCTGCTCTCTCTGCAAAATTCCAGGATGGAAAGATTATGGCCGTTGATAATTTTGAAGCTCCGGCAGTTAAGACCAAAACTTTCGTAGAAATGCTCCACAAGTTGCCGATTGAAAAAGATGTATTGTTCTTGATTCCAAGTAAAAACGAACTCATTACTAAATCCACTCGAAATATTCCATTTGTAAAAACCATGTTGGTGAATTATCTGAACATTGCAGATTTACAACGCTATGATCAGGTAGTCTTTTTAGAAGAAGCTCTTGGTAAAATGGAACAACTTTTCTTATCAGAAAGAAGTTCCGAATCCGAGTCATCAGAAGAAGAAAGTGTTAAAGAACCCAAAAAAGCTAAGGAACCAAAGAAGGTTGCCAAGAAAAAGACGACAACTAAAAAGGTTGCCTAATCCCCTCCTGAAAAAATCATAATTCTACATCATAAATCCTAATTTAAGTGAAAGCATTTAATACCATTATCAAGCCGGTTGTTACCGAGAAAAGTACCGCCCAAGGCGCAAAGCATAAGTATGCTTTCTGGGTTAATCGCAAAGCAACCAAAATCGATGTTAAAAATTCTATTAAAGAGATTTACGACGCTGATGTTGCTACAGTTCACATGATCAATACTGCTCCAAAAACTCGTCAAATGAAGAGAATGATCGTTGATAAAAAACCTCCTATGAAAAAAGCTCTTGTTACCCTAAAAGGTGGCAAGAAACTTGATGTCACCAAGGTAGGTAAGGAAACAGCTAAGAAATAATCACGAAATAATTTATTAATTGCACTAAGATGGGGTTCAAAAAATTTAAAGCAACTACGCCGGGAAGAAGATTCATGAGTGTCTTAACTTTTGAAGAAATCACCAAGACACATCCGGAAAAAAGCTTGTTAAAAAGCTTTAAAAAGCATGCCGGTCGTAACAATCAGGGTAAATTGACTGTTCGTCATCAGGGTGGTGGCCACAAACAGCTCTATCGCATGATCGATTTCAAACAAAGAGACAAGATGGGCATTACCGGTAAAGTAATCGCAGTTGAATATGATCCAAACCGCACTGCCTTAATTATATTGGTTAACTACGCTGATGGTGAAAAGAGATATCACTTGGCTCCGGACCAAATCAAGGTTGGAACAGTGATCGTTTCACAAGAAAAAGCGGAAATTATGATTGGAAACCGTATGGCACTCAAAAATATTCCAGTAGGTTATGATATCCACAATATTGAATTGAATCCGGGCCGCGGAGGTCAAATCGTTCGTTCCGCCGGAGGAAAAGCTCACGTTGTTGGTGTTGAAGGAGCTTATGCTCAAATTCAACTCCCTTCAGGTGAAGTTAGATTGATTGATAAAAATTGTTTTGCATCTATTGGAATCGTTAGCAACATTGATCATGGTAATGTAAAACTTGGAAAAGCCGGCCGCAAACGTTGGTTGGGTAAAAGACCGGAAGTTCGTGGTAAAGCTATGAATCCGATTGATCATCCGCATGGTGGAGGTGAAGGTAATCAGCCAACCGGTATGCCGGGACCAAAAACACCTTGGGGTATGCCTGCTCTTGGTTACAAAACCCGCAAGCGTAAGTACAGCGATCCATTGATTGTAAAAGATCGTCGTCGCGCAAAATCCTAAAACATGCGCACTGAAAATTAGTCCTGTGTCCAGATTGTGGCATGTCATCTGAGCACAGCCGGGGTAGGGGCCCTGTGTGCGAAGAGGATATGCCACAATCTGGACAAACAACACTAATTATTAATTACTAACAGACATGGCACGAAGTACTAAAAAAGGACCATATATAGATGAAAAATTGATGAAGAAGATCCAAACCGCCAACTCTAGTGGTCAGAAAAAGATCATTAAGACTTGGGCTCGCGGATCGATGATTGCGCCTGATTTTGTGGGTCATACTCTGGCAGTTCACAATGGTAAACAACACATTCCGGTATTTGTTACTGAAAATATGGTTGGACACAGACTTGGTGAATTCTCTCCAACTCGTAAATTTAAAGGCCATGGTGGTAAATTGGCAAAGGCAGCTGAAGCTCCGGCAGCAAGTGCTCCAACAGCAGCAGCTCCAAAACCAAAAGCTTAATCTACAATTATAAATTCTAAATCCTGTTTATTAAATTATGAAGTCTATAGCAAGATCATTACGAATCACCTCCAAGAAAATCAATTTGGTTGCAGGCCTGGTACGCCGCAAGGACGTTACCGAAGCCATGAATATCTTGAAATTCACACCTAAAAAAGGAGCAAAAATCCTTAGCAAAATCATTCAAAGTGCTATTGCTAATGCAGAAAACAACTTCAAGCAGGAAAAACCAAGCCTATATATTCAAGAAATAGTTGTGACAGAGGCACCAACCATGAAACGCAGCATTCCGGTATCCCGTGGAAGATCAAACCCAATTTTAAAGAGAAACTCCCATGTATCAGTTTTCCTTGGTGTAAAAGGTGAAGAAGCTGAAACATCTACTAAAGGAGCCAAAGCAAAAACGACCGAAGAACCAAAGAAAACCACCTCCAAAACAACCGTCACCGTAAAAAAGGCCACTCCAAAGAAAAAAATCACCAAAGAATAATAAAGTAATAAATAATGTACGTGTTCAGTTTGTGGAATGTTGGCTGAACATATCCGGGGTAGGGGCCCTGTATGTGAAGACAATATTCCACAAACTGAACACACCAATTATTAATCACTAAATCCAACCCCATGGGTCAGAAAGTAAATCCAATCATTCTAAGAATCGGTATTATCAAAAGCTGGGACTCAAAATGGTTCGCTCCAAAGCGAAGTTATGCCAAGCTCCTGCATCAGGATATAGAGATCCGCAAAATCATTGAAAAGAAATTGAGTGATGCTGCCATCTCCAGGATTGAGATTCAAAGAACTGCCAATAAGGTTCATGTTCACATCCACTCCGCTAAGCCAGGTATAATTATTGGTCGCCAGGGAGCAGGAATTGAAGGACTCAAAGATGAACTTCAAAAGAAATTTCACGAAGAATTCACTCTAAATATTAAAGAAATTCAGAAACCGGCACTTGACGCTAAACTTTTGGCCGATAGCATCAAACAACAGATCGAAAAAAGAGTTTCTTATCGTCGTGCAGCTAAAATGGCGATTGATAAGGCCCTTGAAACAGGCGCCCAGGGAGCCAAAATCTTCCTTGCCGGCCGTTTGAATGGTGTGGAAATTGCCCGTTCAGAATTCTTCTCCAAGGGAAAGATTCCTCTACATACTTTAAGAGCTGATATTGATTACTGCTGTGAACGCGCTCAAACAACCTACGGAGCAATTGGAATCAAGGTATGGATCTACAAAGGAGATATTTTTAAAAAAAGAAAAGAGTAATAAACAATAAACTTGATTTATAAAGAAAAAAAAGTATAATCTTCGGGCCAAAAACAATTAAATAAACACAACCGTTAACTACTAATTACTAATTGAACCAAGATGTTCGGACCAAGAAAATTAAAATATAGAAAGTCACATCGTTTACGAAATAGCACTGACGGTATTGCAACTGTTGGAACAAGAACCGCTTTCGGAGCTTACGGCCTTAAATGTATAGAAGGTGGAGAAATTTCCGGTCGCCAAATCGAAGCTGCACGTCGCGCTATGAGCCGTTATGTAAAACGTGGTGGTAAAATCTGGATTCGCATCTTCCCACACAAACCAGTAACTCAAAAAGCTGCTGAAGTTCCAATGGGAAGCGGAAAAGGAACCGTTGAAAAGTATGTAGCAGCTATCAGAGCAGGAACCGTTTTGTTTGAAATGGATGGTGTGGAGGAATCACTCGCTCGTGAAGCAATGCGCCTGGCATCACAAAAATTATCTCTCAAGTGCCGATTTGTTACTTCTAAAAATTAATTATTATGTTATCACTACAAGAAATCAGACAGTTACAGGATGGTCAATGGCACGAAGAGCTAGCTCAGACCAGAAAAGATCTTCTCAAGGTTAAGTTCAGTATGAGGAGCGGACATTCTAAAGAGTCCAACAAAGTAAGACTTTTAAAAAAACACATTGCACAACTCCAAACTATTCGCAAGGAGCAAAGCGCAAAAGCACCAGTTCAAAAGTCTTAAATAACATATACTAAATCATTAATTATAAAAAATGAGAACTAAAAAAGGTATTATCACTAGCGATAAAATGGATAAAACCCGTGTAATAACGGTTCATTCATACAAGGTTCATCCAAAATATAAGAAGAAGTACCGGGTTTCCAAGAAATATTATGCTCACGACGAAAAGAATACTACCAAAATGGGTGAAGAAATAACCATCTACGAAACAAGACCACTCAGCAAGTTAAAGCGCTGGACTGTTGATCGCCCAAGCGATCAAGCGCCTGCAAGACACGAGTAAGCAAAGCGAACGAGTGTCCGCGCCTGCCACCAAGCAGGCATAGCAATTAAACATTTCGTGAAGCGAAATAACCTTATCTATAAAATAATATATGATTCAATTAAGAAGCATGGTACAAGTAGCTGACAACACCGGGGCAAAGTTGGCTCAATGTATCAAAGTTATGGGAAGTACTGGTCGCCGCTATGCCGGCATAGGAGATGTAGTAGTAGTTACTATCAAGCTTGCTGCTCCTCGCGGAACAGTAAAAGCGCATTCCGTTGAACGCGGAGTGGTAGTACGCTGCCGCAAGGAAACCAGACGCAGAGATGGCAGTTATATCCGTTTTGATGAAAACGCTATCGTAATTATCACAAAAGAGAACGAACCAAAAGGAACTCGTGTATTTGGACCAATCGGTCGTGAACTTCGTGAAAAAGGTTTCCAGAAAATTATCAGTCAAGCTCCGGAAGTATTATAACAGGCAAGCACAGCTTGCCCGCGCCTGCCACTAAGCAGGCATAGCAGAAAACTATCCCGCAAGGGATATCAACCAAGAATTATTATCAAAAAACTATTCTATGAAAGTAAAACTTAACGACAAAGTGTTGGTTATAAGCGGAAAAGACAAGGGCAAACAAAGCCGTGTTACTCGCGTAATAACTAAAGCTTCAAAGATCATTGTGGAAAAGGTGAACATGAAAACCAAGCACATCAAGAAGACAGCGCAAGCTGCTGGTGAAAAGATCACTTTCGAAGGTCCTTTGGACGCCTCAAACGTAGCAATCATCTGCCCAAGTTGCAATAAACCAACTCGCGCAGGTTACAAAGTACTTGATAATGGTAAAAAAGATCGCATTTGCAAGAAATGCAAGCAGTCACTCGACGGCGCAGCTGCTGAAACTTCACCTACTAAGACTAAGAAAACTTCAAAAAAGACTAACGCTATCTAATAGTTTAAACCCCAATGACTACACAATTTACACTCAAAGATCATTATACCAAGAACGTTCTTCCTGAACTTCAGAAGGAATTGAAAATCAAGAACATTATGGCTGTTCCACGCGTTGTTAAGATTAACATCAACGTTGGAATTGGAAAGCTCACTGAAGGAGGAAAAGATTATTCTCATGTTGTTGATAACCTTGCAGCAATTTCCGGACAAAGACCGGTTGTTTCCAAGGCTAGCAAAGCTATTTCCAACTTTAAACTCAAACAAAACCAACCGGTTGGTGTGAGTGTAACTCTTCGTGGAAAGAGAATGTATGACTTTATGAACAAACTCATCAATGTGACTTTCCCTCGCGTTCGTGATTTCCGTGGAATTTCTCCAAAAAGTTTTGATGGCCACGGTAACTATTCTGTAGCTATTAAAGAACACACTGTATTCCCGGAAATTAATGCTGATGATATTGCGAAATTACATGGACTTGAAATCACGGTAGTTACAACAGCCAGAAACAATGATGAAGGATTTAAACTGTTGAAAGCTCTTGGATTCCCTTTCATCATCAAAAAAACGAAATAATTTCACAATTACTATTACTAATTATTAATTGAAGTAAGATGGCAAGAAAAGCTCTTAAAGTAAAAACGGAACGTAACAAACAGGCATATCTAAAAGCTCTTGCGGAAGGCAAAAAACCAGAGTTTTCAACTAAGGTTTACAATCGTTGCAAACTTTGCGGTCGCAAAGGCGGTTATATGAGAAGGTTTGAAATGTGCCGTATCTGCTTTAGAGAAAAAGCAATCAACGGACTTGTCATGGGTATAAAGAAATCGTCTTGGTAAGAAATTTGAGCACAGCTCAAATTTCCTTCCGGCCTGAGCGAAGCGAAGAAACGCCGGAATAAAAATTAACATTCTGCCCTAAGCAGGCATAGCAATAAAGAATTAAAGGAAATTAAATTTATCAATAAACCTAAGTCATAAATCCTAAATTAAAATTATGTTGACCAACGATCCAATCGCAGATCTCTTAACTCGCATCAGAAATGCTACTATGGCCCGCAAGGAAATAGTAACAATTCCACACTCAAAGCTTAAAATAGCTGTACTTAAAGTGTTGATCAAAAAGGGATTCATTAAAGAATTTACCGAAGAAAAAAATGGAGATTTCCAGGAAATAAAGATCGTTTTAAATCCTGAAAAAGGCAAATTTCACCTTAAGAAAGTCAGCAAACTGGGTCAGAGAATCTATATTAGCGCTTCCAGAATTAAAAAAGTAAACGGAGGTCTTGGAGTATCGGTTATCTCTACATCAAAAGGCGTAATGAGTGGAGAAGAAGCTAAAAGACAAAAACTGGGCGGAGAATTTATCTGTGAAATCTACTAGCTTTGCTTCGCAAAGCAATCCGGCCTCTACGCCGGATTAAAATAAAACATCGCGAAAGCGACACAATATCCAGCCAATTACACATTCAACTATTAATTACTAATTGAACCAAAATGTCTCGAATCGGTAAACAACCAGTCATAATCCCTGCCGGAGTAACAGTCGATAAGCGTGAAGGCAACATCATCCACGTTAAAGGACCTAAAGGCGAATTGACTTTCCCTCTTCATGAAAGAGTAAAAGCTGAAATTGCTGATGGCAAAATCACTCTCATCCGCGCTTCCGAGGAAAAATTTGATAAAAGTCTTCATGGTTTAAGTCGAACACTAATTTCAAACATGGTTGAAGGTGTAACCAAGGGATTCAGCAAACAACTGGAAATCCAGGGAGTTGGTTATCGTGCTTCTATACAAGGAACCAAACTTGTACTTACACTTGGATATTCCCATCCGGTTGAAGTTCAACCACCAAAAGGAATTACTATTACCGTTGATCCTGAAAAAAAGAATATCCTCACAGTTTCCGGTTGCGACAAACAACTTATTGGCGAAATAGCTGCAAAGATCAGAAGCTATCGAAAACCTGAACCTTATAAGGGCAAAGGTATCCGCTATGTTGGTGAATTCGTACAACGTAAGGCCGGTAAAGCTGCCGCTAAAGAGAAATAACAGAGGCGACTGATGAGCTCATTGGCCATAGCTAAGTGAGCGCATGCGAACGAAGCTAACATGGCCAAGAGAGCGAAGAAGAAGACTCAAATCTAAAAACAATCTAAATCTACAAGCAAATTAAACCACTATGAAAACTCCTACTAAAATCACCGCTCGTAAAAGTCGTCACAATCGTATTCGTGCTAAAGTTTCCGGCACTGCAGAAAAACCACGTCTTGTAGTTTTCCGCAGCTTGACCAATCATTATGCACAATTGATTGATGATGTCGCTGGAAAAACAGTTCTTACTGCTTCCGATCTTAAAGCAAAATCTAAAGATAAAAAAGCAGATCGAGCAAAGCAGGTTGGACTTGAAATTGCTAAATTGGCTCTCGATAAAAAAATCACCACTTGTGTTTTCGACCGTAACGGTTACAAATATCATGGCCGCGTTAAGGCAATTGCCGATGGCGCCCGTGAAGGTGGTCTCAAATTCTAAACCAACAATTACTCATTATTAATTACTAATTACTAATTGAAATGGCAAAACCTCCATTTAACAGAAAAGGCCAAGCTCCAATGCGCGAAGTAAAAGAGTTCGAAGAAGAGGTAATACAAATCGATCGTGTAACTCGCGTAGTTAAAGGAGGCCGCAGACTTCGTTTCCGCGCTACCGTTGTAATTGGTAACCGCAAAGGCAAAGTTGGCGTTGGTATCGGTAAATCAACTGAAGTTCAAGGCGCAATCAAAAAAGCTATCGCTCAAGCAAAGAAATCCCTGATCGAAGTGCCAATGATTGGTCAAACCATTCCTCATCGTGTTGAGATGAAATTCAAGAGCGCTAAACTTATTATTATGCCAGCTCGTCCAGGTACTGGTATCATTGCCGGTGGACCACTACGCAAGGTAATTGAACTTTCCGGAGTTAAAGATATTTTGAGCAAATGTTTAGGTGCAAAAAATCGTTTGAATAACAGCCAGGCGGCCATCAACGCTTTAGCGGAACTTAGAACAATGCCTTGGTTAAAGAAAAAAGTTGCTACTCCTGTTGCAGTCGCTCCAGGCGCACATGTCGCTCCAGTTGCACACGCTGTTCCAGGGACACACGTAAACACAGCTGCACACACAACTCCTGCACACGCCGCTCCGGTTGCACGCACTGCTCCAGTCGCACACACAACTCCGGCACACGCTGCTCCAACTACACATCACGCTCCAGCTCCAGCTGCACATCCAGCTCCTAAAGCTCCTGTAGCTGATCCAGCTAAGAAAACTCAAGAGTAATAAAATCTATTTAATCTAATGTAACGCATAATTCCAATGGACAAATTACAAAATTTAAAAAGCAACCCAGGTGCCCGCAAGAAAAGGAAAACTGTCGGTCGCGGCAATGGATCCGGACATGGATCTTATTCAACTCGCGGTGGCAAAGGTCAAACTGCCCGCTCCGGTAGTGGCTACAAACCCGGCTTTGAAGGTGGTCAAACTCCACTTTATCGCAAGATGCCAAAATTGAAAGGCTTCAACAACATCAACCACGTTGAATATCAGGTGGTAAATGTTGAAAGTCTAAATCTTTTTGACGACAACGAAGAAATCAATGTAGTTAAACTCTACGAGAAAAAACTCATCAGCCACAAAGACCGACCTGTTAAAATTCTTGGTGATGGTGAACTTACTAAAAAACTTACAGTTAAAGTAGATCGTGTTTCCTCATCTGCAAAAGAAAAAATCGAAAAAGCAAAAGGCACGGTTCACGAACTTATGAAAAAAGAAGTAAAGGAAGATAAAGAAGAAAAAAAGTAAAACAGGATTACGCCTCGCAAATCATTTCAAATCCTGCCTCCTAAATCCTAAATCCAAAAAAAATGTATAAGTACTTCGAACAAATCTGGAATTCCAAGGATCTTCGTTCCAAGATCCTTTTTACGATATTAATTCTGGTTGGATACCGCCTGATGGGCCAAATCACAATTCCCGGAGCAAACATTGAAGCTTTGCAGGTAATCTTCGCCAAGAATCAACTTCTGGGTATGTTCAGCTTATTAACTGGTGGAAGTGCTCACAATTTCTCCATCCTATTAATGGGTCTTTCTCCTTACATCAATGCTTCAATCATCATGCAGCTTTTGACAGTTATCATTCCAAAGCTGGAAACCA
Organism: Candidatus Altimarinota bacterium; assembly: GCA_041659405.1. Taxonomy (GTDB): domain Bacteria; phylum Patescibacteriota; class Gracilibacteria; order UBA1369; family UBA1369; genus JBAZYK01. The sequence goes on from JBAZYK010000003.1 coordinate 80,681, forward strand.
TGAGTAAAGAAGGTCAACAGGGCTCACGTAAAATCGCCCAATATACACGTTGGCTCACTTTACCTTTAGCGTTCATCCAATCTTATGGAATGATTTTACTTTTGAACTCTCAATCCCCTGTTCCAATTTTACAAAATCTCACTAATCCGGCAGTCATTTTGCCGGTTATGTTAACGGTAACTACTGGAAGCTTGCTCTTAATGTGGATGAGCGAACTTATTACAGAACATGGAATCAGCAACGGAAGCTCACTGATCATCTTTGCAGGTATCATTGCCGGTATCCCTGAAGTGATTGGTCAAAGCATGGCACTATCTCAACAATCAGCAGACAAATTGATTCCTTTTGTAATTATGATTTTAATTACATTGGTATTAACAATAGCAGTTATCCTTATAACAGAAGGTCAGCGCAATATTCCTGTTAGTTATGCCGGAAGAGGCGTTCGTGGCGCAAGTGAACATTCCAGTTTGCCAATCCGCATCAATCAAGCCGGAATGGTTCCAATTATCTTTGCTGTTTCTTTGATCAGTTTCCCTGGAATCGTAGCTCAATTTTTACAAAATTCGACAGTTGGCTGGTTAAAAGACACGGCCAGCTTTATTAATCTTTATTTCCAATCAAGTGGGATTCCTTATCTTATCGCCTATTTTGTTTTAGTAATCGCCTTCACTTTCTTCTATGTGGGCATTACCTTCAATCCTGAACAGGTCGCGGAAAACATCCAAAAACGCGGTGGTTATATTCCGGGCATCAGACCGGGCAAACAAACTTCCGAATATCTTGGTAAAATTTCCAATCATCTTAATTTATTTGGAGGTCTATTCATCGCTTTCATTGCCATTTCTCCAATTTTGATTCAGCTCATGTCCAGTCGTCTTTCTTTTGGAAGCGTACCAACACTCATTACCGGTGCCGGACTAATCATCATCGTTGGTGTTGTTCTGGAAATCATCCGTTCAGTCAACGCACAATTGGTAATGCATGATTACAATAAACTATACTAATAGAATTTAGGTTGGAATGCATGCTCTTCATGCACAGGGCCCCTACCCCGGATGCATTCAGATCACACATTCCAACCTAAATTCATATCATTAACTCAATTAAGGTGGATTTAGTTTTATTTGGAATTCAGGGCTCAGGGAAGGGTACGCTCGGCAAAGTACTCGCTGAAAAATATAATCTGCAGATTTTTGAAACAGGTTCCGCTTTAAGAAAACTTTCCCAGGAAACTACGCCACTTGCCCAAAAAGTTAAAAGCATTATTGAAGCCGGACATCTTGTTCCGACTGAAGTTGTCATGGAAATTATTGAAGATTTCATGAATCACCTTCAACCGGGATCAAATGTTTTATTTGATGGAATTCCCAGAAAAATGGATCAGGCTGAAGCTTTTGATCAGCTCATGCAAAAACACAACCGTAACTTTCTTGGACTTTTAATTGATGTATCTGAAGAAGTTGCGATTAAAAGACTTTCAACTCGCCGACTTTGCAAAAATTGCAAAACGGTTTTTCCTGCAACATACACACAAAACACCTGTGAAAAATGTGGAGGAGAATTGATTACCAGAACCGATGACAACCCGGAAAGTATCAAAATTCGTCTAAAGGCCTATTTTGAAGAAACCATGCCGGTGATTGAAAATTACAAGAAAGGCAGTAAAATGATTTCGATTGATGGCACCGAAAATATTGAAAAAGTTCAGATTTTGGCTTTTGAAGCCCTTCAAGGAAAATTTAATTAATTTCTAATGAAGATTTGGAAAGAAGGCAACCTGCGTATTGGCATTAAAGATTCACAGGAAATTCAAGCCATGCGTGAAGGAGGCAAAATTTTAGGAATAATTTTACATGAACTTGAACAAATGGTGGTTCCCGGAATCACTCTTTTGGAGCTTGATAAAAAAGCCGCAGAGATGATGGCAAATCATCATGTTAAGCCATCTTTTTTAGGATATTACGGCTTTCCAAATGTACTTTGCATCAATGTAAATGATGTAGTCGTTCACGGAATCCCGGATAAAACCGAGTTACATGAAGGTGACATTGTAACAATCGATTGCGGCGTAATTCATAAGGATTTTCAGACCGATTCAGCAATTCAAAAAGGAGTTGGCAAAATCACTCCGGAACTCACCAAATTTTTAAACACCGCCCAAAAAGCTTTGGACAAAGCAATTGAAACTGCAAAACCGGGAATCCGCATTCGTACTATTAGCGGAGTTATTCAGGATATTGTCGAAAAAAACGGTTATAGTGTTGTACGGGATTTAGTTGGTCATGGCATCGGACACAAAATGCACGAAGATCCACCGGTTCCAAATTTTCGTGATGAAGCTGGCCCAATGCTGCAAACCGGCATGACAATTGCCATTGAACCGATCATCTGCATGGGCAATCGCAAAGTTAAAACCTTGCGTGATGGCTGGACCATGGTAAGCGCAGACGGATCATATGCAACGCAGGTTGAGCACACCATTGCCATTACCCAAAAAGGAGCTGAAATTTTAACCAAAAGACCGGAATAAAGAACAAGGCAAAAGGAACCTTCACAATCACTACAAAAAGCCCAAAAAATTCCCTTGCATTGTTAAAAAATGTCATGTAAAATCCTAACGCTCTTTTGAATTTTTTTAGAGAGAAAACAGCATACCCAAGGCACGAAACGTAACGGAGTGTCGCACTAAAAAGGAATCGCAAAAGCGAAACCAATCATGCCTAATCTGTACTTATGGCCAAAGAGGTAATCGAACTGATGGGTGTAGTGGTAGAGGCGCTTCCAAACGCCACCTTCCGCGTTAAACTCACGGACGAAAGGTACCCAAATCATATCGTACTCGCCCACGTTTCAGGCAGAATGAGAATCAATTATATTCGAATTCTACCGGGCGATAAGGTCACTATTGAATTGACACCATACGATTTGAACAAAGGAAGAATCATTTTCCGTCACAAGGAAGGTTCAAGAATGGAACAAACACCAAGTGTCACTGCTGAAACGAAAGTTGAACCAAGTCCCGAAGCTGTAAAAGAGCCTGAAAAAAACTAAATATCGTTAATCCAACCATCATGAAAGTTCGCTCATCTGTAAAAAAAATCTGTGATAAATGCAAAGTAATCCGCAGAAAAAACGTGGTTCGCGTGATCTGTATAACTAAAAAACATAAGCAACGACAGGGTTAAGAACTATAAAGGTAACTGTGTTCAGTTGTGGAATGTTGGCTGAACATATCCGGGGCAGGGGCCCTGTGTGTGAAGACAATATCCCAGAACTGAACACAACTAATTACTAATTATTAATCATAAAAAATGGCAACAGTAGCTCGTATCTCAGGCGTTACTCTCCCTCAACAAAAAAGAGTTGAAATCGGTTTGATGGCTATTTATGGGGTAGGAAGAAGCCTTAGCAAGAAAATTGTAAAAGAGGCCAACGTTAACCCTGATACTAGAGTTAAAGACTTAACTGAAGAAGAAGTCAGCCGCATTCGTGAAATTATCTCCAAGACATCAACAGAAGGTGATCTTCGTCGTAAAATTCAAATGGACATCAAGCGTCTTCAGGAAATCGGTTCATACCGTGGTTTCCGTCATCGCAAGGGTTTACCTGTTCGCGGTCAACGCACACGTTCCAATGCCCGCACCAGAAAAGGCAAGAAGAAGACAGTGGCTAACAAGAAGGTTGTTACTAAGTAGTAACAAATATTAAAATCAAAGTTTGTGTTCAGATTGTGGAATATTGGCTGAACACAGCCGGGGTAGGGGCCCTGTGTGTGAAGACAATATTCCACAATCTGAACCTACTAATTACTAATTAACATAACCATGGCAGACGAGAAGACCATAGACACAAAATCAGAGAAAGCAGAAAGCGCAAAAGCTTCCGAGGGTAAAGCTGAAACTAAAAAAACTGGTAAGCCGGAAGTAAAAGCTGTTAAATCCACCAAAGGCAAGAAAAAGGCAAAGCGTCGCCTTTTACAAGAAGGTAAAGCTTATATTCAGGCCAGTTATAACAACACCATTGTTACAATTACAGATATGAATGGTGAAGTTATCGCTTGGAGCAGCGCCGGTTCAAATGGTTTTAAGGGTGCTAAAAAAGCGACTCCTTATGCAGCCCAGGTTTCTGCTGAAAATGCCATCACAAAAGCTAAAGTTTATGGTTTGGAACGAATTCATGTATTTATCAAAGGAGTAGGAACAGGCCGTGAACAATCCATCCGTGGTTTACAAGCAGGTGGAGTGAATATTGAGTCAATAACTGATCTAACACCGGTTACACACAATGGTTGCCGTCCAAGAAAATCCCGAAGAGTATAACATTATCCCACCAATCACTCATTACTAATTATTAATTACTAATTGAAAAAAAATGTCTAGATATACTGGTCCAAAATGTCGTTTATGCCGCCGCGAAGGAGTTTCCTTATGCGGGAAGGAAAAATGCGCTCTAAAAAAGAAGAATTATATTCCAGGTATGCATGGCCCAAAAGGCAGTTTTGCAAAGAAATCTGAATATGCTCGTCAACTTCGTGAAAAACAAAAGTTGAAGAGACTTTTTGGTATTACGGAACGCCAACTTTCCAACTATTTTGAAAAAGCCGGAAAAATGAAAGATATCACCGGTGATGCACTTTTAAAACTACTTGAATATCGTCTTGATAACGTAATTTATCGCTCCGGTATTGCTAAAACAAGAAACCAGGCTCGCCAAATGGTAAATCATGGATTATTCAAGGTGAATAACATCAAGATTAATATTCCTTCCCTTCAAATGAAGGCTGGCGACAAATTCGAAGCAATTGCCCGCATTAAAAAATCAAAACTTTTTGCTGAAGTTGAAAAGCAAAAATATGCTCCTGCTAAATGGATCAAGGTTGATTACAAAACTTTAATGGGCGAAGTAACTCGTCCAATCGAAAAGGAAGAACTTGAAAGTATCATCCAAAGCAACTTAATCGTTGAGTTCTACTCCAAAGCGTAAATTTTAATTAAAAATTATAAAAACTGTGTTCGGATTTCTGTACGTTTTCTGAGCACATCCGGGGTAGGGGCCCTGTGTGCGAAGGAAATGTACAGAAATCTGGACACTCAACCATTACTAATTACTAATTACTAACCCCCTTTCTAGAATGCATCAGATTCAAGAAGAAATCGGCATCCCAAAGATTAAAACTGAAAGAATCAGTAATAATCATGCGATTTTTACGGTTAGTCCACTTCCACCCGGATATGGAATGACAGTTGGTAATTCTTTCCGCCGAGTACTTTTATCTTCTTTGCCTGGTTCATGTGTCACCGGGATCAAAATCGATGGTATAAGTCATGAATATTCAACAATTAAAGGAGTAAAAGAAAGTGTATTGGATATCACTTTAAATTTGAAACTTTTACATATCAGAAAAACCACAAAAGAACCTTCCATTTGCACATTACATATCACAAAAGAAGGTCCGGTTTATGCCAAAGATATCAAATGCCCAAGTGATGTTGAAGTTTTAAATGGCGATCAATATATTACAACCGTTGAAAAGGGCTGCAAACTCAATGCGGAACTTCGTGTTGAAAAAGGTGTTGGTTATATTCCGGCTCATTACCGTGTAAAAGAAGAAGGCGCTGACCCTGCAATGATTGTTATTGATGCGATCTACTCACCGGTTAAAAAGGTTCGTTATGATGTGGAAGCAACTCGTGTAGGTCAAATGACCAACCTTGATAAATTGAGCATGGAAGTAATGACAGATGGCTCAATCACGCCAGAAGATGCTGTAAAATTCTCTTCCAATATTCTTCAATCTTACTTCAATCTTTTCAACCAGGAAAATGCCATGGTTGAAGCTGATTACATGTCAGATTTCAAGAAGATCGTTGAAAAAGAAAAAGCTGAAGAGAAAAACAAGCCGGCTCAGGAAAGTTATACTCCTATAGAAATCCTTGGTTTCTCACCAAGAACACTCAATGCTTTGATCAATGGTGGCATTGGTTCTATTGAACAATTATCAAAATGTACCGAAAGTAAATTGACTAATCTCCGTGGTTTTGGTAAAAAGGCACTCACAGAGGTAAAAAATGCCCTCAAAGCCAAAAATATGACTCTCTCTGAGGAATAATAAGAAATTACTGTGTTTGGATTGTGGAATGTTGGCTGAACACATCCGGGGTAGGGGCCCTGTGTGTGAAGACAATATTCCACAATCCAAACTGAAAAATATTAATCATTAATTAAACTAAAGTGAGACATCAGAATTCACAGCCGAAACTTAGCCGTCCACGAGATGCACGTCGTTTGCTCCTTGGAAACCTGGCAACTTCTCTCATCACTCATGAGAAAATCCAGACAACCAGAGCAAAGGCAAAAGCTGTTCAACCAATCGTTGACCGCCTAATCACAATTGCTAAAACCAAGGACAAGATGATTGCAATCCGTGAACTTAACCGCACTCTTCAAAGCGAACTCAGTTCAAAAAAAGTTATGGAAGAACTAACAAAGCGCTATGCGGAAAGACCAAGTGGTTTTACCAGAATTACTCAAATTAAATTCCGTCCCGGTGACGCCGCGTTAATCGTCCAAATCGAATTGGTGTAACAGCTTTGCTACGCAAAGCCAAAACTCATTGCTTATTACTAATTATTAATTACTCAGTCGTGAAAACTTATTCTCCAAAAATTGAAGACATCAAGCGCCAATGGTTTGTAGCTGATGTAAAAGGCAAAACACTCGGCAAGGTTGCCACTAAAGTTGCCGATATCATCCGTGGAAAAAATAAACCAACTTATTCTCCTCATCTTGATTGTGGTGATTTTGTAGTCATCGTGAACGTAGAGGAAATCAAATTAACAGGTAATAAACTTAAAGATAAAGTTTATAATCATCATACCCGCTACGCAAATGGTTTACGTTCAACTACTCCGGATGAATTAATCCGCGTTGGTAAGGCGGAACGAATTCTTTTCCATGCAGTTGCCGGAATGATTCCTCAATCCAAACTCAAGAAGGACATTTTAAGAAAACTAAAGATTTTTACCGGAGCAGAACACAAACATTCCGCCCAGGAACCTAAAGTTTTAGATCTATAAAAAATTGCTAATTACTAATTGTTAATTGAATATAAAAATGGCTGACACAACAATCACAGCACCGGCTAAAGCAAAAAACCCAGGACAGGAATATTTTTACGCTTCCGGAAAACGCAAAACTGCAATCGCCCGCGTTCGTCTTTATCCAAAAGGCAAAGGCAGCGTAGTAATCAACGAAAAGCCGGTTGAAGAATACATTAAACTTCAAACCAGCAAAGGATTAATGCTTTCCCCTCTCCGTATTACGGGATTGGCTAAAGAGTTCGATATTTCCGTAAAAGTTATTGGTGGTGGTGTTAGCGCACAAGCTGAAGCCATCCGCCATGGAATTGCCCGCGCACTACTTGCATACAACGACGCTTTAAGAGCTACATTAAAAAAAGCCGGCTTCCTAACACGCGACGCCCGCATCAAAGAACGCAAGAAACCAGGTCTAAAACGTGCACGCCGAGCTCCACAGTTTAGCAAAAGATAACCTTCGGTTATCTTTGCGCCGGCCCTACGCCGGCCTAGCAACCAAAGCATCCCGAAGGGATACCTTATCCCAAAGTTGCACACAATTACTCCGAAATTCAAAAACCCCGCTCACGCGGGGTTTTTTAGTTGAATCTGTTAATTTATGGAATTGGGATTTATTGTCTATCGTCTTCTTCATCAACACCAATATCTTTTCCATCATCAAGATCAGTACCAGCAGCAGCTTTAACTTTTGCGCCAAAGCCTTTTAAACTTGCAGCAAATGCCTCATCATCAAATTCTAAACCCTGTGATCGATCTGCCCCAACTACCGTCGTTTGACTAACCGCAGCACCTTCAACGGCATGAACCTTAGGAACTTCCCCATTATCCAATTTTCGACGATTTGAAACTCCACCCATAATAAATTGATATTAAATACGACTACATCTTAACATATTCCAAGGAGATGTCAAGAGGCTGCGCTAAAAATACGGTTATTTTGGCTTTCCAGTAAGCAAAGTGACAACTACTAAATTTTCTGTTTTAATGTCGGAATCCGGGACATCCCGAAAATCCATACTAAATAATATTTTACACAAAGGTGCAAGTTAGCAAGAGCAAGCCAAAATCCAGCCATAAATTCCGTCCCGTCCCAAAATTTCGAGTTATACAATGTGAATTATATTTTGGCAAATTGGCAGAAACAAGGCTTGATATTCAATCACCTCCAACTTTTGCCAGGCACTACTGCCTTTGCCTCTGATCAAAAATCCTTGCAATCAAAGGTGGCTGTTTTCTAACAACGTCTACCATAAGATTTGCTTTAAATTTTTAGCCACCGATCGTAACTTTTTTATCAGGCAATTGAGGAATAGCCCGATTTATTCCTGGCAAAATCGAAGTCACTTTCACCACACTGCTCTCTCCTTTTCCTACAAATTCCACTTGAGTATTTACTCCATTAACAGAGTATGACCAGCTTTGGCCGGCTAAAACCTGCTTTTCCCTTGGACTTAGATGAGTAAAGGCATCATTTATATAATCATAGAAAACCTTGGCGTGAGTCTTTGGATCGCTCTTACCACTTGAGTCAATTTGATCAAGAATAGCATTATATCTCTGTTCTCCAGGCAAAACTTTTGGCAAAACATCCTTTTCAGCATCAATAAACATAGGTTCATCAGGTGCTTTATCTGGAGCTTTTGGCTTATCAACACGTGAAAAATCCGCAGCAGAATGGAAAATAGTAACATTTTGAGCTCTTCCCATAATAGGGCTAATAAGTCCGTCCGGTTTATGAGAACTAACGCTTAAATTTAGTTGACCACGTTCTCCACGTGTAAAAACAATAGAAGTACTGATACCATTGAAATCAAAGTGCATTGGATCGATCGGACGCCTTCTTTCATATGGGTCCTTAGGCATTTCAAACAACAAAGCTTTCTCTTCCTGTGTTAGCTGTCTCAATCTAGCACTAATATAATCGTAAACAACCTGCGCATGAACATTTGCATTATCTTGCCCTTCAACATCAAGAATATGTTTACGCATATCCAAATATAATTGAGTCTGTTCATGATTTCCAAATTCCAATGTTATTTTAGCAAAAGCATCACCAAATTTTTGCTCCGGTGTGCGTTTATCAACCGATTCCGGTGGCTTTGGAGCCTCAGGCTTAGGGGGAGCATCTTTTTGTAGTTGACGTACATCACCACTAACATCAGGGAACTTACCATTATTCAAAAGTGCCAAATAAAGATCAGAGGCAGCCTTATTAACATTTCTTTTTTCAACTTCCGTCAAACCATTACCACGATCTATACCACCATTGCCATTCCAATCTGGCCAACCATTTGAATCAATGTAAGATTGATTACCTTTCTGTCTCCTAGCATCGATGCGATGGCCCTGCATTATATCAGTATAAAGTGACCTGATTTTCTCATAGGCAATTGGATTCTTTTTCTGAAACTGTTTATCTTTTAAAGCTAAAACTGCTGCATCAACTATATCCTGTCTTCTTTCTTTTAAATCTTCCACTTTAGGTAAAAAATTTTCATCGGTTCGACCGGCAATTTCCTGTGCTGTTTGTTTATCCGCTTTTGAAACTTCCTGCTGAGGTTTACCAGCTTCAGGTCCCTGCTGATAAGCAAAGCGAGGTGAACGATTGAATGTGAAACATTTTAATAATTTCATAAATTTTGTTGTTAATTTTTATGTTAATGAATTAAGTAAATTATTGGCTAGCATCTCCTCATTTTTTCTTTCAGAATTTTCTTTTTTTGAAATATTTTCCTTTGTTTCAAATTGATCAAACTCTTTTAGGGCTTTGGAAAGCAGATATAAAGTTTTGAGTTCGTCTTCTGAGTCAGTTGAATTTTGTTCTGAGTCTAAGGCAATATTTTGAACCGGAACACCAATATCAGCTTGCTTGATCGCCTTTATGGCATTTTCAATTTGCGCATCACTGTAATCGCTTATCTTACCCAGCAATTCAAAAATTTGCTCCTTTTTTAGAAGAGAAAGAAGCTTAGACTGAGCAATAGTTTTAAGAAGTAGCCTTGTGGATGACATTTTTATTTTTGTTTATTTTAAATGACTTCAGAGAATGATAACATGAATCCCCCCCCCGTCAAGCAAGATTGCCAAAAATCCGCATAAGAACTCAAAGAAAAGAGCTAAAATACGCCCGATAACAAATCTCAAATAAATTATTGATTATCGTGTTCAGGATTTTAGGAATTTTCCTGAATACATCCGCCGTTGCGCCCTGTGTATTCAGAAAAATTCTCAAAATCCTGAACACCCCTTAATAATTGAATCGCATGCGTTTTGACCTCCTCACCATTTTCCCGGAAATTTTTGATTCTTACCTAAAAGAAAGCATCATTAAACGCGCTCTTGAAAGCCAGAAAATCAAGATTGTGGTTCATGACATTCGTAAATTCAGCAAAGATCGGCATCATAAAGTGGATAGTACACCTTATGGCGGCGGCGCAGGCATGCTGATGGCTCCTCAGCCGATTTATGACTGCATTGAATATGTAAAAAAATTTAATCGGGGCCCTGTAATTTTTATGAGCCCCCGCGGAAAAATCCTCAACCAGCAAAAAGTTGAGCAATTAGCCAAAATCGGACTCAGCAAAAAAAATTATCCCTGCAAAATTTTGCAAACAGCCAAACTGGCCGAAGAAAAATCCTCATCCCTAAAGTCAAAATCAGCCAAAGAAAACGGCCTTATTTTGCTTTGTGGCCGCTATGAAGGCATTGATCAGCGCATCATTGATTTAGCCGTTGATGAAGAACTTTCGATTGGAAAATTCGTTCTAACCGGCGGAGAACTCGCAGCAATGATCGTTGTGGATGCGGTTAGTAGATTAGTTCCGGGCGTTCTGGGAGATGAAGCTTCACACGAAGAAGAAAGCTTTAGCAAAGCCCTAAAACGCAAAAAAGAATATCCCCATTATACCCGACCGGAAGTCTTTAAAGGCCTGGAAGTGCCGGAAGTTTTGCGTAGTGGCCATCATGCCAAAATCAAAAAATGGCGGGAAGAAAAATTGAGCTGATTTTAATAGAATCCATCCCTGAAAAGCTTTCCTAAATCCCCCATCTGACATACAATTTGCACAATCATCTATCCAAAGAATTATGAATGAGGCGCTCAAGTCGCTTTTGGCCCAACACCAATCTTCATTAGACGGTTTATCAAATGAGGAAGCCCAAAAACGACTAATCACTTTTGGTAAAAACGAACTTATCGCTGGCAAAAAAAAGTCTTATTTTCTGCAATTTTTGGAAGAATTTAAAGATTTTTTGGTTATTATTCTGATCGTTGCGGTTGGTTTAGCATTCTTTTCCGGGGAATATATTGATGGCGGGATTATCCTGTTTATCGTCATCCTGAATGCCACAATTGGCTTTATTCAGAAATTTAAAGCGGAAAAGGCAATAGAAGCCCTAAGAAAAATGATTGCGCCAATAGCCAAAGTTTTGCGTGATGGCAATGTGCAGGAAATAGCGGCAAGCCAGGTTGTACCGGGTGATATTTTGATTTTGCATGAAGGTGACCAGATTATCGCCGATGCCGTTTTGCTTGAATCCAATGAGCTTCAAGCGCAAGAAGCAGCGCTGACCGGCGAATCGACAGCCGTGGATAAAGCCCATTTCGCACTTGAAATAACACCGGAGAATTTGATCTACATGGGCACAAATATCGTGCATGGCACAGCCAAAGCTCTGGTTACCAAAACCGGTATGCAGACCGAAATGGGAAAAATCGCCACCATGACCACCGAAACCGAAAAAGACAAAACTCCACTCCAAAAAGAAATGCAGGATATTGGCATGTTCATAGGCAAATTTACGTTTGTGATTACTGCGATTTTGATAGTTTTAGGAATTTTTGTTCAAAAAAGAGGAATCATTGAAACTATCCTTTTTGCCACTGCCGTAGCCGTTGCAGCCGTTCCGGAAGGATTACCCGCAACCATCACCATCACGCTCGCACTTGGTGTTCAAAAATTGGCAAAAAATAATGCCATCGTCAAACAATTGGCATCGGTGGAAACACTCGGCTCCACAACCGTTATCTGCAGCGATAAAACGGGAACTCTCACCAAAAATGAAATGACGGTTAAAGAACTTTATTATGACCGTTATAGCGCTACGGTTGAAGGAGTTGGCTACGATCCCAAAGGAGAAATTAAGCACAATGGCAAAAAGCCTTTGGACCTTTTATATTTAACGGCCGCACTTTGTAATAACGCTGATGTAAGCCAAGATAACGGCCAATGGAAAATGATTGGAGACCCGACCGAAGGAGCCTTAATAACTTTGGTTAAAAAGAGCGATTTTCCTTTAGATCAATCCAAAGAAAATTTCCAAAAATTGCATGAGTTTCCGTTTGATTCCGATCGCAAATGCATGACCGTGTTATATGAAGAAAAGACTTCCGGAAAGATTTTTGCCTTCACCAAAGGCGCGCCAATCAACATTTTCAAAATTTCCGATCACATGATGATGAACGATCATCCTATGAAGATTGATCATGTTACGCAAAAAGAATTTCTGGATAAAAACGAAAAAATGGCTCAAAAAGCCTTAAGAGTTTTGGCTTTTGCCTACCGTGAACTCTCCTCACACGAAATCAAAACCTGGCAGAAATACAAAGAAACACAGGTGGAAGGCCAAGTCCAGGCTCCACAAAAATTCCCTTTCACCAAAGATGAAATCGAAAAAAATCTGACATTTTTGGGGCTGATTGGCATGATTGATCCACCACGTCCGGAAGTAGCCGAAGCTATTGACCTTACCAGACAGGCCGGAATCAAGGTTTACATTATAACCGGCGATCACGGGACCACCGCCGAAGCCATTGCCAGACAAATCGGACTTATTGGGAAAAATAAACATCTTATTATTAACGGCGCTGAACTCAACGATTTATCCGATCCGGAAGTCAAAAAATTGCTTGAGGATAAAAAACTGGACATTATTTTTGCCAGAGTAACCCCGGCACACAAACTCCGCATTGTTTCACTTTTGAAGGAACTTGGTGAAGTTGTGGCTGTTACAGGCGACGGCGTGAATGACGCACCGGCTCTTAAACGCAGCGATATTGGGGTAGCCATGGGCAGCGGCACGGATGTCAGCAAAGAAGCTGCCAATATGATTTTAACCGACAACAGCTTTTCGACCATTATTAAAGCGGTTAAAGAAGGCCGCACCATCTACGAAAATCTTAAAAAATTCATTTATTTTATGTTTTCCTCTAACATGGGGGAACTTCTAACAATTTTTGGTGCAATTCTTTTGAACTTTCCGGCACCACTTACGGCAGTCTTAATTCTTTTTGTGAATCTGTTTAGTGATGTTTTACCCGCACTTGCCTTAGGGCTGGAACCAACCGAAAACACCATTATGTCTAAAAAACCTCGCCGCAAAACGGAAAGAATGCTTCATCGCAATTTTCTTTTCCGTATTTTTTATGGTGGATTTTTTATGACTTTGATTATTTTAAGTGGATTTGTTTGGACTTTATACCGCTACGGTTGGGAATGGGGCCAATACCTGGACCTTGATCATCCGACTTTCTTAAAAGCCAGCACCATCACTTTTGCGCTAATGGTGATCAGCCAAATGGGCATTGCCTTAAGCGCCAAAAGCGAAGATCAATCCATCTTTAACAGTGGAATTTTTAAAAACAAAAAGTTGATCGGCGCTATCCTGATTTCCATTATTTTAACGATTGTCATAATTCAGGCACCATTTTTACAGTCATTTTTCCATACAACTTCACTCGATCTTGAAGAATGGTTAATCGTGATGTGTGCGCCATTGTTGATTATCGGCCTGGAAGAAGCCCGCAAAGCTTACGTTAGAAACATTAAAGCGACTGTTTAAATTACGCTCAAATCCTGAATATTTTCATGGTTGATCCTTATGCCCCAAAAAGACACAAAATCCTCACTAAAATTGCAGGAAAGCCTACAAAAAGCCAAATCTAAGCTACAACTTCAACAATCAATTTGCCTTAAAATTAAGGTCACAGCCAAAAGCGGCAAACACGAATTCAGTGATTTAATGGCGGACGGAACAATCAAAATAAAGCTGAAAGCCGTGCGGGATAAAGGCAAAGCCAATGCTGAATTGATTGAACTGCTGAGTGATTTTTTTGGAGTTTCCCGCAAAAATATTAACATCTTAACAGGCGAAAAAGCGGCACAGAAAATAATTGAAATAAATCCATGATCTACAACGACTCCGACGAACTCGTCAAATTCCTGCAAAAAAACCACCTTTGGAATAAAAAATCTCTTGGCCAAAATTTTTTGGTAAACTTTGAAGTTCTTAAAAAAATCCTGGAAGCGGCGGAAATTACTGCTGAAGATTTTATAGTTGAAGTCGGCACCGGCTTGGCCGTTTTAACCGAGAGCCTAGCGGCAAACGCCAAGCGGGTTGAAACAATTGAGTTTGATCCCAAGTTGATTCCGATTCTTAGGGAATATCTGCAAAAATTCCCAAACGTAAATCTGGAGCATCAGGATGCGCTAACTTATGACCTGCCAACCGTCGATTACAAACTCGTGGCCAATATTCCCTACTACATAACTTCCCCGCTGCTGAATCATTTTTTGCAGCCCACGCACGACGCGAAGCAAAGTGCGCTTTATGAAAAAAGTGGAGTGGCCAACCTTAAAGATCGAGAGCCAAACCAGCAACGCAAAAGGCCAAGCCTAATTGTTCTACTTGTTCAAAAAGAAGTCGCCGAAAAAATCTGCGCAAAAGCTGACGATCATAGCGTTTTAAGTCTGCAGGTTCAAATTTTTGGCAAACCTACAATCGTGAGCATGGTGAGCAAAAATAGTTTTTTCCCGGCACCAAAAGTCGACTCGGCAATCCTGAAAATTGAAATGTATCCGGAGCCGCTCATCAAAGATCTGGATACTTTTTTCAAACTGATCAAAAGAGCTTTCCTGCAACGTCGCAAAACCCTGTTAAATTCTTTGGGAAACGGCTTTCAGCTTTCACGTGAACAAACCGCAGAAATACTTAAAAAAGCCGGCATAGCCGAAAATCAACGCCCGCAAGCGCTAAGCATTCAGGAATGGGAAAACTTGGGCAAAATTCTCTCCGAATCTCTAAATCAGGAAAAGACACTTTGATTCAAAAATCACGTGCCCAAATTCTTTTTCATCTCTTCCACCGCCGCCCTGGCCGCCGCCGCATAGTCGCGTTCTTTGAATTTATCCGACTCTTTCCAGGCGTACATAATTCCACGGGACGAATTTACAATCGCGCCGGTTCCATCATCATTAAAACAAGCTTTAACGTCTGCGGCTGTACCGCCCTGAGCTCCATATCCGGGCACCAAAAATATATTTTGAGGCATAAGTTGGCGCAATTTTTTTGCCTGAACCGGAAAAGTCGCTCCCACAACAGCTCCAATAAAAGAATACCCGCTCTCCCCTATTTCATCCGAGCCCCAAGAGTCCAAATAATGAGCCATAACCTCGTAAACAGTGGCACCATCACCAGCTGCAGCATCTTTTTCACTACGCTGCGCGCTGATCTGCAAATCCTGCAAATCACTGGAAGATGGATTGGAAGTTTTTACCAAAATAAATAAACCTTTACCAAATTTGCGAGCCTGATCAACAAACGGCTTAATGCCATCCCAACCAAGGTATGGCGCAACCGTCACAGCATCGGCATCAAAAGAAAAAACCTCTTTTCCAAAAAGATCAATTTGACCCAAGAAAGCCTTTGCATAAGCCTCTGCCGTCGATCCAATATCACCACGCTTAATATCAGCAATCGTCAGCAATTTTTTATCCCGCGCATACCAAAGCGTTTCTTCAAAAGCCCGCATGCCTTCATGGCCGTATTGCTCAAAAAAAGCGACCTGCGGTTTTACCACAGGCACAAGATCACAAACGGCATCAATAATCCCCTTATTAAATTCCACAATGGCGATTCTGGCAGCCTCTAAAGGAGTTTTTGCCCGCTCCAAAGCCGCCTTTTTAATAAACTCGGGAATCTGCGAAAGTCGCGGGTCCAGCCCAACACAAATCGCTGATCCTTTAGCCTTTATTTGCGCATTCAACCGATCAGCAAAATGAAAAGGAACCTGTTTTTTATCATCACGCTTTTGATGTTTTTGGAGCTCTTTTAATGCGAGCTGTTCTTCCATGGAAAGGTTTTTTGATTCTGACATTGCGTTAATTTAAATTGTGAAACAGAGCCTATAAATCCACACCATATAATTTTCGATATTCCTTAATTTTCTCAAATTTTTCATTATCGATATACACCGTTCCATCAAGCTCTTTGTCATACAAATAAGAAACGATTTCTTCGATGGAAACAATCGAATAAACCTTGATACCAAACTCATCTTTCAATTCCTGCACTGCGCTTTTTTCACCCTGGCCCTTTTCCAAACGATCAATCGCAATCAAAACACCGGTAATTTCCGGATTTCCATGTTGCTTCAAAAGCTCGATACATCCGCGCAAAGCCGTTCCCGCAGTCATCACATCATCCACAATCACCAATTTGGAATCTTTGGTAATTGGCGCACCAACAATCAAGCCACCTTCTCCATGATCTTTGGCTTCCTTGCGATTAAAACCATAGGCCACATTAATGCCGAACCGTTCATACAAAGACATGCAAACCGCCACGCTCAAAGGAATTCCCTTATAGGCAGGCCCAAAAACCACATCGTAATCTTTAAGATAACCGCGCAAAGCCGCTGCATAAAAAGCACCCAGTTGCGTGATGAGTTCACCGGTATAAAACTGTCCAAGATTCAAGAAATATGGGCACTTTCGGCCGCTCTTAAGCGTAAAATCCCCAAACTTAAGAGTATTTGATTTGACCAAAAATTTTATAAAATCTTCTTTATATTGTTGCATAGCGAAAACAATATAAGAACTTCAGCAGAAAAACACAATCTTTTTAGCTTCGAACATTATTTTTTGATTACTTGCCGTGCCCCATACACGCACGCATATCAAAAACCTTAACTTCGATTTTAAAATTTTTATTTATTTTATCACTGGCTGTTTCCAATTCATAATCAAGCTGAAGATTAAGCCAAAACTTAGCTGAATTGCCGAAATAACGACTCAAACGCAAAGCGGTATCAGGGGTTATCGATCGCTTTTTAAGAATTATCTCATTAATACGACGAGGGGGCACACTTATATCTTTAGCCAAACGATATTGGCTAATATTTAGCGGTTTTAAAAATTCCTTTTCTAAAATTTCGCCTGGATGAATTGGTTTAAGTTTTTTCATATTTAATGATAATTTACAATTTCCACTTCATAAGCATTATTTTGTGACCAGTAAAAGCAAATCCTCCATTTTCTATTAATTCTTATACTATACTGGCCTTTCCGCTCTGCTACTAACATTTCAAGATGATTTGAAGGCGGAACCCGCAAATCATTAATGTTTTCGGCCCTATGGAGCATTCTCAATTTACGAAATGCTACCCTTTGAAGACTGGCAACAAAATTCTTTGCATATTCTCGATTGAAAAGCTTTGCTGCCTCCTTATTTTTAAAACTTTTGATCATAACAATATTAACGATGTACGTTAACATTGTAAAGAAAATGTAATTACCAAAACTTAAACCTAAAATGAAATTATTCTAAAATTTCTGGATTTTCCCCACCAAATCGCGGTGATATTTGCCAAATTCGGTAATTTTTCGAGCTTTTGCATTATTCACAACCGGGCCGCTTTTGCACATTCTTTCGCCGGTAGGATCCACACAACACTGACCACAAACCCCAAAACCACACTTCATATAACGCTCGATTGAAACCTGCGCCGGTATTTTAGCGGCAAAACACATGTCGGAAATTCGCTTCATCATCACCTCCGGACCGCAAGTATAAACACAGCTTATGCGCGAACCTTTTTTCGCTTTATGCTCCTTTATCAACCTCTCCAAAATCATCGTGTTGTAGCCCTTTAAGCCCACAGAACCATCATCCGTCGCAATGAACAATTTCACATTTTTCAGTTTTTTGATTCGATCGATGTAGAGCAAATGTTCTTTACTGCGCGCCCCAATCACAAAATCGACCTTACAACCGGCCTTCACCGCCGCAACAGTTAAGTTATACAAAGGCGCAGCTCCATATCCGCCACCCATCATCACCAAGTGTTGACCTTTCTTAAAAGCACCACCACCCGGCCCGGTAAAATGAGTTCCATAAGGCCCGCGAACGCCCACCAAATCCCCTACTTTCAAAGTGTGCATTTTCTTGGAAAAATTCCCAACCGCAAACATGGTCACCCAAAATTCTTTGCCGTTATCAAACGCGATACTCATCGGCTTCTCATCCACACGCGGAATCCACAAATTCACAAACTGCCCGGGTTTTGAATTCAAAGCATGCTCAAACACAAAAGTTTTCACAAACGGCGTTTCAGTGATGATTTTTTTAATCGGAATTGCTTTTGGAATGTCGAACATAAATTGAACATTAATTATAACCCTTAAACTTATCAGAATATCCGCTATCGTGAGCCGTTCCACGGATTTTGCCCAAGTCTTTTATTCCATGCGCTTTCCCCCATTTTTTCATTTCTTCCGCAATCAGCTTGAAACAAATAATATCGCGATAATAAACCGCGGTTCCAACGCCCACCAGCGTAGCACCGGCCATAATCATTTCCAGCGCATCTTCACCGGTTAAAACCCCGCCGGTACCAATAATCGGAGTTTTTGGGACAGCCTTATGAATATCGTAAACAGCTTTAATCGCAATCGGTTTGATCGCCGGACCGCTGACACCTCCCACTTTATTCGCCAAAATCGGCTCACGAGTTTCCAGATCAATCAGCATTCCCGGACCAACCGTATTGATTGCCGTGATTCCATCCGCGCCCGCATCCACAACCGCTTTCGCGATCTCCGCAATATTCATTACATTTGGAGAAAGTTTGATCGTAATTGGGATTTTAGTTCTTCTGCGAACCGCCGCAGTCACCGCCGCAGCATCAACTCTTGAACAAGAAAACGGTTTCCCAAACTCATCTTCCACATTCGGACAAGAAATATTCACTTCAATAATATCTGGATGCAAAGCGTCAACCAGTGCAGCCACTTCCGCAAAATCCTCAATTCGGGATTCAACGATATTGGCAATGAGCGGAGCCGGTTTATTTTTCATATACTCACCAATTTCAATATAAGCTTTTTCGATTCCCGCATCCGGCAAACCGACCGCGTTCAACATAAAATGATCATTCGCGATAATAACCGGATTTGGATGCCCCAAATGTCCCTGTCGCCAAATGGACTTGGTTGTAACACCACCCGCGCCGCCCGTCTTCACCACGTTTCTAAGACTCGCGCCGGTCACACCCAAAACACCCGACGCCAAAACCAACGGATTCTTGAATTTCACGCCGCAAAAAATTGTTTCCAGATTCATGGATGAGGATTAGATCCACTTTATTTAAACACTTTTAGCAGATCAACTCAATGCGAGATTTTTTTTAAACCTATCGAATTCGGTAGGTTTAAAAGTTCCTTCACTTCAACAACTTAGCCTCTGTTGACGGCCTCACGATCGATTCCATTTGGTATATCGCAATTTCATTTAATCTGATGAGCCTTTGCGATTGAGACAGTTTTTGCATAATAAATTCGGCATTCAAACTTTCCAGATTGGAAAGAACCACAAGTTGTTCCGCACTGGCATAATCGCGAATATTCCCCTCCTGTTTTGGATTTTGCTCACGCCATTCTTTGGCTGTAGTATTAAACAAAGCCTTATTTAGAACATCAGCTTCATTCGCATAAATATTTTTAATTTCATTTGGATTAATTTTTTGGGGAATTAAGTTTTCTTTTATTGAATCTGTATGAATTTTATAATTTATTTTGGCAAGATTTCTTTTGAGATCCCAATCAAGGCCATTTAGCTTATTTTCTTGATCCTTGAGCCGCTGAAACTCTTTGATGAGATATAATTTAAATTCAGGACTTAACCAGGAACCAAACTCAAAAGCGATATCTTTATGCGCAAAAGTGCCACCTCCATAACGACCGGATTTGGAAAAAATACCGATAGCATTGGTTTGTGATATCCATTTTCGAGGTGTTAAAGAAAAACTATTTAAACCAGACTGCATTTTAAAGGTATCGAATTCGATACCTTTAAAATTTGGATTATGTAACTGTTCCCAAATCCCCAAGAACTCTACTGCATTACGCCCGCGCATCCACTGATAAATCAAAATATCGTCACCAAAAGGTTTAACCATATCAGTCAGCGAAATAAAATCCTGCTCGTTTCTTTGAATTAAATTTATTTCCGTACCTTTCACATTAAGTTTGAATTGCTTGGCCATACAAATTGATTAACTTATATGAGCCAGCATAGAAGAAAAAGATTAAGGATTTCTAAACAGATTCTGAAATAAAGATTAAATTTGGAATTGGTCGAAGCGGCCCGGAAATCTTATAAGGAAGTCCGGAGCCGCAACGCCTTGTTCAGGCGATTGCACCGCCCTTAGCCAAAGCCAAGGAGATGAAATCAAATAATATGAAAATGAGAGATTTGTGCCACTACCCAGGCACGCGGGTTAGGAGGTTAACTGCAAATTGTTAGGGGCGCAGCCCCGGAGCGACGAATGGAACAAGTCCACCGTCGCCCCGGGGAGCGCGAAGGCCGTCAGGCCGCGACGAACATCTGCGCGACGGGATTGCCGTTGTTGTAGCCGAGGAGCGCCGGAAAATCCGCCGCTCCAACCAACACGACCTTCCCGTTACCCTTCGCCACCATGCGCTCGATGTTACCACCCCGCGCCCGGGAGACGATGTGCACGCTGCCGGTCGCCTCCACGCCGAACTGGTACGACCCCGTCTGTCCGGAGGTCACCAAGGCGTCCAAGAGAAGCCCCGCCTGCTCGTCGTTGAGAAGGCGATTCGAGACGACGGAGACCTTGTCGGAAGTGACGATGACGCGATCGAAGTCGACGCCGCCGGAAGGCCACCATTCACCGAACGTCTGGCCGACCCTGAGCGTCGAGACGTCGTCTCCAGCGAGCCTCAGGAACAAGACCTCCTCCATCTCGTTCAGATTGGTAGCCACGAGCGCACAAAATTCCTGGAACGTCATGAAAAACTCCACCACCCGCGCACCGAAGTGCCGGGCAAAATGAGCATACCCTCAATCGCGCCAGGCGCAAACCGAGGGCTAAAAACAAACACCTATTCAATGAGTCACGATCGCCTTGGGTAAAACCCGCAGCAACCGGCAACTCCCAAAGGTTCTTTCACCTCCTTTCGAAGGTTAAAATACTAAACCTGTGAGAGCAGCGAATCACAAAAGCAACGACGACCCTTACCGCCCTTGCTTTGGCCATTCACTGCGCCCACCAGCCAGTACACAGAACCAAAAATCTCTCAATTTTCAAAGAACAAAGCAATCTGTAGGCTTACGGCCATGCACTCTTTTCAAAAGAAAGCAGGGGCACAAAAAACGCACAGAAGTGTACAGTATCATGCAAGTACGCAAATGTCAACACGGCCAAGCTGCCACCACCAAAATTAAGCTAATGTTAGCCACAAACCAACACTAAAAGCCCTCATAACCACCTCCCCACAAGTTTTGAACATACTTTGAAACATCCTGTCGGAAAACATTACGACAATGTTCATTTTACACAAAACAAAGCCAACCCAGAGGAAACTTAGCAGCAAGTTCTAATTCGTACATAAAAAAAACAAATTTTATCCAACAAATTCCACCTCTTTGCCCGGCCATTTTCCAAATTTATCGCGCCATTCGTACATCAATTCACCGCCGACAAAAGTCATCACCGGAAATCCCTGCAAAACCCAGCCATGGAAAGGCGACCAATCAACTTTTGTCCATAAATAATTATGGCAAATGCGCTCTTTTAAAGCCATATCCACAACCGCAAAATCGGCATCATAACCGGCTTCAATTGCGCCCTTCCCCTTAATTCCAAACAAACGCGCCGGATTAGCCGAACAAAGTTCCACAACTTTTTCCAAACTTAAAACGCCTTCATTCACCGCATTCAATAATAGCGGCAACATGGTTTGCACGCCCGGAATTCCACTTGGCGCCTGTTCATACGGCAACTTTTTTTCATCCAAAGTATGAGGCGCGTGATCCGTAGCGATCATATCCACTGTACCGTCTTTTACCGCTTCCCAAAGCGCAACCTGGTCCTGCACGCCGCGCAGTGGCGGATTAACTTTCACCAGATTTCCATATTTTTCATAATCCTGATCAGACAAAAACAAATGATGCGGAGTAACTTCCACACTCACATTTTGCGCAAGCGCACGCGCCCCACCATCCTTAAACTTGCGGATACTATCAAGTTCCAAAGCCGAAGAAACATGACAAATATGAACTCGAGTATCATATTTTTTAGCCAAATGTAAAACCTCTTTCACGGCATCATGAGCGCACTCCGCTGCGCGAATTTTGGAATGTACCGCTGCATCGGCATGCGCAAGCACACCTGCCCCCACCCCACCATGTTCAACCAAATATTTTTGAGTATGTTCCTGAATGCAACTTTGCAGCTCGGCATGAATGGCCAAAAGATGGGAATTTTCAGACTCACCCGCTGACCCATGAGTTCCCGAATTTTCTTCCATGAATTTTTCCAGATCCGCCTTTTGATCAAGCAGCAAATTCCCGGTTGAACTCCCCATAAAAATTTTCACACCGGCAATATTTTTCAGTTTTTTGATTTCCTCGAGATTCGTTTTGCCATCTTTAGACCTAGTCGCACCCACATAAAAACCATAATTGACCAAAGCCTGCTTGGCCACCAATTTGCGCTTTTCCGCCAAAGTTTTTTCATCCACAGTTGGCGGATTGGTATTTGGCATATCCAAAACAGTAGTCACACCACCAGCCAGCGCCGCCTTTGAACCGGTAATCCAATCCTCTTTTTCAGGATTGCCCGGAGTCCTAAAATGCACATGTACATCGATCAATCCCGGCAAAAGAAACTTTCCATCAAGATCAATCGTTTCAATCTTCTGATTTTCTAAAACCGACTGAAACTTAGCCGACTTCCCGCGTTTAACTTCTTTAATTTTGCCATTCGAAACCAAAACCGACCCATCAAAAATTTCTTTTGGAGTAACGATTTGCGCGTTGATAAGGGCAAAAGTCTTCATACAAATATTCGCAAACAGACAAAACTATTTCTTTGCTGGAGTTCCCGTCTGAGTTTTTGGAGTAGTCGCTTGAGTTGATTGAGTAGCCTGAGTTGTCGCCTGGGTGCTAACCGGTTGCAATTGAGTCTCATTCTGCAATTGTTGAAACCTGCGCATCATTGAAGGATATGAATTTTTCAATTGTTCATCACTCAAATTATAAGCATTTCCACCACGTAGTCCTCTCATCATTCCTCCAAAAGAATTAAGTCCCGAACTCAAAGTGATCAAACTTCCGAGTAATCCGGCCACCATTAAAATAATAATCCAGGTCAAAAGTTGCTTTGCTTTAAGGTTTTTAACCATCCAGATAATCAATAAAACTATGGCAACACCAACCATCGTCATAAAAAACATATGCAAAGCAAAACCTACGACAGAAGTAGCAGAGTCCCCAAAACCGGTATTATATAGATTCATCATGAATGAAAAAAGTTAGAAAATATCCAAAACCAATCTTACTCCTAAGGCTAGAATACCAAAAGAAAAAATCAAGATTAACATTTGCAAAATATAGGAATAGAATGCGCAGCGGCTTCGCAAAGAAACCAAGCCCCAGTGCGCTCCAGGAATAAACCGTAATCCCCACTCCCATGAAAAATCTGCTAATCAAAACCAGAAACGGCTTCATCAAATTCGGCTATAAAACATTTCTAAAACCGATTTTCTTTAAACTGGACCCCGAAGACGTTCACGATCACATGACCAAAATCGGAAAAGCACTTGGTAGATTTGGAATTGGCAGATCCATTACCAAAGCCATGTTTTATTATTCCGATCCTTCGCTTGGCCAATATATTCACGGTATTAATTTTGCAAATCCGGTTGGTTTAGCGGCGGGATTCGACAAAAACGCCGAACTCACCCGGATTTTGCCGGAAGTTGGATTTGGCTTTGAAGAAGTTGGATCCATCACCGGAGAACATTGCGCCGGCAACCCAAAACCACGTCTTTGGCGCCTAAAAAAGACTCAGGGTTTAGTGGTTTATTACGGCCTAAAAAACGACGGCTGCGAAAAAATTTCCGCGCGTTTGGCGGATCAAATCAAAAAACATCCATTCAAGTTTCCGGTTGGCATCAGTATTGCCAAGACTAACAATGAGCAAACTTGTGAAACCGAAGCCGGAATTAAAGATTACGTAAAAGCTTTCAAGCATTTCACTCACATCGGCGACTACATCACAATCAATATCAGCTGCCCAAATGCGTTTGGCGGAGAACCTTTTACCGAACCGCACAAACTGGAAGCACTTCTTGCCGAAACCGACAAAATCCCATACAACAAACCGATTTTCCTAAAAATTTCGCCTGACCTAAACAAGGAGCAACTCGACCAAATTTTACACATTATCAGCAAACACAAAGTAGACGGTCTGCTTTGTGCCAACCTGACCAAAAATCGAGAAAATGCCAAAATCCATAAAGAAGATAAAATGCCGGCAGTTGGCGGCATAAGCGGCAAAGCCCAGGGAGAACTTTCCAATGAACAAATCCGCTATGTTTATAAAAAGTGGAAAAAGATGATGTCCGATGGCACCAATAGCCACAAACGCGACCTTACCATCATCGGCTGCGGGGGAATTTTTACGGCCGAAGACGCTTACAAAAAAATCAAAGCCGGCGCTTCACTTTTGCAAATGATCACCGGTATGATTTTTGAGGGACCACAAGCAATCAGCAGTATCAACATGGGCCTGGTTAAACTCCTAAAAAAAGACGGCTACAAAAATATCAGCGAAGCCGTTGGCAAAGAGCACGACCTCAAAGATTAATTAATCAAAAAAACATGGTCTCAAATTCGACCCTGGCTTCAACCTCCACCATCAAAAACCCAAATACTGCAGCCAAACAAAGCGTGGCTTTAAGTTCGGTTTTTGCAAGTTTTGGGCTAACAATCATGAAATTAATTGTGGGAATTTTGAGCATGAGTATGGGAATTATTTCCGAAGCCGCCCATTCCGCCCTTGATTTGGGAGCGGCACTTTTGACCTATTTTGCAGTTAAGGCTGGGGACAAACCGGCCGACGACGACCACCATTACGGCCATGGCAAAATTGAAAGTGTTTCTGCTTTGATAGAAACCGGCCTGCTTTTTTTGACCAGCGCCTGGATTATTTATGAGTCCGTTCATCGCTTAATGTCAGACACTATCGAAGTTGAAACAACCTGGTTCACTTTTGCGGTTATGATTATTTCCATTTTAGTCGATTTTTCACGTTCACGAGCCTTAAAAAAAGTGGCCAAAGCTACCCACAGTCAGGCGCTGGAAGCTGATGCCTTGCATTTCAGTTCGGACATTTTAAGTTCCGGCGTGGTCATAATTGGTTTGGCACTTGTAGCCTTTGGATTAAAATCCGCTGATGCCTATGCCGCAATTGGCGTTTCTATTTTTGTTGGATATGCCGGTTATAATTTGGGAAAAAGAACGCTGGAAGTTTTAACCGACGCCGCACCAATCGGTCTGCGTGAAAGAATTATGGAAATCGCCAAAAAAGTGGATGGCGTAATTACAGTGGAAAAAGTCCGGGTCAGACCAATAGGAATTGATACTTTTATTGATATGACGGTTTTTGTCAGCCGCATTTTACCGCTTGTTAAAGCCCACGGAATCACCAACCTGATCATTGAAGAAGTCCGCAAAGAAATCCCCGGCACCGACATTACAATCCACATTAAACCTTTGCCGCTTGATTCCGAAACCATTATCGAACAGGTTAAAGTTGTGGCAGCGCACCACGATCTGCAAATTCCCAATATCACCATTTTCACCGAAAATAAAAAGCAGCATTTAAGTTATGAGCTTGAGGTTAATCCGGCGTTAAAGCTGCAAAAAGCTCACGATATTGCCACCAATTTAGAGAAAATGATTAGTGCGGAAATCGGCACCGACATTGAAATAAACACGCATATTGAACCGGTTCATTCAGAGGTTGTCCACGCTCATCACGTTTCCGAAGCGGAAAGAAAAGACGCAAGCGATTGCATCCGGGAATCAGCCAAAAAAATCAAAATAATTCAGGGCGTTCACGAGATCAACATCAGCAAATTTGGCCATAAATTTTTTGTTTCTTTCCACGCTTTGTTTCCTGGTGATGCCGTTTTGGAAGAAGTCCATCAGGCAGCCGACGAGCTTGAGTTCGCCATAAAATCAAAATGCCAACACATCGGCAAAGTTGTGATTCATGCGGAACCAATGGAGGAAGCCAACTCAACAGAAAAAACGGAAAAAGACTCGGACGGATGCCATCAAAAATAGAGCATTTGCGCAAAAAAACTCGTCCAATCAAAAATCCCAAAAATTATTAATTGATCAAACCTTCCCCAAAACCAGCGCCAAAAGCGCCATTCTAACCGCCACGCCGTTTCTAACCTGGCGGAAGTAAGCTGCGCCCGGCATATCATCCACATCCATCGAAATTTCGCCAACTCTTGGCAGCGGATGCATAATCGTCATTTTTGGATTGTACTTTTCGATCAAAGCGCGCGTCAAAACGTAGTAATGCTTAAAGCGCTCATACTCGGCCAAATCGGCAAAACGCTCACGCTGAACACGAGTGTCATAAACAACCTGAGCCTGCTTTAAGGCCGGTTCAAGCTCTTCCATTTCCTCAAACGCGACCCCTTTTCCCTTCAAAGTCGCCTTGACCGTTTCCGGCATTTTTAGCGCTTCCGGAGAGACAAAAATCAACTTTACCTTATAGTGCGATAAAAGTTGCGACAAAGAATGCACCGTCCGGCCATATTTCAAATCGCCAACCATCGCAATGGTCAGACCATCAATTTTGCCGCATTCCTTAGCGATTGTAAACATGTCCAAAAGTGCCTGGGTTGGATGTTCCCCCGCCCCATCACCGGCATTTATCACCGGCACCGAAGCGCTTTCCGCCAATTCAACCGCCGATCCTGTAGTTGGATGACGCATCACAATCACATCCGCATAATTTTCCACAACTTTAGCGGTATCATACAAAGTTTCACCTTTAGCCAGGGACGAATTTTCCATTCCCACAGCAGTAATCACGCGCCCACCAAGCCGATTCATGGCTGTCTCAAAACTCAAACGAGTGCGAGTGCTCGGTTCATAAAAAAGCGCCGCCATAACTTTTCCCGCCAAAAGATCCGAAGTTTTCTCTTTCAAAGCAATCGGCAAGAACTTCTCGGCAACTTCAAGCACATGGTCAATTTCCGCACGAGAAAAACCTTCAGCCGAAAGAACATCGCTGCCAGTAAAATTTTTCATAAATTTGAAGTAAGATTCTATGAAACTTATACCTTTTTTTAGGAACAAAAAAAAGCTATTCTTGATTTGACTATAAGAAAAACTGTAAGAAAAAGGCACTCGAGGGGTTATCCGTAATGGGAAAACCTCCCCAAAACTCACAAAAACGTTGACAAAAGACGGAAAAGTGATAAGATAAGGCCTTCTTTATGTAAAAACTTATGGCAGATACATTAAAACCTGACGATTTTGAACCTCAAGGACCGGAAACGGCTCCAGGGCAAAACGTGCCTACGCCTGAGTACTTGGAACAAAACTGGGACACACTTATTATAAAAGCTGAACTAAGAACTGATCAGATAACACATGAAGCATTAAGAAATGGAGTTGTGCAAACTCTAATTGAGCAGGGTTTCAATTTTGATCCTAATGATCAACAAAATGCCCAAATAGTGAATGATATTAATCAAAAAATCTGGAAAAGTGTTGAAAAATTAGCCAAAAAAACGATCAGAGGATTATTCAATGGTTGGATAAAGGAGAGGAAGTTTAGAAGAAAAACCCCATCCAAAATAGCCAATATCATGGCTACAAGAGAAGCGCAACGCCGTCAAGACGTAGCCAGGGACATGGCTGAAAAAGGAGTTGCCGGAAGAAATATTTTGGATTATTTTATTGATGGCCAAAATGAGTTTATCGAAAAAGAATTCTGCAGACTGGCAAATAGTGGCACTGCAGGAATAATGAGTAATGAACCGACAGACCAAGCTAAAGTACCAAGCACAAATCAAGATAGAGGTTTAAATCTAAACCATCTTGTTAAAGGGTTTAAGCCCGAAGAAGGAACCCGAGTAAGAGCCGTTACTGCCGACCTTTTGCGAAAAAATCTTCCAACGGGGCGTCCCGCAGCCAGAAGAAAAGAAGATGACGCATATGTAAGTTTAAGTAGCGTTCCTGCAGCGTTAGCTCAAGCTGGAATATTACTAAACCAAGCTGCGCCTACTCAAGCGGAAACGGCTTCAAAACCAGCATCTATTCCACCAGCGGCTCCTCAAGCGGAAGCCCCTGTTAAACCTACCGCAGAAGAAGCTGCAATTTTAGTTGCCAAAGTTTTGGATAGACCTAATTTAGTGACTCAAGCAAGAGTAGCCCCCATCCTTCCACCATCTGCCGCTCCGATCACTAGACCTATCGCCCCCGCCGCCCCTAGGGTTCCTGCCTTAAGTAGCGCAACTACGCAACGATTACCAATCATTACCTGGGAAAGAAGATTTGTAAGCAAAATGAATAATGCCTGGGAGAAAGTAACCTCAGCCGTTTCTTCAATGTTTCCTTCTGCTAAAACCATGAAAAGATTAGGAGGTGCCATGCTTGTAGCTGGAGCAGGTCTCGCAGTATATTCCGGATCTCAAACCACACAGACAAATTCCGAAACAACACCACAAAATTCTGCGGCAAGCACTCCGGGAAAACCGGAAGCCTTAACTGCTACAACCGCAACTACTTCAACAGCAAGCCCAAATACAACTGCCACAACTTCAGCAGAAGCAAAAGCTGTAGATGCCGGAACTCAAGCTGCACCACAAAATTACGCACCTGCCGCTCAAGCCAAAACGCCAGAACAGGCTCCAACAGGCTCAACTTTCACAATTGAAACCGATCCGGACAAAAATCCCGGCCTTGAAAAACTCACAAATGCAATCAAAGCTGCTCAAACAATCGCAAAAGCAATCGCAAAAGTTGCCGCAAAAACAAGCACAATTTCATCCGATCGTGTTCAAATTTATAAAGCATTTCTGGAAAAAGCTGTCCAGGAATATCCACAAGGAACCAATGGCACAGGCCATTATTTCGAAGACCATTTAAATGTTCTTAATAAATTGTTGGCCAAGAATCCAAATGCAACAGCCGCAGATCTGGAAAAAGCTTTTGAACATTCTTTAAATGATAGATTGCTTTTTGGGGCTATTATGGCTAAGACCGGCCCTTCCGCTCCAACCGATAAATTTCATTTTGATACTACAACTGATCAAAATGGCGATATCCAGTTCAATGATCCAAGCAACCTTAAGAGCTTTAATGAAATTCGCAGAGGTAAACTTGCAATCGCCAAAACCCTGGAAGCAACAATTAAATATTTTGAAGAACACCCCTTCACATCTGATAATTTCAAAGTTTGCGCTCTGGAATTTATAGAACGCGCCAAAGAAATTCAACCGGGTTTGGATAAAGAGGCTGCCGAAGCCAAAGGTCAAATTTTTGACCCAAAGAAAAAATCTGGAGCAATTTACATACTTAAGAAATGGAAGGAAAATATTGAAGCAGGCAGCGACGCTAGAACTCCAATTCATGAATTGATGGGGAAAATCATCCAGGTTCAAGGAAAAACCACTCAACTTGAAACTGCGCCGGCGGATGACACAACTGCACCTACGTTTAACAACTTCAACGTCGCTCCTGAAAAACTTGGCATTTTGAAACCTGCCACTTTTGGCCCATGGCAAACAATTGCTGTTGATCCTGTACAGGTTGGAAAATCGGGACAATCAAAACAAGCTAATTCAAGCCTTAAACAACCTCAAGTTGAAAAACTGGCCCAACTCGAACGCGATTTACAAATTATGCAGGATGGTTACCGCACTCCGGTCGACACAGTCCAAACCGCCGCAAGCTTTAAGGCGCTTGATGTGCTGGATAGAATGGTTGAAAAACGAGAAGCCGCTGGAATCAAACAGGCAACAGCGGAAGAACTCATGCAGGCCAAAATCAACGCAATCACAGAAGATGAATTGAGTAAACCGGCCAAAACCGCGGAACAACTCATGCAGGCCAGAATCAATGAAATTACCAAACATGAATTGGGCAAGCCAGCCAAAACAGCGGAACAACTCATGCAGGCCAGAATCGATGCAATCACCAAAGATGAATTGGGCAAGCCAGCCAAAACAGCGGAACAACTCATGCAAGCCAAAATCGACGCAATCACCAAAGATGAATTAAGCAAACCGGTTGCCGCTGAAAAAGCCGCAACTCCGGCTACTCAAGAACTTTCTCAAGACGAACAACTCGCTGCGATTGATGCGAATTGGGCATAAATCTGGAAAATTTCACGTTCGCTAGCACAAGCCAAAAATAGACCATAAAATCCGGGACATCCCGGATTTTTGAGTTATGCAATGAAGATTAAACTTTGGCAAATGGAATAGAACCACTAACGCATAGCAGTCGAATATTCCATCAGCATTATGGGGAGTTTTTGGCCGTTTCGTTCTATCATTTTTTCACCAATTTCAATGAATCCATATTTTTTGTAAAAAGACACGGCATTCAGACTTGCTTCCACTTTAATTGCAGGAGCATTTTCCTTTTTTGCCATTTCAAGGCCATGCTGCAAAAGTGATTTGCCAAGACCTTTTTTGTGAAATTCGGGATCCACGAATATAGCCACGATTTCCCCAGGCACAGCATGTCCAAATCCCCTAATTTTACCTTCGATTTCTTCAACATACATTTCACCATTTTTGATACCTTCCAAATACCCTTCCGGCGTCCTGTTTTTCAGCCAGCCATCTATTTGGATTTCGGTATAAAAACCTACACACGCCTCTCTCACGGCGCGCGTGTGTATGCCATGTATCCCTTTTGCATCTGATTCTATTGCCTTTCTGATCATGGAAATTTAGTTAACCACCGCCCCCCCTACAACGGCATCGGCTTTGGCAAATCACCGCCCAAATCCTGCAAAAGCAGACTTCCAACATCATGCAGATCACTCAAAGCGTTGGCTTTTACCATTGTCCCAGAAACCGTATACAGATTTTCGCCGATGTACAGCAAACGTCTAACAATATCGTCCGGATGCGCGATTTTACCCTGCAGTTTAAAGCCGTCCGTCAGCCCAACCTTATAAACATAAGCCCCCTGGAAGGCCAAACTGGAGCTATCGCCGGTGCCTTCATAAACCGAAATGGGGAAAGCCAAAAGCCCCTTCGCCTTATCAAACAACAAAGCCCTGT
This sequence comes from Candidatus Altimarinota bacterium, assembly GCA_041659405.1. GTDB lineage: Bacteria > Patescibacteriota > Gracilibacteria > UBA1369 > UBA1369 > JBAZYK01. Next base: position 112,197 of record JBAZYK010000003.1, read on the forward strand.
GATCACTCAAAAGCTCGCTATCGGTCCCACGCGCGCCAATCACCTGCGTAAACATTTCTTTTGGCTGATTCACATTCGTCACATCAAAAAGTCCCAGTTTCATGCCCTGCACAGCGGTATAATAAACCGCACTTGGACTATGAACTTTATCCGCGTCGATACTTTCATCCACCATTTTTCCAAAACCAATCAAATGAGTTGCGTCATAAGGATGCAAATAATTGCTGTAACCCGGAATCTTCAATTCTCCCAAAATTTTTGGCGCAGTTGGAACCGACAAATCAATCACAAACAGCGGATCAATCTGCTTGAAAGTCACAAGATAACCACGATTTCCCACAAATCGCGCCGAAAAAATACTTTCCCCCGGAGCGATATTGGAAACCGCACCAATTTGCTTCATCGCAGAATTCAAAACAAAAACATTGTTGCTGGTTTTTGGCTCCATTGGAGCAATCGGCGCAATCATCACACCGCCCGAAACACTAACATCAGTCGCCGGTGCCATCATTGGCAAAGGACCAGCATTATATTCCGTTTGAGTCGTCGCAATTCGCACATTTCCACTCGCCTCTTCATCCATACTAAACTGGTTCAAAACCGTTCCTTTTACGCTACCCGAAGCCACAAATTTGATCGTGCCATCGCCAAGCGCAAATTTATACAAACCGGTCATTTGCGTTCCACCATTATAATAGCCGCCACGCCAGTCTGTTGCCGCCACATACAAATTGCCGGTTGAAGCATAAACATTATCCACACTGCCAACCACTACCTCACGCTGAACGTCTTTTGTCGCACTATCAAGCGGAATCGCAGCCGTAATCAAGAAATTATAAGAAGAAGGTTTTGGGAAAATTCTGATCCCCGAACAAGGCACAATCAATTCCTCTTTCCCATTTTTTGAATCAGTCATTTTTGGCAAGAAACTTTCCGGATTAAGTTCACTTTCCGTACGTTCCTGCTGATAATAATATGGAAAAGAAGGATAGTCGTTCATCACCATGTAAACGGTAGAACCAATACGACGAGAAGTATTGTAATTGCCGTCAAATTCCACAGTTCGCCCAATCACCGGTTTAGAATGATCCGTAACATCAACAATCACCACTTTTGTACGATTTGAAGAGCGATAATACGGCATCATTGAAGGCGCCATTATGCCCTGATCAACCGGCTCAATGGTCTTCGTCATCGGATACATCATCCCACCGGAACTTCCAACAATCACCAGATTATTTCCGGAAAGATACATTTCCTTTGGATAAAAATTGCCGGAACTATCCACAACAATAGAAGCCAATTCCTTCATTGGACTTGCCGGATAAGCATCTACAATACGAACTGTTTGACCTTTAACCGTGTAAATATACTTACCATCATTTTTCACGATATCGGCCTCATCCACACCTACAACCTGGACATTGGTTGTGGAATGGTCAACAGAACCAACCGTTGAGCCGGAAGAATCCGCAGGCGCCGGAGCCGCAGTTGGAGCCATTTCCGCACTCTTCACTGCATCTTGTAACATCATCGGAACCCCGTAGCCACCACCATAAATTCCACCACTGCCCTTCATCCCATCCGCATATCTATTTTGAAAATCCACGCAAGAAGACGCTGTTACCAACCCATCACCATTAATTTCCGCAAAATTGCGTGAAGCTTTATCGGTAACGTTATCATGAATTCTCCAAACCATTTCCGCAGTTTCGCCACGTTTCACATTTTGATCAAAATATTCAACAGTTAAAGGAATATCTTTTTTTGCCGCCAAAGCATCCACAAATTGTTTAAACCAAAGTTTGGCATCTGGCTGACCTTTGCTCAAATTGTAAGCATTTGTAATGATTTTTGAAGCCTCCGAAAATTTAATTTTATCGGCAGGATTAAAAACTTTGCCGGTACCAACTCCACTAACAATCCCCTTGGCCTTCGCCGCGCAAATATAAGGCGCAAACCATTCGGTATGAACATCATCAAAACAATTTTGCATGGCAGGATTTTGAAGAGCCGCAGCCAAATCAGCAGGCGTAGGACCAACAATCGGCGCCATCAAAAGTTTCATAAATTCCGCGCGATTCATTTCCTGATCAGGTTTATAAGTTCCATCCGCATAACCCTGAATTATCCCATCAGTCTGCAATTTTTGAATAGCTGTTGAGTCAGTTCGATCAACAGTCACATCAGAAAAAATTGAAGGGGCGGTCTGCGCCTTAACCAAAGCAATTTTCATCGCCGGCTGAATACCAAAAGACGAAATCACCAATGAAAACAACACCAATAACGGAAGAAAAGTTTTTTTCATAAATAAAATTAAGAATGCACTCAGTATAATACGCCAAATGAAAAATATTACACCAAAACTTCTCATTTCCAGAGGCCATCCTTTAGAGCTCACCCCCAATTTCAAGTTCCCTCTTGACTTGGCGCAAATGCATCGCTATAGTAGAAAAAACTTCAGTTACCTCTCATGAAAAAAGGCAAACTTGTCCTAAAAGACGGCCATATTTTCCAAGGATATGTCTTCGGTGCAGAAAAACCGACGGCAGGAGAAGTCGTTTTTTCAACGGGCATGGTTGGCTATCCGGAGAGCCTTACCGATCCTTCTTTTGAAGGGCAGATTTTGACCTTCACTTTCCCGCTTATCGGCAATTATGGTGTCCCTGCGGAAAATTTGGATAAACATCAAATCAGCACCGTTTTTGAAAGTTCCCGCATCCACGCGCGCGGAATTGTGGTCAGCGAATATTCGGAAAATTACAGCCATTGGAATGCCAAAGAAAGCCTTAGCGATTGGCTTAAAGCTCAGGGAATTACCGGCATTACAGGAATAGACACCCGCATGCTCACCCAAATTTTGCGTGAAAAAGGCTGCATGCTGGGCAAAATCACTGTAGAAGATCAGGAATCACCAGACTACAACCCAAACAATTACAATATTGTTGAGGATGTCAGCCCTAAAAAGCCAACACTGTATAAAGCCGGCCCCAAGAAAATCATCATGCTGGATTGTGGCGTAAAAAATAATACCATTCACAATTTTTTGGATCGCAACATTTCGGTTTTGCGTGTGCCTTTTGATTATGATTTTTTTGGAGCGAACGAAGCCTTTGACGGCGTGTTTATCAGCAATGGCCCGGGCGATCCGGCTCAGTGCTTACAAACAATCAACCTCATCAAAAAGTCGATGGAAAAGAAAATCCCGACCTTTGGAATTTGCCTTGGAAATCAGCTAATGGGCCTTGCCGCCGGTGGAAAAACCTACAAATTAAAATACGGCCACCGCGCCCAAAATCAGCCCTGCATAGACACAGAAACCGGCCGCTGCTACATGACTTCACAAAATCACGGATTCGCAATTGACGGCAGCTCTCTACCCAAAGACTGGAAAGTCTGGTTTGAACACGCCAACGACAACAGCGTTGAAGGAATCAAACATACAAAACTCCCCTTCTTCGCCGTACAATTTCATCCGGAAGCCGCACCGGGACCTGTAGACACCGAAAGCCTTTTCGACAAATTTGTGAAGCTACTTTAAACTATTTTCTATACATTAAATTTATTAACCACCCCTCCCCCCCCCATGAAAAAAACAATCAGCATGGTAATTATTTTATTAGGAATATTTACCTCAACCGTAGTTGTTCAAGCCCAAAACACCAGCATTGACGCCACCAGGGCCATCCCTAAAAATGTGGATATCTATTTTTCTTTGGACACCACCGTTGCCAATCCACTCAGCAGCTTCATGCCTCAAATTGGTGAAGAAATGACTTTCATGATGACCGAAACCGGCGCATCAGCTACACAAACGCAAGCCATCAATACTCTCAAACCAAAACTGCTCAACAATCACTACGGAGTCGCTTTAAGAATGAATAAAACCGAGACCGCTCCTGCGGCGGCGAGTGATGCAGCCACCTCGGAAAGCTTTGTCACTTTGCATCTTTCCAGCACCGACTTTACCACGTTAACTACGGCTCTCGGCAATCCTCAAACAGAAACTTATAATGGCACAACCATCTATTATAACGATATCGCTTCCGTTGCCCTTTTGGGTAGCGACCTGGTGATCATGAATACCAATAAAGCAGGTTTGCACGAAATGATTGACGATTATACTTCCGGCAACAATCTTCAAAACAATGCCAACTTCAGTGCAACCAAAGCCAAATTTTTACCATCCAGTTTTGCTGAATTATACTTAAATCCGGCCACCACAGATCAACTCATGACCACCCAGTTTGGCATGGACGACACCGCTACTGTCAAAAACATTCTTCAAACTTTAACCAGTATGGGAGTTTCGGCGGCTCAAGGAAACAATAATATCCAAATCAGCTACTTCCTTAAAAGCGACAGTGCTAAACTGGCAGCTCTTAATTTGGCGCTAAACAATAACTTTATCCCGGCAATTTATAAAAACATCGTTACCAAAAACATCCTTTTATACGTCGAACAAAACAATCTCCAAAAAACGATCCAGGACATTTTAACAATGGCTGGCGAATCGACCCAATTAGACAGCATTTCCACCGAGTTTCAAACCAACACCGGCTTAAATCTGCAAAATGACGTCTTGGCCGTATTAAACAATAAATTTGCAATTTCCATCCACTCACAAGATAGCCAATATCCGGCCATCAGTCTGATTTTTGATGTTAAAAACAACCTCACCAAAGCTAACAACATCGTTACCAAATTAAAAGATTACGCCTCCAAACAACCCGAAACTACCGTAACTACAACCACAATCAACGGCGCAACCTTTTACCAAGTTGGGGACACTTCAACTAAAATTTCCATGGGCGTCAGTGCCGATGGTTACCTTGTTTTAACAAACGGCAACGTCACGGATGTTCTTAACTCCAACGGAGCTTTATCCACAGACTCAACTTTCACCGGCACAATGGGCCAACTCAATGATTCTTCCATCAATCAAATCAACTTCATCAATATCGACAATCTCCACTCCATAGCCAGTGGGCTTTTAAACATGATGACAAGCGATCAAGATGGCAAAGATGCCATCAACGGCCTGCTTATACCATGGCACAGCATTGGCGTAAAAAGCAATAACAATAGCGACTCTCTTTGGGGCACGATCAGTTTGAGTGTTGATCTAAACGGCTTTGCTCAATATCCGGCGCTAATCACCAAATTAATGACCAGCGAACTCGTTAATCCACCAAGACATTTCTGTGATGTAAAATCTTCGGATTGGTTCACTACACACGTCAACTCTTTAAGCAAAAAAGGCTACATCACAGGTTACTCCGATGGCTGTTTTCATCCGGGAAGCAACATTTCCCGTGCGGAATTTGTAACTCTACTCATGAAGGCAATGCCTTCTTTAACCTACCACGACGATCGCGCCAAACAATTTAAAGACGTTGCCAACGGTGCTTGGTATAAAGATTATGTTGATTTGGCAGTCGAAAACGGGATCATTAAGGGATATGCCGACAATAGTTTCCATCCAAACGCTCCAATCGCCCGCGCTGAAGCAATTCAAATTTTGATGAACGTGGCAGCACAATTTCACCTGCTTGAGGATGCCAATTTAGCAACAGTATCTTTCCAAGACCTCAAAAAGTCCGACTGGTACTTTAATGCAGTCCGGGATGCTCTAACACTCTCAATCATTTCCCCTTCCACCCGCTTCAATCCACGCTCCAGCTTGAATCGAGCCGAAGCAGCCAAGATTATCGACCTCTTCTTGCAACATCTTTAAAATGGTTTATCCACATAACAAAAACCCCACTTTTTTCAAAGTGGGGCGGAATTCCGGGACCTTATGGGTTCTCAAGTTAGAAAAATAAGTGAGAACTCAAGGTTTTTATTTTGGAATTTGTTTTTGTTTATAGCTGACTAAGCGTTTTTGTCTGCTGAGCTTTGGCTGAGGTTTTCAGTCCGGCCAGGGACCGTCCGTTGAGTGTGTTCTACAGATCACCGAAGTGATAAGACAGAGAACACCGGACCGCGGGAAGCGGTAAGAGCGTTAGTCATTCGCTTTACCAGCACTTAGCAAGGACAGAGAGAAGGTGAAAGTTCTAGGCACACTCGAGTATTAATGAGCATTTAGTTTGTGCAATTTTTTAGTAGCACACTCGCTAACACTCGTGTGTGGTGACGAAAGTTTCTAGGGCCGGCCTCCCAATCCCTTTTTTATAAGCGCACTTTCGTGCGTGGTGGCGGCAAATTCATCCATTCACCTTCCTTTCTTTCTTTGCTATAGCTTTTTTACCGAGTTTTTAAAGACCTTTTTGTTTTTGAGGCGACCCGCCTTCTTTTTGTTTATTTTTACTTTTTGTTTTCAAATCATTGTATCAAATAAAAGATTTAACGCAAATTATTATCATATACATATCTGAAGATATTTTCTAATTCAAAAACGCGGCCGATTTCATCACTTACAGACTCAGTACACTTTATATTTCATATTTTAGTAAAAATTTAGAAAACGTTAATAAACACAGTGTATTTTCAAAGGAGTCGAATTCGACCCCTTTAAGTTTTTCAGATTTTAATTATGGCGAATTTGCCACAATTAAAAGGCAGGCAGGTTTGAATAGCTATAAAACCTCCCAACAACAAGAAATATCTTATTAGTAAACAGGAAAAGTGCTATAATCCAGCAAGCATTTATGTAAAAAAATAATATGGCAAGAAAATTTGGAGTCAGATGGAGAGATTGGCTTCCAGAAATCGCATTATGTTACTTGGAATACGAAGAATTGGACACTCTCTCTATATTAAAATCCGTAGGTGGAATTTTAAGAATAATTGGATCAGCAGAAGAACAGTTCGCGGAAATAAATTCCGTATTGGATCTCCTAGTCGAAAAAAAACTACTTACTATTGTCAGTTCTAAACCAGGTTTGTATTGGGGCATCAATTTCAAGAATATTACATACAATCCCTCTAAAGAGTTTGAAGATCTAGTGAAAAATATGCAAAGAACAACACCAAATAGCAATAATGTAAACTACACAATAAATCAAAAAGTCTATACCTTTAATTTAACATTTAACCTCGAGAAATTAGTAGAGCTAAAAACCGGATTAATAAATCTATAGAATTCATAAAAACACTTCATCACAATCCTATGATTAAAGGAAAAATAGACGGGAATTCCAGTAACCCTCAAGCAAAACTTTTGGCAAAGCTGATGCAAGAAATGCCTGAGATTTTTTCAGAAGGAAAAATTGATAGCAAAAAACTCAAGGCAACACTTGGCGAAGACGTTATAACGGATCAAGAGCGTTATGGCCTTACTTGGGCCGGCAAAGCCGAGTGTTTCAAGAAAATTCAGGAAACTACGACCAATACTTTAAAGCCCTGCAGGGCTGAATCGGTTGATTTTGATAAGACAGAAAATCTGTTTATTGAAGGCGATAATTTGCAGGTTTTAAAGGTTTTACAAAAGAGCTATTACAGCAAGGTGAAGATGATTTACATCGATCCGCCATACAATACCGGCAATGATTTTATTTATAACGATAAATTCTCGAGAACAAAAAAAGAGGAATTGATTGCCAATGAGTCAATTGATGAGGAAGGTAACGTAATTAATCATGATTTATACCGCCAGAACACTCGCGATAGTGGGCATTTCCACAGCAATTGGCTAAATATGATGTATCCACGCCTCTTTTTGGCAAGAAACCTTTTAAAACAGGATGGCGTGATTTTTGTGAGCATTGACGACAACGAAGTGAAGAATTTGAGAGCAATGATGGATGAGATTTTTGGTGAGGAGAATTTTATTGGGCAGTTTGTGTGGAGAAAAAAGGCAGGAGGAGGCCAAGCAGACGATTATTTCGTTACTGAACATGAATATATCGTTGTGTATTGTCGTTCAGACGTTTTTCAGTGGAAAGATGAGTTAGTTCCTGTTGACGAGGCGAAATTTAACAAAGAGGATGAAAAAGGTAGATATACCGCTGTTAAATTAGCTAAATGGGGCAATACTTCTCGAAAGGAGGATAGGCCTTCTATGTATTACCCTGTAAAAATGCCTGATGATAAAAATGTTTATCCAATTGCTCCAGATGGTGGGGAAGGGCGTTGGCGAGTTGGCAAAAAACGAATGCAGGAACTTCTTGAAAATGATTTAGTATTCTGGGGTGAATCAAAAGGAACAATAATTCCTTATGAAAAAATTTACCGTAATGGGTCTGAAATACAAGCCTTGAAAGACAGGAGCGTTTTATATGAACTAGCTTCTACTGGTGATGGCACTAATGTTTTAACTGAAATTTTTGGAAAAAAAGATTTATTTGAAAATCCTAAACCCATTCAGCTTGTTCATTTTTTTGCAAGAAATAATACAGGTGATAATGATTTAATTTTAGATTTTTTCGCCGGCTCCGGCACGGCTGCCCACGCCGTCATGCAACTAAATGCCGAAGATGGCGGCAACCGGAAATGGATTTGCGTACAATTACCAGAAAAATGCAAAGAAGGAACTGAGGCACTAAAAACCGGTTTTGTAACAATTGCCGATATTGCCAAAGAGCGTATTCGTAGAGCTGGCAAGAAAATTAAAGAAGGGGCAAAGGATAAGAAACTTGATCTTGGATTTAAGGCTTTTAAACTTGATGAAAGCAATTTCAAAATCTGGAATACACAAATAGCAAATGTAGAACAGCTTGAACAGCAATTGATGGATTTCATCGACAATGTCCGTCCTGAATCCTCAGCTGAAGACATGCTTTATGAACTTATATTAAAGAGTGGCAAGGAACTGAATATCGCGATTGAAGAAAAACAGGCCGATGGATGCAAATATCATCGAATTGGTGATGGCTCTTTGATTATTTGTTTAGCGGACAAACTCACAAGACCACTCTTTGAGACTATTTTAAAAGACAAGCCGGAAAAGATCATCACTTTGGATCGATCTTTTGCCAATAACGACCAACTCAAAATCAACATAATGCTGGATGCAGAACGCGCAGGGGTGAAGGAATTTAAAGTAATCTAAAAATCACTTTATGGAGCCACTAAAATTTTCTGACCACAAGGCAAAAATCATCGAAGCTCTCAATGCCCGAGGCCCACAACTTGGCATTCTTGAACCAATAGCTTTGGTAGAAGGATTTATTAATCAGCCATTACAAATGGAATTTACGGGGGGACTAGTTATTGGCGGCCCAGCAATTCCTATGGTTGCCGTTGTTGGTAATAACAGTGGAAGAATTTACTATTTTGCCCTTAAAGCTTTATTACCAGATATTCAATTATAAAATGGCTGATCCAATAAAAACAGCTACAGATAGGCCTGATACAACCCCTGCGACATTTGATGCTCCAACAGCTGCAGCACCCGTGGTTGCCCCTGCGTCTGGAGGAACTCCTGTTGGTCAAAATGTCACCACTCAGCAAGGAGAACAAACTGTTCTTTCAAAATCAGATGTTGAAAAAATGATAAATGATGCAGTTGGAAAAGTTGATGAAAAAATACTGCCAATCACTGGGAAAATAGATAAATTCGAAAAAAGATTAGTAACTGATAAGGCCAGTTTAATGACTGTTTTTGGAATTTTTGCTTCTGTTGTTACATTTCTTTCTGTCGAAATTCAGTTTTTAAAAAATGTATGTGACCCACTACGTTTGGTCGGTTTTAGTCTGATTTTGCTGGCTTCACTGCTCTCATTTGTTTGGATTCTACACCTAATCGCTAATTATTGGATAAACGAAAAAGTTAAAGACCATCCGAAACTGTTAGTGTTTTTTATATTTTTATTGTTTGTTTTTGGAGGATGGCTATTGTTTGCGGGTAAGGATGAAATTTCATGCAGAGAAAATTTTTTGTATGAAAAATACAGCAACGATTTTAATACACGGCAGATTGAATTGAAGGATGGATTGGATAAGGAAATGAATGGATTTCAAGAACAATGGAGTTCGGATTTTAAAAATTTAGAACAAAAGATTAACGATATAAACAATAAAGCTAAAACACCATGAAACTAAAATTTGAAGCCAATCAGGGATATCAACTGGAAGCGATTCAATCAATCGTGGAAGTGTTTGAAGGCCAGCCACTGGAAAGCGGAGATTTTGAAATAGAAATAGCTCCAACTTCAAATCAGCTTCAAATTGGAAGCGAACTTTTGGTAGGAAATAGGCTTGTTATAGCCGAAAGCGAAATCATTAAAAATATTCATAAAATCCAAGGAAGAAATGGATTGGAGAAATCTAAAAAACAGATGGCTTCTAGCGGTTTCGGGTCTTCCGGGTTTGGCAGTGGTGGATTTGGTGGTGAGCCTGCCGAATATCTGGAAAGATTACAAGACGGCATGCACTTTTCGGTGGAAATGGAGACCGGTACGGGAAAAACCTACGTTTACCTCCGCACAATCCACGAGTTATACGCAAAATATGGATTTAAGAAATTTATTATCGTTGTGCCGAGCATTGCCATCAAAGAAGGCGTAATCAAAAATTTGGAAATCACGAAAGAGCATTTTGCCATGCTCTACAACAATCCGGAGATGGATTTTCATCTGTATGATCCACGCAAACGCGGACAGCTAAAGAATTTTTCAACAACAAACGCTTTGCAGATTTTAGTTATAAATATCGATTCTTTTGCCAAAAAGGACAATATCATCAATCAGGAATCAGACTGGGGCGTTCCGATTGAATACATCAAAGCTGTGAGGCCAATTGTGATTGTAGATGAGCCACAAAATATGGAAACGCCAATTCGTAAGGAGGCAATTGCCAATTTGAATCCGCTCTGTACACTTCGTTTTTCCGCTACACACAAACATCCTTACAATCTTTTATACAAGCTTGATCCGGTGCGTGCGTATGATTTGGGCCTGGTTAAAAAGATTGAGGTGGATTCCGTGTTTTCTGAAGATGCCTTTAATGAGGCTTATTTGCGAGTATTGGAAATTAAGAGCAATAAAATGAAAATTACAGCAAAAGTGGAGATTGATAAAAGCGATGATTATGGACTTCAGAAAAAGGCGGTGATATTACGATCCGGTGATGATCTGTATCCCCTTTCCGGCCACCGTGAAGTTTATAAAGAAGGATATGTTTTGGACCAGATTAATATGGCTGAAAAATATGTATCTTTCACGAATGGAAAAACTTATTACATTGGACAAAAGGATGAGGGACTTTTGGAAGAGATCATGAAATATCAAATCATTAAGACGATCCAAAATCATTTTGAAAAAGAGAAAAAGCTCAAAGATAAAGGCATAAAAGTCTTGTCACTGTTCTTTATCGATAAAGTGGCAAATTACAGAAGTTATAGTGAAAATGGCTGGGTGAAAGGCAAATTTGCCCAATGGTTCGAAGAAATTTACAAAGAATTTCAGGCAAAACCACAGTTTAAAGGGGTTTTGGAACATTCTGCGGACATAGTGCACAACGGCTACTTTTCTCAGGATAAAAAAACCGGTGCCTGGAAAGATTCAAAAGATAAAGGCGACGAAGGCGGCTCTTCTAAAGATGATGAACAGGCTTATGAATTGATTATGAAAGATAAAGAGCGATTGTTGGACGTAAACACGCCTTTACGGTTTATTTTTAGCCATTCTGCACTTCGTGAAGGTTGGGACAATCCGAATGTTTTTCAAATTTGTACGCTGAATGAGACCCACTCTGAAATGAAGAAAAGACAGGAAATTGGCCGTGGTTTACGTTTGCCGGTAAATCAGGATGGCGAGCGTGTGTTTGACCAGAACATCAATATCTTGACGGTGATTGCGAACGAAAGTTATGAAAGTTTTGCCAGATCTTTGCAGACGGAAATTGAGGAAGAATGCGGAGTAAGTTTCACCGGAAGAATTAAAGATAAAAACAAGCGAAAACCGATACTCTTAAAAAAGGGTTATGAACTTGATCCAAATTTTAAGGATTTATGGGAAAAGATCAAACAAAAAACGAAATACGATGTGAATTATCAGACGGCAGAATTGGTCAAAGAAGCGGCAAAAGTTTTGAAAGATATAGCGATTACCAAGCCAAGAATCAGCAATGTCCGCGTGAGGCTGGAAATGAATGAAAAAGGTATTGAAACGCAAATGATAACAAGTTCAGGACAGGTAATTGAGAATAATTACGATCTTTCTTTGATTCCCGATGTTTTGGGCGGCATTCAGGCAAAAACCAAGCTTACAAAAACCACTATTCTGGATATTTTTAATAAAGCCGGAAAAATGACCGACATTCTGGTAAATCCTCAACAGCTCATGGATGAAGGAAGCAGAATTATTAACGAAACTCTCAATAAAATGATAGTGGATGGAATCAAGTATGAAAAAATTGCCGGAAGTTTTTACGAGATGCAACTATTTGAAAATGAAGAACTTGAGGGCTATTTGGATAAGTTGGTAGAGGTCAAAGATCAGAAGAAGACACTTTATGACCATATCCTTGTCGATTCAAGCGTAGAAAGCCAGTTTGCGCGAGATTTGGAAACCAGAGAGGACGTAAAATTTTACTTCAAGCTTCCGGGATGGTTCAAAATTAAAACTCCAATGGGGGGCTATAATCCGGACTGGGCGATAGTTTTTGAAAATGATAAACGAATTTATTTTGTTGCCGAAACGAAATCGGAAGGAGAAATCAGGGAAAGTGAGGAAATGAAAATCAAATGCGGCAGAAAACACTTTAATACTCTAGGTAATGTCCTTTTTGGTCGCGTGGAAAAAGTTGAAAATATACTTTTAGGAACTTTGGAGGGAAATCAATAATCCAAGATCTAAACCCGTCGAATTCGACGGGTTTAATTGGAAAGTTAGTCATTGCATTCCAGGCTAGATCCACTATCATGAAAAAAAAATCTTAACCAATAAATATATGAATCTAAATCCAGGTCAAAATCCGAATCCTATCAAAGGTTTCAAGCTTCCTAAAATTGTTATGATAGGATCAATCATCGGTCTTATTGGTACTATTCTTGGTTTAATTGGCGGAGGGATTGGAATATATGCCGCAATGAATCCACAAGGTGTCTTTAACTTTTTACAAAAGCAAAACATTTTAAATATTGGGAAGATGTTCCCCCAAGAATTGACTAATCCGGAAGTGCTATCGCAGGAATTGGTCAAAACCGGAAAAACGGCAAAGGCTAAAATAGTTGCTTTGGAGGATACCGGTAACACTTTTAATATGATGCCGGTTGTCAAAATGACTTTTGAAGTTGAGCCGGGAGTACAAGTTGTTATTACTCAACCCATCGCAAGAGTCAACTTACCTTCTGTCGGTCAGTATGCTGAAATTTTGTATGATCCCAACGATCTTACAAAAGCCGCAATTAAATAGCGCACCTATCAAACCGCTAAAGTTTTTCCGGAACTTCAAAGGCTACCAAAAATGCACTTCCGGATTGCTTGCCAGCTTCAAACCATTTCATAAATTTTGACGTAACAGCATCTAAACCGGTTCCTTCCGCCAAACCAGCCGTTAAAGCTTTCGCCATTACTATTTGTTGTACCCCGTTATCAGACCCGAGATCTTTCATCAAACTACTGGAAGCAAGGACAATAATATCCCCTTCCCCAATACCTCCAACTTTAGAATCTACAGGTTCAAATTTTTCAAAACCGGCCGCCATAGTATAAGCACCAGCCACAGCTTCTTCAGAAAGCCCCAAATCCTTAGAAGCTTCTGACAAACGTTCAGCACGGGCACCCAATTTGTTTTTATCCCATTTATTCCAAACTGTCTGCACTGGAAGTGAATCCAGCTCAAAACCGGCTTCACTTTCCGGATTTCTGTGGATGACAAAATACTGAATATCGCCAGCCGACGACACCTCCAGGACGTGCTCTTTTAAATCAAGTTCCGCTGCCAAAACAGCCACATTCGAAGAATTGGGCGCAATTGAAGAACTGGATTTAAGACCTTTTACAGCTTTATCCATCAAAGAAAGCATATCCGAAGAAGTAATTCCCGGATCAAAATTCAAAGCATGCGCAACACTAACCAAAGCCCCATTTGCCAAGATAGCAGCGTCTTTTTCCCCAGAAGAACCTTCCCCTTTAGCATCTGCGGCAAAAATTTGTAATTTATTGTTATCAACATCAGTCACAAGACCAAAACCAGCCCTATTTTTTGATGGATGATCAACATCCTGCACAACACCTGGAACCAAATGTCCAACAAAAGTTTTTCCACCCAGATCACAAATCAGCTCTTCATCTTCATTGGAACCACAAACCAAAGCAAGCGCCCGGGCATCAAGTAATTCCACAGAAGTAGGATCACCTTCTTTTAAGGGGAGACCCAATTCATGTAAATTCGTTATTCCCGGTTTTAAAACCAAATCGGCATTACTGATTTTCGATCCAATCAGATTTTCTTTTGGACTTATTACATCCACAACCAATTTTCCACTTTCAGACCGAATACCAGGAACGACCTCTTCACCTCCTTTAATAGACAAGTCCCAGTCTAATTCGCCTGATTCAGGCTTCTTTCCCAATCGATCATCCGGCACTGACACCACCCTGGATGTTTGATCATCACCATCGTCACCACCATCTGGAGTTTGATTTGCCGCAAATTTTTTTATATCTCCCATAAAATTTCTTAATTACATCAGTATATAATACAACAAATATCCAAATATTACAACGCAACCACGCCTCATATCTTACAATTATTCCCTCAAAAATATTTCAACAAAGGTCCCGCTTGACCAAACCCGGGCGGAAAGCGAATAGACTAAACCGGCATCTTGGCATAAACTGGCTACGCTTTTTAATGAGTCCCTGCCTTACTATGCCTTACGTTGCCCTTGATCTTGAAACCACCGGTTTTGATGCCGCCAATGATCAAATTATTGAAATCGCCGCCATAAAATTTGAAAGCTCACCGGATGGAGAGCCGGATAAAGCCAAAATCTTGGATACTTTTAGTACACTGATTAATCCGGGAATTGCGATTCCGCCCATGATCACGCATATAACCGGTATTAAAGCCGCAGATTTGGTTGATTCTCCGCGTTTTGAAGATGTTCGACAAAAGTTTTTAGCTTTTATTGGACGTTACCCGATTATTGGCCATAATATTGGCTTTGATGTGACCTTTCTTAAGCAAAAAGGCCTGCCAATAGATAACGAACTTTATGACACACTGGCAATGGCGGGCATTCTTTTGCCGGATTTGCCTTCGTATAGCCTTGATACACTCAGCCGCTTACTAAAAATCGAGCACAAAAATAAGCATCGTGCGCTTGATGATACCGAAGCCTGCCGCAAACTTTTCCTTATATTGGAGAAGAAAATTTTTGATATTGACCCACCGGCTCGGGCAAAAATCATCAATCTTCTGGAAAAAAGCCGATGGCCTTTAAAAGACTTATTCTTAGAACGATTCAACCTCAAAGGTCGACCTCAAAGGTCGCTTTTCGGCAAGAAAAAACCAACGAATTCAGATAATTTTGACTTTGAAGCCGAGCTCGCAGCCAAAACAGACTCTTCAGCCATGACCGGAACCGAACATGAATCCGAAGTTGAAGGCCCCCCCGAAAATCAAAGCTCTTCTAACCTGATCGCCCAAGTTTTAACACCGGAAACTCTTGCCGATTTTTACGACAATGAAGGACCACTTTCCAAGATCATGGAAGAATACGAAACCCGTCCGCTCCAAAAACTGATGAGTGAAAAAATTCTTGATGCTTTTCAAAAAAGTCATTCTGCTCTGATTGAAGCCGGAACCGGCACCGGGAAAACCGCCGCTTATCTTTTAAGCAGCGCCATCTGGAATCAATCTACGCAGCAAAAAATCGTTATTTCCACCTACACTCACAATCTGCAAAATCAAATTTTGGAAAAGGATTTGCCGCTGGTGGAAAAGGCGCTCCAACAAATCGATCCGAATTTAAAACTAAAAGTTGCCATTTTAAAAGGACGCAAAAATTATCTTTCCCTAAAACGGCTTGAGCAATTCATGAAAAAGGATTTTCTTGAAGAATCCGAAGTTATTTTTTTGATGAAGGTCATTTTGTGGATCACACGCGCCGATCAAGGCGCGAATCATGCCACCCAAAGCCAAAACACTGCACAATCTCATGAAACTCAAACCACCAACCCCGCTCGGCCATTTACCGGCGACCTGACGGAATTAACCCTGCAAGGCCGGGAATTTATGCTCATCGACGAAATTTGTTGTATGGATCACGTTTGTCCGCATGACGACATGGCCTACAAATCAGGCTGCTATTTGATAAAAGCACGCGCAGCCGCGGAACAAGCCGATTTTATCATCATCAATCACGCCATACTCATTCAAAATGAAATCAGCGAATCGCCACTTTTGCCCGAATACAACTATTTAATTGTTGATGAGGCCCATCATCTGGAAAAAATCACCACCGACGCGTTGACCATAACGCTGACGCTTAACATGTTTTTGCGGCCTTTTCAGAAAATCGAAAAAATTCTGCATTTGATCAACGACCCAAAGCAAAATGGCGATAATCTTAGCCAGCTGAAAAACGAAATCAATCATTTAATGAATCGCGTTGAAATCTTTTTTGGCTTGATTGGGATCTTTTTGGAAAAAGAAATGGATATGTTTCAATTTCAATATGAACTGAATCTGACTTCTAACAGACTTAATTCCGCCGACTGGCTTAAGGTAATGGATTCCGCCAAATCGGTCACAAGTCTTGGCGCGGAAGTTCTGACCAAAATTAAAAATTATCTTAATACTTTAGAAGGTCAGGTAGAAATTCAAACAGAACTTCTTCCGGAAACGGAAAACTCCTCAAACCTGCGCGGGTCCAAGAACTCCTTCAAAAACATGATCGCCGATTTTAAATCCGGCCTTTATGAAAGTGAAAAACGCATTATCGACCTGAAAAAAGTCCTGCTTTCTGAAACTAAGCACAATGACATCACCTGGATTTTTAAAAGCCCGGAAGAGAGTATTGGGCTTAAATGCGCGCCACTTTCCATTGGCGAAAATCTGCACACCATGCTTTTTGGCAAAAAGAAAAGCATCATTTTGACTTCGGCCACACTGCGCACCAACGGCAATTTCAATTACATTCGCGGTCAACTTTCGCTTAACAAGGATTTTCAGGAGCTCACACTCCCCTCTCATTTTTCCTATCCCGATCTGGTCAAAATTATTATTCCGGAAGATCTGCCAGAACCGGCTACAGAAGGCTATTTTTTAAGCTGCGCCAATTTGATTTACGAAATCATCAAAAAAAATGGTGGCCGGACTTTAGCGCTTTTCACTTCTAAAAAAGCCCTTGCCGCAACATTTCATCAAATCGCCCCAAAATTAAAAGCCGATGGATTCACGCTGCTTGCCCAAAACATGACCGGCGGCCGCGGCAAAATTCTGGAACATTTTAAGGATGAACCCGACAAATGCGCCATTTTGGGAACAGCCAGTTTTTGGGAAGGTGTGGATATTAAAGGCAGCGACCTGACTTGCGTAATCATGCAAAAACTTCCCTTTGATCCACCGGACGATCCGATCATTGCCGCAAGATCCAGAAAGTATGTAGACGCTTTTAACGACTACCAGGTACCACGTGCCATTTTGCGCTTTAAACAGGGCTTTGGCAGACTTATCCGCAGCAGCAAAGATACCGGCAGCATTGTAATTTTAGATACCCGCCTACTTCAAAAATCCTACGGCCACAAATTCCTGGAGTCACTCCCGGAGGGCATCAAAATTCTCTACGGCACCAAAAACAACCTGGCGGATTTGCTGTAGCTTCACCCAGGATAGAAAGAGGCGCCTCGTACGTGATTGTCGATATTTTTAATTTGACTGACCTTTTGGAGGATGTAAAACAGAAATAGCTCCATATACTGCAACTATTTCATCGATTTCACTTGGCGATGAATCATCTATGTTTTCACCTGCCGCTTTCGTAACAGCTTCTTTTTTCATCTCTTGGATTACCACTTCATACTTTTTCAAAACACAATCATTATTTGGATCAATTTGAAAACCATTTTCATAAGCTACTTTTGCCCTTGCCCATTCACCATACTTAAACAACAAATCACCATAAAAAAAGCATAGAGCGGAAGATTTTGGATTCATTTCAAGTGCCATTTTAATATGCTTAAAAGCATCCGGAAAATCTCCCATCATGTCAAAATATTGAGCAAGTTCAAAATAAATATAGGGATTATTGGGATCAAGCAGCAAAATTTGGTCAAAACATTCAACCAGGTTTTCAGTATCTCCTAATGTTTTATAAATATTGGCGAGTTTCAATAATGTATTTTTTCTTCCTTCCAAAGAAATAGCTTTCTCCAGAGCAAAAGTAAAAATATTAATAGCGCTTTCAAAATCTCCATCCTTCAAATATAAACCTCCCAAGCGCGCAAGACGAGGATAAGTAGGCTGCGCATCAATTAAATACGCCAAATTTGTAATTCGGGCTTCAATAAATTCCGGCACAACTTTTGCCACCATCCAAAAAACCTCCTCCAAAAGATCAGCCAAAACCGGACCACACTGCTCCAGCGCGGTATCAATGTCCATTCCTACCATTAAATCAAGATCATCCCTCTTTCTGCATAAAAACTTCATCAAAGCAGGATCATTTTCGGCTTTTGCCATTATGGTTCCTATAACATTAGGATCAACCACAAATTCCAAGTGGGAAATTTCATCCGGAGAAAAAGACTGATCAAGAATCTGGCCCATTTTAGATATTTAAAACTTACAGGAGTGCAATTATAAGCCGAAAGGCCATAAAGTCAAGCCACTGGAAGCCCTTTCAAGGCCCCTTTTCTTGCAAAACGCCCGTTTTAGCCTATAATTATCACGATTTTTTAACCTTAAAATATGTCTACAACCATTTGGATCATTTTAGGAATAGTTGTCCTAATAGTTATCTTTGCAATCGGCATCTACAACGGTCTTATTCAGCTTAAAAACAAGGTGGACGAAGCCTGGGCTGACATCGAGACACAACTCAAACGTCGTTATGACCTTATCCCAAACATCGTAGAAACTGTCAAAGGTTATGCCACTCACGAAAAAGGCACTTTGGAAGAAGTGACCAAAGCCCGCTCGGCAGCCATGGGCGCAGGAACTATGGAAGATAAAGCTCAAGCGGAAAATATGCTTTCCGGAACCTTAAAATCACTCTTTGCACTTTCCGAAAACTATCCACAATTACAGGCAAACCAGAACTTTTTGGATCTTCAACAAACTTTAAAACAAGTGGAAGAACAACTTCAACTTTCACGCCGTTATTACAACGCTACAGTTCGTGATTTCAACGTTAAAATTGAAGTTTTCCCAAACAACGTTTTTGCCGGTATGTTCAACTTTACCAAACGTTCATTCTTTGAAGTTGGATCTGAAACTGAACGCGAAAACGTAAAAGTTTCTTTTGATGCCAAATAAGCCACTTTTGAACGAAGAACAAAAAGCGAAACTTACCAGGGCCGTCCGGGACGCCAAACAAAATACCTTCTTCAACGGAGGTATTATTGCTTTTTTCCTGATAATTTTTGCCATCGGCTTTGTTACATTTGGCTGGCTGATGTACATGCAATGGCAATCCTCCAATACATCTACACAAAATAACTGGAAAATCCCCGAATTCAAAGTAAACATGGATATTTACCAGGACGGCCGGACCTTTATTACCGAAAACATTCAAGCGGACTTCAGCCAAGAAAAGCATCACGGCATTTTCCGCTACATTCCTCTTTATTATAATGACGATCAAAACCAGAAAATGGATCTGGGAATATATCTTCAAACCATTAGGGATGAAATAGGCAAAATCTGGACATACGACCAAAGTTATCTTCAGGATTCGATCTACTTAAAAATTGGCGATGCTAATGTTTATCTTAATTCGCTGGAAACTTATATTATAGATTATCAGGTCAATCACGCCATTCGTTACTATAAGGATCACGATGAAATTTATTGGAACATCACCGGAAACGATTGGCCGGTAGCGATTGAACACACCGAAGCAAGCATTACCCTGCCAAAAGACCTGGCTGAAAAAGATTTAAAATTCACCTGTTTTACGGGGATAACCGGATCAAAAGACCAAAATTGCACACACAGTATTGAAAAAGCCGAAGATGGCAGCCAAATTTTCACCTTTAAAGCTGATAACCTGAAAACTTTGGAAGGTTTAACTGTGGCAGTTGGCTTTCCTAAAGGTGTTATAAACGAAATCGCACCGGTTCCTTACCAAAGTGATTCATATTACCAGGGCTCTTCAAACGGAGACAATACACCAAATTGGACCATGATCTTCCTGGAAATTTTTGTCCTGCCATTTTTGCTTTCCATTATTTACACAATTTTGTGGTTTAAAAATGGACGTGATCCCAAAGCAGATAAAACGGCCATCATGCCAATTTATACGCCTCCGGCGGATTTAACCCCGGCAGAAATTGGTGCTTTGGTTAAAGATTATGTTGAAGAAAAAGACCTTTCCGCCACCATTGTGGATTTATGCGTGCGAGGTTATATGAAAATAAAAGAACTGGCCAACCACGATTTCCAGTTTATAAAATTAAAAGATTTTGCCAAAGATAATTCCTTGAAAGATTATGAAAGAGAGTTACTGCACAGCCTTTTTAAGGATTTCGATAAACGCAAGTTGAGCAGTTTAAAACAACATTTTTCTCAAAGTTTTGCGAAGATCAAAAAAATTATTTATGAAAATTTAATTAAAAAAGGATTTTATGATTCTTCACCAGAAAAAATCATCGATAAATTCCAGGGATTGGGTATTGCCTTTATTTTCTTTGGAATATTTTTTATAGCTCCGGTCTCTTTGTGGATTAGCGGAAGCCTTATTTTGAGCGGAATTTTATCGGGCATTTTTGCTAAAATAATGCCACGCAAAACCAAAGCGGGAGTCAATATGCGTCAACAAATTTTGGGTCTGGAAGAATATATTAAAACTGCCGAAACCGATCGAATCAAATTTCAGGAAAAGGAAAATCTGTTCGAGAAACTGCTGCCCTATGCCATGGTTTTGGGCTTAACCGACAAGTGGACCAAAGCTTTTGCCGGCATTACCACTACCCCACCGGAGTGGTACGAAACCACAAGCTCCAGATCGATGGTCTTTTCCACGGACGTCTTCCTTTCGAATCTAAATGTAATGAGCACCAGCATCAGTGCAACCTTTTCAGCTCCGGCACCTTCCCACGGCAGCGCCTTTGGAGGCGGTGGTGGCGGAGGCGGTGGATCTTCCGGCGGCGGAGGAGGCGGCGGTGGTGGTGGAGCGTGGTAACAGATCGCTGAAAGCGATCCGCGCCCGCCCTAAAGCGGGCATAGCAAATAACTATCGCGCAGCGATACATTATCAAAAACGAAAATTCATTTAATACCCCCCCATGAAACTCACAAAAAAAATTGCGGCAGGAATAATTCTGATACTTACAATAACCCTGATATCCGCATTACATATTGGAAGTACAAATATCACAAAAGCCCAAGATTCCACATCTTTTGATGATTTTTCTTCTGATGTTACCTCCCCGGATTCCACCAATGATTGGAGCATCACAAATTTTGATGCCGATATTCAGGTTCAAAAAGACGGCTCCGTGTTGGTCGATGAGACAATCACTACCGACTTTCCACCGGAAAGTGAACACCATGGCATTTTCCGCTTTATACCAATTAATTATAAAGACGATTTTGGCAATAATGTCTCAATCAAGCTAAAAGTTTTAAGTATCCAAGATACCAAAGGCAACGAATGGCCTTATGAAACCTCTTATTCCGGACAAAATATTACGTTAAAAATCGGTGATCCGGACAAAATAATTCATGGACAAAATATTTACAAAATAACTTATCAGGTTGATCGCGCACTTTTGTTTTTAAAAGATCACGATGAACTTTATTGGAACATCACCGGTGATCAATGGGAAACAGACATCCAAAAAGCCAGTGCCACCATTACCGTTCCTGCGGAAATTCAACAAAAAGATTTAAAAGCGGATTGTTATACCGGCGCTTACGGCTCAACCGACAAAAAATGCGACCTTAAAATTCAAGATAATACCACAACGGTAACTTCAACTACCGACTTTAAATATGGTGAAGGCCTTACAGTGGCCGTTGCTTTCCCAAAAGGAATTATTAAAGAGCCAACCGCCCAGGAAAAAATTACGTGGTTTTTAGCAGACAACTGGGGGTATTTCTTGCCGGTAATTGCCTTTATCGCCCTCTTTTCCCTTTGGTTCACACGCGGTCGTGATCCTAAAGAAGGCGTAAAAACGACCATAATGCCTTATTATGAAGCTCCGGATAATTTAACCCCCAGTGAAATTGGAACCCTGGTCGATGAAAAAGCCGATATGCAAGATATTACCTCCACAATTATTGATATGGCCGTGCGGGGGTATCTTAAAATTATCGAAATCCAGGAGAAAAAAATAATTTTCAACAAAACCGATTACGAACTGGAATTACAACAAGAATTTGAAAACGACAACAAAGTCCAGGAGCACGAAAAAGCTGTTCTAAGAGCCATTTTTGATGCTTCAAACAACTCAAAAGGAGCAAAAGTTAAACTCTCTACACTCGCCAATAAATTTTACATGTTTATCCCGGGTATCAAAAAAAATATTTATGAATTAACGGTATCTAAAGGTTATTTCCCGGTAAATCCGGACAACGTTCGCAAAATATATTTAGGTGTTGGTATCGGTTTAATTGTTTTGGGATTTTTCAGTTTTATGTATTTCTCGAATGGCGGTTCTGTTTCAGTCCCCATTGGACTTGTTTTAAGTGGGTTGATCATCATAATTTTTTCCAATTTCATGCCGATCAAAACCAAAAAAGGAGTTGAGATCTATTACAAAATAAAAGGCCTGAAAGAGTTCATCAATACTGCCGAAGCCGATCGCCTTAAATTCCAGGAAAAAGAAAATCTGTTCGAAAAACTGCTTCCTTATGCCATGGCCCTTGGAATTGCCGAAAAATGGTCCAAAGCTTTTGAAGGAATCTATAAAAATCCCCCAAGCTGGTATCAAAGCAGCAATCCAAACTTCATGAACAATTTTTCCACTTATTATTTTGTTCATAGCCTGAATTCGTTTTCCAACACAATGCAACAAACCCTGGCCTCCACTCCAAAATCATCCGGCGGAATTGGCGGAGGCTTTTCCGGTGGCGGCTTTGGCGGCGGCGGCGGCGGCGCGTGGTAGAGGCCTAAAACGCAAAGACCCTCACAATAATCTTGGCAGCTTCACCGCGGGTGAGGTTGTTGTTTGGCCCAAACAGGTTTAACGGGTTTCCCTGGCCGTCAACATATCCGGAGATAAAGCTGTGATCAACCGCAAACGAAATGTATCTATAATACCACGCTGTTGCAGAAACATCAGTAAAAGTTAGCGCGTTTCCATGAATTTCCTGATCGGCATAGATTGTTGCCAAGACGACTTTTAGGGCTTCTGCTCGAGTGATTTGGTTAAACGGCAGGAAGTAATTTTTGGAACCGACCACAACTCCCAATGATTTTGCTTTAGAAACGGCTGCACTAAACCAATCGGTTGTGTGTACATCAAAGAATGGATTTTCGGTGGCTGCCGGCAGTGTTGGGAACTGGCACTGCATCACAATTTTCACCAATTCCGCTCTGGAAATTGTATCATTTGGTCGATATTCGTTAAGGAGATTCCCGTTTGCATCTTTATATCCTTGAACATCACATTTCTGCTGGAGTTTTTCGATATAGGTTTCAGCCCAATGGTTTTGGGTATCTGTGAAAAGTGCTTGCGCTACCGGTTGTGTTTGAGGTTGTTGCGCCGGTTGCGCTGGTTGATTATTCTGAGTTGGCTGAGTATTAAAAATAACGCCACTGCCGCCGGTGGTAATCGTGAATGAATTAATTCCAAGTGCCGTACCGGCATTTCCGGTTGCATCGGTAACAAGAATAGTACAGCCGGAATGAGTTCCAAGACTCATTGATTGAAATGTAATAGTATTGTCACCGGAAATTGCGCTGGTGGTTAAGCTTAAACAACTTCCTGAATATGTGATTGTTCCAGCTTCATCAGAACTGAATGTATAATTAGGAGTTGAGTCGATGGTTGAACTTGGAACTGCGAGAACTTCGGCTAAAGTTGGGGCGGTATTATCGATTGTGAATGTGGATCCGCTTGTTGGAACGGCTGTGATAACATTTTCCGCGACATCGGTTCCAATCGACATTGAAACAGTTGCAGTTGCAATGTTTCCAGCCGGTACATCCAAATCATACGTATATTCCGTGGTACTAACTTTTGTCATGGCTGTTGCCGACAAAACCGCATTATCAACTGCAATTTTAACTACAGGTGAGTCTGCCATTGGTTCATTAAATGTTGCTTTGATTATTAATGTATTAGCGTTTCTAACTGATTCTGTTGAGGCGTATGTAACCCCGGCATCTTTTGAATATGTAATCGCTGCGGTTGGCGCGGTTGTATCAAAAGTCACCGCTGTTCTGCTAACCGCTGTTGCGGCGTTTCCCGCGTCATCGGTTGCGTTGAATGCAAATGTATAGACGGCTCCGCTAACCAATCCGCTGGAATCACTCGTACATCCGTTTGTTGTATCCGAAAGATCCAAGTTCGCATGTGCTCCGGTATTTTTCGCTGTACCGACTAACGTACAGGTATGCGGAGCGCTGCCATCTGCCGTTCCTGAAGTTTGTGAAATTAAAATTGTTCCACTCGCGACTGCTTCGCTCAATGTATAACTCACATCGGATGAAGTGGTGACATTATTTATTGAAGTACTTGCGGTTGGGCTCACGCTGCTGAATACCGGGATAATTGTATCGATTGTGTAATCGCTTGTGTCGGTAACGGTTGTTTGGTTTCCTGCGTTGTCTGTAACGGTCACGGTCACATTGTTGGTTGCATCATCTTGGCTGTCCATGGCGCCGGATAGTGATGTTGTCCAAGTATCTGATGAATTACTTCCAACCAAAGCCGTATCGCCAGCTTTAAAGTTTGCCGCATTAAAACTCACGGAAGAAATCGTGTCCGTGTTATTGTCGCCGGTCGCAAGTGTATCGTCCCAGGTTGGCACTGCGGTATTTCCATTCTTAAACGCGCCGCCCGTTCCCGTTGCTCCCGTTACGGAAATATTTGCCGCGGTTAATGTGGGCGCGATATTATCAACCGTCGCATTGGTTGTATCCGCTGCCGTAGTTGCATTTCCCGCATCATCCGTCGCTGTCACGGAAACATTTCTGTTTGTAGTGTCGATTATGCCTGCAATAACAGGAAAAGTTGCCGTCCAGGTTCCACTTGAATTGGTTGCAGCGACTGCCGCTCCTCCTCCAAATTGGCTAAAATCAACCGTAACGGTTGAAATTGTATCCGAGTTATTTTGTCCTCCAGCGGTATTATTCCAGGTTGCCGTTACAGTATCGTTAATCTTATACGCGCCGCCCGTTCCACTTCCTCCGGAAATTGAAATATATGCATCGGTCACAGTTGGCGGCAAAGTATCCACCGCAAAAGCTGAAGAATACATGGTTGTTCCGGTTGCTGTTCCGTTGTTTGGCGTGATCCGCAGCCAAACGGTTAAATCATTCGTGTTGGGAATATCCGTAGCCGCGTTCCAGGCAAATGTAAGGGCAACGGAGCCATCGTTATTTGTATCAATTCCGGAAATGGTATTGGTGGAAATAGTCACACCATTTCCCTCTCCATTTTCAGAAGCGGATGCAATTGTGGCGTTAACCCAGGTCACATTGTTTGTGGAATATTCTACAGAAACAGATGTTGTGCCCAAACCCGCATCAACAATTGTTGAAGTGGCGGTGACAAGAGACGCGGAAGTCTGCGAGGCATTTGGTTTACTGGCGACCGGAGCGGTGGTGGCGGGAATGGTGGTGGTGTTGAGAATAACTTTCACATGGCCCACAGGGGAAGCTGAATCTGCTCCGGCAATATCAGTTTTCCCATCTGCATTAAAATCACCTGTGACTAAAACCCAATTACCTCCTGTTGTATAGTCTGTCTTCGCACCAAAGGTTCCGTCTCCTACACCTAATAGGACTGAATCTTTGCTACCACTAATTCCTACAACAAGATCGGTTTCTCCATCTGCATTAAAGTCGCCTGTAGCTGTTCCAAATGTATGAGCCCCTATAGCAGTATTTGCTGCCGCACCAAAAGTTCCATCTCCAGTGGGAGAACCTAAGAGAACTGAAATGTTATTATCAGCATAATTTGCCACAAAAAGATCGAGTATGCCATCTGCATTGAAGTAGCCTGCGGCCATAGAGATTGAATTACCTCCTGTAATGTAGTTTGCTGCCGCACCAAAAGTTCCAAGTCCCGTACCTAATAAGACTGAGACGCCACCGGCAGTACCTTTTGCATCAGCCAGGTCAAGATTACCATCACCATTGAAGTCGCCCATAATCAAATATTGTGGACCAGTTCCCGCGGCATAGTTTGTTGCCGTACCAAAAGCTCCATTTCCATCACCTAATAAAACTGAAATGTTGTTCGTGCTAAAATTTACCACAGCTAAATCGAGCTTACCATCACCATCAAAGTCGCCTGCAACAGCCACCATTGGAGCAGTCCCTACAGGGTAATTTACTGCTGTATTGAATGTCCCATCTCCTCTACCCAACAAAATTGAGACATTGTTATCACTATAATTTGGCACAGCAAGATCAGTTTTGCCATCACCATTAAAGTCACCTGCAACTGATGAAATTGGATTTGCTCCTACAGCGTATGGCACCGCCGCACCAAAAGTCCCATTTCCAATGGAAGAACCCAACAGAACTGACACAGTGTTACCATAAACATCTGCTATAGAAAAATCAAAAATACCATCTCCATTGAAATCACCTTTGGTTATTGAATACGAACCATCTCCTTCGTTATAACTCGCATCCGCAGCAAACGTCACCGCCGCATGCGCCGATTTTGTTGATAACCCTAAAAATCCTATCCCAATAAATAAAAAGGATAACGCAAAAATCCCTAACTTTTTTAAATTTGTTCCAAAGTTATAGACTGAATTATTTTCCATTTGTTTTTTATTTTTTTGCATTGAAAAAACCTTACCTTTTATCTACTAAAAGACCAAAGAAAATATACACGAAAACGGCCCACAAAAACAACCCAAAAAGGTTGTTTTTACAATTTAAACTCCTCCCTAATCTGCTCGATTTCATCACGAAGTTCTGCCGCTTTTTCGAATTCCATATTTTGTGAAGCCATGTCCATTTGCGCTCCCAGTTCCTCCAAAAAGCGTTTCATTTCTTCACGCGGGACTTTCTTTGGATCAATATGACGTTCACCTTTTGCCGCCCCTTTATTATGTTCCATCGCAATATCCTTAATCGCCTTCACAATTGTTTGCGGAGTAATTCCATGTTTTTTATTGTAATCCGATTGAATTTTTCTACGACGATTTGTCTCATCCATCGCCTTTTTCATGGCATCGGTTACATGGTGCGCATACATCACCACAAATCCGTTAATGTTACGGGCACAACGACCAATGGTTTGAATAAGTGCCGGCGCCGAGCGCAAAAAACCCTGTTTATCCGCATCCAAAATCGCAATAAAAGAAACTTCCGGCAAATCCAAACCTTCACGCAATAAGTTAATACCGACCAAAACATCAAACTTCCCAAGACGTAAATCACGCAAAATTTCAATACGTTCCATGGTGTCGATATCCGAATGCAAATATTTCACTTTCACACCAACATCGGTCAAATATTCGGTCAGATCTTCCGATGAACGTTTGGTTAAAGTTGTAATCAGCACACGCTCTTTTTTGGCGACGCGTTTTTGAATTTCATTGATCAAATCATCAATCTGATGTTCACTTGGACGAACCTCAACTTCCGGATCTATAAGCCCTGTTGGACGAATAATTTGCTCAACAACATTGCCCCCGACTTTTTCCGAACTCAAACCAAAAACAAGCTCTTTTGCGCCCGCTTTTTTAAGTTCATATTGAGCCGGAGTCGCTGAAACATAAATCACCTGATTAATGGCCTCTTCAAATTCATCAAACTTTAGCGGACGATTATCATGCGCGGAAGGAAGACGGAAACCATAATCAACCAAAGTCTGTTTGCGTGAATAATTTCCATTAAACATTCCCCCAACCTGCGGAATTGTCATGTGTGATTCATCAATAATCATCAAATAATCATCCGGAAAATAATCCAATAAAGTGGCTGTAGGAGCGCCCGGAGCCCGTTTGCTAAAATAACGTGTATAGTTTTCAATTCCCGTTGTATAACCCGTTTCCAGCAAAATTTCCAAATCATATTCGGTGCGGGTTTTAATGCGTTCCGCTTCCAGCATTTTGCCCTGAGCCCTAAGCTCGTCATATCGAATCACCAAATCTTCACGAATTCGTGCAGCAGCAGCCTGAATTTTATCTTTACTGGTCACATCATGCTTGGCCGGAAATATTTTAACCGATTGCAGCTCCCGAATTTCTTCACCCGTAAACGAATCGGCCTCACTGATGCGCTCAATCTCATCTCCAAAAAACTCCAAACGGAAAATCGTATCACGATCCGGTGGAAAAATTTCCACAGTATCGCCCAAAACATGGAACATACCCTGTTTAAAATCCATCTGCGAACGGGAATATTGGATGTCACTAAGCTGTCTTAAAAGTTTGTCACGCTTGCGCTCGTCCCCCACCTTAATTTCCATGGCGAATTTGGAGTAATCCTCAACATCACCCAAACCATAAATACATGATACCGAAGCCACAATCAAGACATCACGGCGCGTTAATAAATTCACCGTAGCCGCATGACGAAATTTGTTAATTTCTTCATTGATGGACGCGTCTTTTTCAATATAAGTGTCCGTAGACGGCAAATACGCTTCCGGCTGATAATAATCGTAATAAGAAACAAAGTAGCTGACCGCGTTATTCGGGAAAAATTCCTTAAACTCCGCGCAAAGCTGAGCCGCCAAAGTTTTGTTATGAGCAAGCACCAAAGTTGGCCTCTGCACCTGCTGAACCACGTTTGCAATAGTGAAAGTTTTCCCGGACCCCGTCACCCCAAGCAAAACCTGCTGCTTCTCCCCTTTTTCCAGATTCTTGATCAAATAATCAATCGCTTGTGGCTGATCTCCGGTCGGCTTAAACGGTGAGACTAACTCAAATTTACTCATGACAAAAAACTTAGCTAAATAAAACAGCTTTTTCAGGATAGCTGAGCTATTTTAGACATGTAACCAATAAAAAGCAAGAGCGGTAGCCTAAAATGGGTACTTCGGGATCATCCGCGGGGCCATACCCGTTTATCCCACAGGTTTAAATGAATCCACCACATCCTGCATCACCCGATAAAGAAAATTATTTTTATACGGTTCAGAAACCATAATTTGCCCTGCCGATTTAAACATTGTCCCCAATCTAACCACCAGCCGCTCAGTAACTTCAAGCAACTGTTTATTATTCCAACCCCTTAATGCAATATTTGAAAAAAGAAAACGAAATATTTCATCAGAATAAGATTTCATTTGTTTGAACAAATGCGGATGACGATATTCGGCAAGCTCAAGCGCTCCCTGCACCAAAGATTTTCGCGAAGATTGCTCCGCCGCAAAATCAGCCTCCCAATCTCCAAGCCTTCCCCTAACTTCTGTCTGCACTCTTTCAACCCGATATATTGCTTCCAGGCTCTTTTCCGGCTCCGATTTATCTTGCCCCCTCGGAAACAAAATAGCTTCAAATTTTGCCATTACAGCATCTAAACGCGACCTCTTTCTTTGATGCTCTTCCTCAAAACCATCTCCGTTAAAAAAATCCTGTAAAGAGGGAATTTGGCAGCCGGAAGCTATTTTTTGCAAAAAAGAAATCTCAAATTCTGCCAGCGGAGAGTCTGGATAATGTTGAAAGTGATGTCGAATACCTGCAAATAATCGCTCTTCAACAGAACTTCTACTTTCCCCGGAAAAATCAATCCAAATCCGCGTTAACTCTTTCCACTCCTCAGAAAACAAAATTTCCGACATTGGTGCCAACAACTCTTCCGGCACAGCTGAAGTCGCAATTGGAGCCGCGGGCGCACCACTCAAAGCCATAATCCAAAAAATACGTATAAACAAAACCGTGATACCACAATCAAAGTCCCGCAGACAACCCTAAAACAAGATCTAAAGCCATAAACTTTCTATTTAAGTCCTTCTCGTATATACTGCATACGGTTTTCTTTATTATTTTACCTCACTACACCTATGGTAAAACACAAACCAATGTGCTGGGTTGTCAGCCTTTTAGTTGTTGTCGGTGGTCTTAACTGGGGTCTTGTAGGCCTTGGCAGTCTAATGGGATCAGGAACAAACCTAAACGTTGTTAACCTTCTTTTGGGAAGTGTCCCAATGGTAGAATCAATCGTTTACCTTCTAGTAGGTGTTGCAGCTCTATTAATGGGCTACATGTTCTTCACAGAAAAAACCTGCGCCTGCGAAAAAATGTAATTTTAAAAATTGAAATCAAAAAGGGCTTCGCTACAAGCGGAGCTCTTTTTTTATGAAGATTTCAAACTATCCAAATAAGATTTCATTTCTGCCAAATTCTTAGTTTCTTTAACCTTACGCCCTTTCTTTGCATCTTCGGAAGCCACCAAAACCGCATCCTCCTGTGCGAGAGTTAAGCCATTCGCAGTCAAAAGTTTAAGATGAATAGTAGCCATAGATTATGCATTTAAACAGGCAATCAAACAACCTCTAAGGTCTGCGTCCCGATTACTCATTTCTTCTGGAATTTCAAGCCCTTCTTCGCGCATTGCCCTAATGGGTTTTATCCATGCAAACACTGGAATACGATCATCACCACCCCTGGAAAGATAATCTCGAATTAGCGGAAATGCAGCAGCTCGGCCTAATGCAACAATATCAGCTATAGCATCAGGATCCTCAGAGGCAAAGTAATTAGAGTTTGATTCCACAGCATCACAATGCTTTTCCCAACGCGTCACCGCGTCAGTGAATTTAGTTTCAAGAGGTGTCATTTCAGCTAATTGCGCTGGATTTTGCCTAGCTAATTCCGCCAATATTTCATCTAATTCATTCGGGATTAATGAAGTTCTTCTAGGATCTAAAGGTTCGTAATGATCATCATTTTTATCAACCATCCAATTACGATAAGGATGATCCCACTGACAAGCTTCAGCAGTATTCCCCTGAGCATCAAGCGTAAAGATTCTACATTGACCAAGCCCTTCCTCGGAAATATTTTGGACAATTCTATACCCTTCCACATCTGACACGCGACGAGCCATTTCAATATCTTTAGGCAAATCGACAGTATCTCCCAACTCAGCAAAAAATTTTCCATCATTTCCCATACCTAAAGCTCTCACTTTTGCCCTAGTCCAATTTCGCATTTCAAATTCCAAAAAATTTGCCGGCACAGCATATAAACGTGGATGAAAAGCCTCAGAAGTTTTTGGAATAAGTCGCTCCAAATATACATCATGTGCTCCACCAAAAAACTTTAAATCCACTGTTTCATGAACATTATCACCCAAAAGACGTTCTAAAATTTCCTTTCGCTTGGCAGCAATTTTAGGATCAGCTTCAATTGAACTTTCTTGATGATCTCCCGTCTGAGCTTCCGTCATAAAATATAAATTTTAAAATAAACACCCAGAATCTAGCACCCAGTCCCCCTTAATGCAAACACAAGCCAAATTACCCCTCAAAAAAATTCCCAACAGCATCCTTACCAAAACCCATCCCCACGTTTTGCAATCTTTTTAACATCAAGTCAAATACACCGCAGCAGCAAGCCGAAATTACGTCCTTCGTCAACGAAGCCGCGAATACAAAAGAAATTTTTAAAAAAGCAAATTGCCACTCATGCATGGAATTTTATGGGGAAGCAAACAGCTCTCCCAACCTAAACCCCAACAAATTTTTCTCGTTGCGCCCTGCGTCTGAAAATTCATTTAAATTGAGCAGATACAAGGCGAAAATAAAAAATCGACCGCAGTGTATTTAGTTATACACGAGGATCGATTTTTTGTTTTCAACGAAGTAGATGCCAATTTAAATGAATTTTAGCTACACCCACTGGTTTCTCCACAATCCACGCATTTATAACAACTCCCATTACGCACCATCACCGCGCCGCAAGCTGTACAAATAGCCGCATCTTCGTTGTTTAAGGACAGTGCTTTATCCTTTTGCATCTTGGCAAATTCTTCACGACTCATGGCGTTGACAGCAGCTTCACGCGCGCCAACCTTTTCCATTTCTTTCACGGAAATTTTCTCGATTTCCACGTTTTTTGCTGATTGATGAGTTCGTTCCTTCATAATTGAAGCCGTTACATCCTCAAACTTTGCCGCCCGATTCAATCCCCGAATTTGACCATCTGAATCGACACTTCCGTCCGCAGCCTCCACCATTTCCAACGGCAACTTAGGCAAAAACAGGCTTGTTCCCTCGTTATAAGCACGATCCACCAAATCTTCATTGTGATATTTTTTAACCACATCACGAGGCAAAAATTTCAATCCCAGCCAGCGACCGATATAATCCACAATTGATTTAACCATTGGGATATCACGATTTCCGGTCATGCCGGCCGGTTCAAATCTGGAATGGCAGAACTTGCTGACCAAAACTTCCAAAGGCACGCCATATTGCAGATTCAACGAAATAGTCAAAGCCAGCGCATCCATAATTCCGGATAGTGTAGAGCCTTCCTTGCTCATCTTGATAAAGATTTCGCCCGGCAAACCGTCCTCGTACAAGCCAACCGTAATGTAACCTTCATGTCCGGAGATCGAAAATTTATGAGTAATACTGTGACGTTCCGATGGCAATTTGCGACGGAAAGGTTTTTGCACAATTTTCTCGATCACCTGCTGAACCTGCTGCGGACCAACCGCTTCACTCATATCTTCCACATTTTCAAAATTGAAAAGCTCGGCAAAATTTCCCTGAGTACTGCCGGTATTTAATGGCTGACTCAATTTAGATCCATCGCGATATAAAGCATTACACTTCAACATCAACGCCCAACTTTCCATATAAGCTTTTTGGATGTCGGAAACCGTGCATTCCTCCGGCATATTTACCGTCTTGGAAATCGAACCGGAAATAAAAGGCTGAGCCGCCGCCATCATGTGCAAATGGCCTGTGTAAGGGATATAACGCTTGCCCTTCTTTCCACATTTATTGGCGCAATCAAAAACCGCGTAATGTTCTTTTTTAAGATGAGGAGCTTCCTCAATCGTCATGGTTCCACAAACATATTCGTTAGCTTCGGCAATTTGCTCCTTGCTAAAGCCAAGCGCGAGCAACATATCAAACTCAAAATCATTCAATTCCACATCGGTTAATCCCAAAACTTTTCGGCAGAATTCTTCACCCAAAGAAAATTTATTAAACGCGAATTTTAGTTCAAAGACGCCGGTTAATTGAGTTTCAATCGCCAAAATTTCTTTATCGGTGAATCCCTTCTTTTTTAAGGATCCCGGATTTATATGAGGACAATCCCCTAAAGTCGCATGACCCTTCACATAATTTTCAATATCCAAAATTTGCGCGCTGGAATAACCCAAAGTTTCCAAAGCCGGTTTTAAAGATTGATTTACGATCTTAAAATAACCACCACCAACCAGTTTCTTAAATTTAATCAAAGCAAAATCAGGTTCAATGCCGGTGGTATCGCAGTCCATTACAAGCCCGATTGTCCCTGTCGGAGCAACCACCGTCACCTGCGCATTACGATAACCAAACTGTTCACCCCAATTTAAAGCACGATCCCAAACTTCACGCGCGGACTCCAAAAGATAATCGGGACAATACGCCGGATTGATCCCCTGTGGCGCAACACTCAAATTTTCATATTCATTTTTAGCTGCATTATAAGCCGCACGGCGATGATTGCGGATGACCTTCAACATGTGTTTTTTATTCTTTTCATACTTATTAAAAGGCTTTAGCACCTTGGCCATTTCCGCCGAAGTCGCATAGGATTCACCGCACATAATAGCCGTAATCGCCCCGGTAATAGCGTAAGCTTCTTCCGAAGTATAAGGAAAACCCATCTGCATCAGCATAGTGCCAATGTTGGCATAGCCAAGACCCAAAGTACGGAACTCATAACTCAATTCCGCAATTTCCTTGGATGGAAACTGTGCCATTAAAACCGAAACCTCCAACACAATCGTCCACAAACGAACACTATGTCTAAAAGCCTGAATATCAAACTGTTTAGTATTTTGATTATAAAATTTAATCAGATTTAACGAAGCCAAATTGCAGGCGGTATCATCCAAAAACATATATTCCGAGCATGGGTTACTGGCGTTAATACGGCCATCTTCCGGACAGGTATGCCACTCGTTAATAGTGGTGTCATATTGAATTCCCGGATCGGCGCATGACCAGGCGGCATAAGCAACTTCAGCCCACAACTTGCGGGCGGAAATTGATTTATAGGTTTTACCATCTTTGCGATTTTTTAAATCCCAAAGACCATCTTTTTTCACAGCATCAATAAACTCATTCGGAACACGAATTGAATTATTGGAATTTTGGCCGCCAACAGTCAAATAAGCCTCGGAACGGAAATCGGTATCATAACGGCGGAAACTGAATTCCTCCGGTTTCATGCCATCTTCAATCAACATCAAAACACGTTTAATGTAATTGAGTGGAACATGTTTTTTATTGGCTTCATAAATTTTTAATTTGAGCGCCGGATTTTTTTCCGGATCAAGCCCGGAGTCATGAGCGCAGTCCACAATTTTCTTGAGTTCTTCGTAACAAACGTGTGAACCTGCATGCAGTGCGGCCACTTTTTGCTCTTCTGTAACTTTCCAGTTAATAAATTCCTGAATTTCCGGATGATCCATATCCAAACACACCATTTTGGCCGCACGACGGGTTGTTCCACCGGATTTTATTGCACCGGCAGCTCTATCCAAAACAGCCAAAAAGCTCATCAAGCCGGAAGATTTACCGCCACCGGAAAGATTTTCATTTACACCACGCAATTTAGAAAAGTTGGTTCCCGTACCTGAGCCATATTTAAACAAACGCGCCTCGCGAACCACTAAATCAAAAATTCCACCCTCGTTTACCAAATCATCGTTTACCGCTTGAATAAAGCACGCATGGGGCTGAGGTCTGGTATAAGCATCCTTGGATTTTGTCAGTTTTTCAGTTTCAGGATCAACATAAAAGTGCCCCTGCGCATCACCGGTAATCCCATAAGCATGAGCCAAGCCGGTGTTAAACCATTGTGGACTGTTTGGAGCACACATTTGAGCCACAATCATATGTTTCAATTCATCTTCAAAAGCCTGCGCATCATCGGCAGTTTCAAAATAATTATATTTTTCACCCCAATGACGCCAGGTTGAAGCCATTCTATTGGCAACCAATTTAATGGAAGTCTCCGCCCCCAAAACCGGTTTTCCATCTTTATCCAAAATTGCATTTCCACTTTTATCCATTTGAGGAACCCCCTTCTTACGGCAATATTTTTGCGCCAAAATGTCGGTTGCAACCTGCGACCAGAATTTTGGAACTTCCACATCCTTCATTTCAAAAACCACCGAACCGTCCGGATTGGTAATTTTTGAAACCCGCAACTCAAAATCAAAAGCAGCAAAAGGATCCTTGCCCTTTTCAGTAAAAAAACGCTCAATTTTTAAACCTTTTCCGGTTCGATCCGCAAGCGAAGTTGAAGCGACCTTTTGGAAAGTATTTGGGACAACCATAGATGGGGGGAAATTAAAGGGAGTAGATGGGGAAAAACATTTTGGGGACTCTCTAAGTCCTTTCTTCCGTGTTGAGTCCACAAAAGTGAAGAAAGAAGCAAGCCCACCACATATAGGTGAGCCTATTAAGATAAACCACAAGATGTTGATGGACGTCCCCTAAGATAGTCTTTTGGAAACTCTGCGTCAAGGAAACTGGATTCAAAATTCTTTGCGCTACAATTCGTTTATTATGTGATATACAAAAGCCAAACGCACAGAACAAAATGGCACATCAGGCAAGGGCTCATCGATCAAAATCCTTTGCTGAAAAACACTTGAAAATGGTACCATCACCAGCCCTCTTTTTTACAAAAATTTTCCTCTGGTTTAAATTCAACGCTGACGAGCCCTAAAACGCAAAAACCCTCACAATAATCTTGGCTGCTTCACCGCGGGTTAGGTTATTGTTTGGGCCAAACAGGTTTAACGGGTTCCCCTGGCCGTCGACATATCCGGAAACGATGTTTTTAAGCACTGCGGTATAAATATATTTTCCATACCACGCGCCCTTGATTGTATCCGTAAATGTTAATGCCCCATCAACAATTTGCGCTTCAAGATAATTAACCAAAAGTATCATTTTGGTGGCTTCTGCACGGGTAACAGGCTGGATCGGCTTAAAGATTGTTCCATTTTGATAACCAATCACAATATTTAAGATTTTTGCTTTGGCCACGGCAGGTGCAAACCACGAATCTTTTGGCACATCTTTAAACGGATCATTTAGAGGATTTGGAAGTGTCGCATATTTGCACTGCATAAACATTTTTGCATATTCGGCTCTGCTGATTTGGTTGTTTGGTCGATATTCATTAAGTAGATTTCCATCTGCGTCTTTGTATCCTTGAACATTGCATTTCTGTTGGAGTTTTTCGATATAGGTTTGTGCCCAGTGGTTTTGAGTATCTGTGAAAAGTGCTTGTGTTGCCGGTTGAGTTTGAGGTTGTTGCGCCGGTTGTGTTGGCGGTTGCGTTGCCAGTTGTGTTGGCTCTTGCGTTTGGGTGGTTGGAGTTGTTGGTGTAGTAGTTGTTGTTGTTGTAGTCGAGCTTCCGCCGCCACCACCACCTCCGCCGCTGCTGCTGCTCTGATTAACGATTATGGTGTCTGCGGTCACTGCCGAATCTTGATATATTGTGGCATCACCGCTTGTTGTGACTGTAATGGTATATGCTCCCGTAGAGCCAATCGACCCGGATGTGACTATATTTTGAATTGTACAGCTTTCTGCAGCCGCTGCCTGTTCACTTCCACCACTCCTGGCAAGAATAACTGTTTGTGAAGAAACTGTTGTCGTGATTGAACCATCCATTGTTGAACAAACTCCCGCTGAAGCTGATGCAACATTAAACCCTGATCCAAATGTAATCTTGATTTTGTCGGTAGCTGCAATTGTTCCATTTGGTGTAAAGGTGGCTGTTGCCGTTGTGGATGATCCAATTCCATACGTGGATAACGACACATCTGTTGATGATAATGATGCTGCGGTTTCAACAACCGTATTATTGTCATGAACCAGGTTTGTATTGGACGCCATATCTGTCACCGCCAATGCGTCTACATCCAGCACAACCGCTCCGCCATCTCCTCCTGTTGTCCCTGAAATAGCTATTGCGGCTGCACGTTGCGCGGCGGTTAATGTGAAAGTTAGACTCGTCGCGTCCACATTGGCAGGCGCGGCTGTCAGGCTCACGACATCTGTTCCGGTTATATTATTTAGATGAAAACCACTCGCAACCGTTGCGCTTGCATCCATGATTTCACTGAAAGTTGTCACCATTACAGCCGTACCATAGTTAATTGTTGTTGAAACTACGACCGGTTTGGCCGCATCGGTAAGATTCACCGCTGTCCAGGTTTGTAACTGGTTTCCGGCTGCATCCGAAATTTCTCTGGCTCCATTATCGGTATACGCAATAGTTGGAGCTGTTGTATGGCTGGTTATGTTTGAATTTCCCAATGTTCCCAAAACCAGACGCACCGTTGAAGTATCAGGATAACTCAGGGTTCCGGAAGTCAAAACCGATCCGGTAATATCATTGGCCACATACGCAAAATCGGCAATTGTTGCCGTCTGCGTTGAAACAGGTTCCGAAAGGGTTAATGTAACACGATCAACTCGTCCATCGTTATCTGAATCTTCATAAACTTTTGCGGAAATGGTTGGCGCGGTTGTATCAAAAGTCACCGCTGTTCTGCTAACCGCTGTTGCGGCGTTTCCCGCGTCATCGGTTGCGTTGAATGCAAATGTATAGACGGCTCCGCTAACCAATCCGCTGGAATCACTCGTACATCCGTTTGTTGTATCCGAAAGATCCAAGTTCGCATGTGCTCCGGTATTTTTCGCTGTACCGACTAACGTACAGGTATGCGGAGCGCTGCCATCTGCCGTTCCTGAAGTTTGTGAAATTAAAATTGTTCCACTCGCGACTGCTTCGCTCAATGTATAACTCACATCGGATGAAGTGGTGACATTATTTATTGAAGTACTTGCCGTTGGGCTCACGCTGGTGAAAACGGGAATGATTGTATCGATTGTGTAATCGTTTGTGCCGGTTGCAGATGCGGTGTTTCCTCCATTATCCGTGATGGTTACGGTCACATTGTTGGTTGCATCATCCTGGCTGTCCATGGCGCCGGATAGCGATGTTGTCCAAGTATCTGATGAATTACTTCCAACCAAAGCCGTATCCCCCGCTTTAAAGTTTGCTGCGTTAAAGCTCACGGATGAAATTGTATCCGTATTATTATCGCCGGTCGCAAGTGTATCGTCCCAGGTTGGCACTGCGGTATTTCCATTTTTAAACGCTCCACCGGTTCCCGTTGCTCCAGTCACGGATATTTTTGCGGCGGAAATTGTTGGCGCAACATTGTCCACGCTGATCGCATCGGAAGCTGTTGTTGCAGTGTTCCCCGCGTTATCGGTGACGGTGATTATAAATGTCAGGGCACCGGTATCCAATGCGCCGGCGGTAACAACCGTAGATTCCGAAGTAGCCGCAAGTGTAGCCTGGCCGGTTAATGTTGTTAAATTTATTGTTGTTGTATCGGTATCGGAAGCATCAAGCGTAACTGCACTTTGTGTAACTTTATCCTGATTTGTTGAACCGTCATTTAACGCAGCAACACTCGCCGTCCCATTATCCGTTGAAATCGTTAACGTTCCATTTGCGCTGATGATTGGCGCAACGCTATCCACAGTAGCATTTGTTGTATCAGAAGCCGTTGCTGCGTTTCCCGCATCATCGGTTGCAGTGACGGAAACGTTTCGGTTTGTTGTATCAATTGCTCCTGCAGCTATTTCATATGTTGCTGTCCAGGTTCCGGATGAATTTGTCGCGGAAACCGCCGCTCCTCCACCAAATTGGGTGAAGTTAACCGTTACGGTTGAAATTGTATCTGAATTATTTTGGCCTCCTGCCGTATTATTCCAGGTTGCCGTTACAGTATCGCCAATCTTATATGCTCCTCCAGTTCCGCCCGCGCCACTTATGGAAATATATGCGTCGGTCACCGTTGGCGCCAAAGTATCCACAGGAAAAAGAGTTGAAGTTTGTGTTGTTCCATCTACAGTGTCATCATTTGGCTTTACGCGGAAATAAACCGTTGGATCATCGGTATTTGGAATGTCGGTTGCGATGTCCCAATTGAAGGTTAAAGCTATATCACCATTAAAATCCGTATCAATATCGGAAATTAGACCGGCTACGGAAGTTGCACCGTCGCCTTCCAGCCCTTCACTAATAGATGAAACCGTGGCGTTAACCCAATCGGAATTATTCAAAGAATATTGAACGGTTAGATTTGTTACATCGTTGTCCGCATCTGCAACGGTGGTTACAACCGCCACAGCTGTTGCTGATGTTTGACTTGGCAACGCGTCACCGGTAATAGCGCTTGCCGTTGGAGCAGTATTAGACACATTTATAAATGAAACTTTATCTACAGAAGCCGTTTCCCCAGACGCTCCCTGCGTAAAAGCCCGAACATTAAAAGTTCCGGCAGTAAGTCCGGACAAACACGGATCAGTCAAATCCCCTGCGGCACTTGCGGTAGAAATCGTATTATCACCTAAGGTAAGTACGCCTCCGGAACAATAATTCCAAGTGACACCAGCATCATCAGAAACCTGAAATTTCACCACGGCAGATCCGGTTGTTGATGTTGTAGCTGCAAATGTTGTAATTGAATTAAATGTGTGACCAACAGTAAATTTCAAATTCTCAGAAACGGTTGCGGGAGCCACTTCAGCAGCAAACTCAACAGTAGGTTCGGTTGTGGCATATGAACGAATATAAAGATCATCCATATAACTAATACCGCCATTATAACGAGAAAACCCAACTTTCAAAGGCGTTTCCGAAAGATAAACACTATCAAAAATCAAATTGAAAATAGTTCTATCATTCGGATTACTCAGATAATATTTCGCTCCAGTGCCTTTAAGCTGTATTTTTAACCAATAAGTTGAATTACAATTGAAAGTACCACCCCCCCCTTGGCTAACCCCACCCTCATAAACCTCACGAGTTCCACTGGTGGTAGTTGCAGCACTAAAATATATGCCATGAGTAATAGCGGTATAACTCACACCACTACCATTGTTCCAGCCAATCATAGTATTGTCCAAACCAATATCGCAAGTAGGTGTGTACTTCACGCGTAACTCTTTTGTTCCCCTGGCAAAAGTACTATCAGTAAACAAAGCCGTTTCACCCCAGGCTGAAGTTCCGGCATTAATTAAAATTTGATTATTCTGTTCAATGTTAGATCCAACATCAGTCTCATCCCATTTAGCCGTATTGATTGTTAAACCTGTGAAATCATCAAAGAAGTCAAAAACATTAGCACCATTGCTCGCATCTGCAGCAGCAGCATTTCCATAGTACATATAAATAGTTGCTGTTCCAGTGGCTGCAATCGTAGGCACTTCAACCCAAAAAGTGGCACTGGTACTATCCACTTTTGTCTCCAGCCAGTGATCAATTAAAGTTTCCCCATCCGAACTTGTAAAACGGATATCATCAAAATCAGCCTGCATATCGGTATCATAAGTAACAGCAACCTCAACCTGGAAATTAGTTAATACAGAAGCAGTACTGTTGGTAACCGTAACGGCTTTTTGCTTAGTCCAACTGGCATTATACCAATTAGAAGTTATCACTTGCGCAGTACCACCGGCATAAGTAAAAGCAGCAGCGTCACTTTCTGTATAAAAATTAGTTGAATTAAAAGTCCTGCTTGTTTTTATAACGGCATTAGCGGTCGGAGCAGCATCCTGAATAGTAAAATTGCTTTCACTTGTCACGGCATAATTATTACCATCATTATTTGATGAAATTCTTATTTTAACTGTCGCGCAAGTCGCCCCACCACAAACAGTTGTGGCGGAAGGAACAGTCCATACATAAGATTTAACCGCGGCAGCATCAGCAACAGAAGCTTCAGAAGCATCAATAGTTGAAGCTGTCGCAAAACCATCTGTTGAATATTCCAGCTTAACAGTTTCGCCGGCCCCACCGCCGGTACTTCCCCATTCTACGTTTTGCACAGTTCCACCCTGGACAGCGCCACCTACATTAAAAGTATATAATTCAATCGCTCGCGGAACATAAAAAGTTGAAGCTGCTGACCACGACCCCTCTCCATCGGAATTGGCAAAAAGAATATGCCAATAATAAGTTGTATTATAAGCCAATTGAGTTCCGCCATAAGAAATATCCGCACTCCTGGCCGCGTCACTTATATCAACGATATTAATTGATCCGGATTGCCAAGTGACGCCCGTAGTAAAATTACCGGTACCTCCATCAACTGTAGGATCAGCAGCAACCTCAATTTTTGCAGTTATACATTGTCCAAGTGGAGCATTACAAATTGCCGAAAAAACCGGAGAAAGACTCGTTAAATTGGTTGGATTAACATCACCGGCCTGCGCATTTGTACTATTGGAATAAAGCGTTGTAGGCGCAGAAGGAACAACCGCACTTACCCTTTGGACAATACTTCCAAAATTTTGAAAAATAAAAAATAAAAATAAAAAAAGAACCAGTGAAGCTCGCTTCACTCGCGGTAGAAGTAGACACTTCAGGCGTGGAAGAAAACTATTCCTTCCTATAAATTTACTTCTTTTTTTATTCTTGATTTTAAGTGAAAATTTCATTTATTTTTAATTTTAAAAAAATCCCGCCCAATTCGTCTAAACTGCCCAATTCACACAAATAACCTTTAAGCAATTTAACACATTTTCCTAAAAAAACGCGCCTTTTTGGTATTGAAAAAAATGGGTTTTATTGTGTGGGAATTTTCATTGCTCCCCAGGCTGAATCATAGTTATTTCCGGCATTCCAAACCACAAAAGAAAAAAGTCCAAGATCATATGTGGCATCAACCTGTTTTTGCACATAGGCAGGCCCAAAATTAGTCACGCGCAATCTAAATCCCTGCAACCACGGTCGTAACTCCACCGAAGTTCCTGCAATCAACTTCTGAAATTGTTTCAAACTTTCCTGCACAAAAAAATACGGTTCATTCGCAGGATTTTTGTGTCCGGCAAACCCGGGACCAAAATGCGAAGGATAAACCATCGGATAAATTGCATCAACGTAAGGCGCCAACTCTTCAATTTTCTGTCCGGTCGAAACCGAATCGTAGCCGCCATTCCAGGCAACCACCCCATAAACATCAATGCCCACTTTAACCCCAAGTGGATGCAATGTTTCACCCGCCTTCTTTAAAAAATCGCGAATAATTTCATATTTTTGAACAACCTTTTCATCAAACGAATAATTTGCTTGCCCAACTTTTCCCTGCGTTGGAAAGCGCACGTAATCAAACTGAATTTCATCCACGCCAAGTTTCGCAACTTCCTCAGCCACGCTGATTACATAATCCTGAACTGCAGGTAGCGAAGGATCAAGCCAAGACTGCCCTTCCGGACTCCTCCAAAGATTTCCGTTAAAATCATGAATCGCCCATTCCGGCTTTTTCACGGCCATTAACTCATCCTTAAAACAAACCACGCGCGCCACCACGGTAATCCCCTTTTCATGCGCGGACTTTATAAACGCCTGCGGATCCTTAAAAATAAGTCTGTTATTCCCACCAACCTTTTTATTGATTTCATTTTGAGTTTGATAGTACAGATGCCCATCAGTTTCCTTAAAATCCACCACCACCAAATTGCCGCCACTTTGCTGCAATTTTTTCAAAATATCTTCAGCATGAGTAGAACCGGCCGAATAAGCCGTTAAATAAATCCCCCGATACGATATTAGATATTGCAAAGTTTTTATTAAAACCCGGGGAGCCTTTTTAAAAGTCGCCGCCAGATTAGTATAAATTTTCATCAAAAATTCACGATTTCTTTTATCCGCCGCCGCCTGCTCGGCCGGAGTTCGAATAATCTGCTGAATCACTTGAGTTTCGACTTGTTGAGTCACCGCAGTTTTTGCCACCTGTGTAGAATTTTGCTGAGTTGCCACCGTCACTTGCGTCCCCACGGCCACACCCTGCACCACCACTGCTTCCACGGCCGAAACTGGAAGCGCCAGCCCTGCCGCAATCGCACTTTGCACACCTGCCAAAACATTTTCAACATTCACCTCACTAAAAATATATGGCTTAAAAGTTTCCACGCGTGCGCCCAAAGTCACAACCGCACGAGCCGTCTCTCCAGGCTTTCTGCCAAAATGTCGCAACCACTCAGCATCAATACCCTGAATGCGCGGTGTGCGAAAAGGATCAACCCCCGCAGCCAAAGTTTTTGTAGGATCAGCGCCGACCAAAAGTCCAAGTTTAATATTGTAAGAAATTCCATCAGCAGAACCGGACATTAAATCTGCCAAGTTAGATTTGGCAACAGGAACACCACCTTGCGCCACTGCA
This sequence comes from Candidatus Altimarinota bacterium, assembly GCA_041659405.1. GTDB lineage: Bacteria > Patescibacteriota > Gracilibacteria > UBA1369 > UBA1369 > JBAZYK01. The sequence continues at coordinate 155,830 of JBAZYK010000003.1, forward strand.
CCACCAACCTCTTTGACAGAAGCAACAGGCACTTTTGGCACTCCACCAAAAGGATAAGCAATGGTATCCAAACGCATCCCCACCGGCAAAAGCGCTTTTAAAGCCTTAGTCTGATCCAAAAAAATCTGCTTAATTGCCTCCGGTTTCACTTTGGAAAGGTTTGTATGCGACAAAGTATGATAACCAATTTGACGACCGGTCTGATACAAATACTCAAACTTTTGCTTCACCAAATCTTTTTGACCAAAAGCGTTATCATTCACAAAAAATGTCGCAGCACGGCCAAAATCAGGATATTGTTTATAAAAGTCGTCCAAAATTCCAACAGCGCAGTTTGGGTCTATCTTAAGCTGTCCGGCGTCACTTACCCCCAAAGTTTGATTCTGACTGGCATCACTCGCCTCCAAAGTTTGACGCTGGCTAACATCACCGGCCCCCAAGCTTTGATTCTGGCTGACATCACCCTTCAAATATTTAAACTGACTGATCAGCCCATCATCAAAAGTTAAAATTACCGGCTTTTTCCCGGCAGGCCCCACAATCTTTCCATCAACAAAATCCTCCAAACTGATCAAACGATAATCATTATTATAAAGCCACAAAAGATCATTTTTAAATTGATTCACCGAAGTCCCCCAGCGACTTCCGGCCGCATCAATATGATGAATCTCTAAAATCGGGATGCGGCCGGTAGCCACACTTACGCTTTGAACAGTGCCCGTACCGGCATTCGATGCGGACAAACTCGTGCTCCCACCAGTCACACCAGTCGTCACCAAATTTTGCGCGTACAATTTTTCAAAACTAAATCCTCCAAAAACAAAACTTGCCGCTGTCACCGCCACACTCATCACCGCCAAAATCCCAAACGAAATTTTTCTCATAACAAAAATAAAGAACAGGTCTATTCTCCTGAATCACAAAACAAAAAGCAAACGGAAAAAAGGCTAAACAAGGATAGCAAAATATAAATTTAAGCGAATTAACCTAAAACAAATTCACCCTCTGCCGTCACGCGCAAATTACCCATCTCCACCATAAACAAAGCAAGCTCCATAAAACCATCAAAACCCCTGGAGCCGGAACATAAATCCGCACACGGCAATAGTCAAATATTGGCTTAGAATAAAGGAAATTCGCCAATATACCACACCGCACTTTTAATAACTTTTCAACCCGAAAAGTTCGATTTTTCTTTGCGAAAATGTATAATTCTAATATTCGATAAAGCGCAGCAGGAAAAGAAAAAACAAGATTCACAAAACTTCAAAAAAATCCAAAAAAAATAAAACCTTAAATATCCTCGAAATCTCAAATTTTAACCAAGATACAACATGCAAACACCCAATCTCACAACCAGCAACCTTAAAATTATCGACGACCAAAATATCACAACCCTAAACGACCAGGAACTTCTTGCCATGGACGACCAAAAATTGTTTGCGATGTGCCAAAAATATGGAGAACAAGCGCGAATCTGGCGTCAGAAATTTGCCGGACTACTTCCGGAAGTAAACAAACGCCGCTTGTATGAGCGCAAAGGCTTTGAATCGATTTTCGTATTTGCCAAAAAATTGGCTAGTATGAGCGAACTGCAAGTACGACGAGCGCTCAATCTTAAAGAAAAATTCAAAGAAATGCCCATGCTGCAAAATCTTTTAATCAACGGTGAAGTTAGCATGAATAAACTCGCGCGCGTGGCTTCAATCGCAACTCCAAAAAATCAGGAAATTTTGGCTGAACAGGCAAAAATCCTTTCAAATCGAGCCCTGGAAACTTTTGTGAAAGATGAACGAACCGCAAAAGAAAATTCGGACCAAAATGATCCAACCAAACTCATTGAAAGCGAAACCCAAAACGGCAGTATCAAAAATAAAAATAGCTTCCAGAAGCCACTTTTTGACCTTAAATCTGTGCACGTGCACACGCAAACAACAGATCTTTTCGAGGATGTCAAATTGCTCGAAAAACTTTCGTCGGAACTTAAAACAAAACTAAAAGAACTCGACCAAAAAGGCTTGGACATCAATCAAATTCTGCTCAAACTTTTGCAAAATCGTGAAGAAGAAATCGCAGCAGAAAAAGAAAAAATCGGCGAAGCAATCGTGGCAGAGCAGTTAATGCAACAGCAGGCAAAAAGCCAGAAACAAGCGCTGAATGCACAAAATCAGGCTGCCAACACACAGATTCTCGCGGAAATTCCAACAAAAAAGCCATCACGCTACCTCAATGTGAAAATTAAAAACGTGCTTAAAAAAGAATTCGGTGATAAATGTTCGATTCCAGGTTGCAACAATCTTGCAAAACCAAATCACCACACGCAAAGGTTTGGACTAAGCCAAAATAACGACCCACGTTTTCTGGCCCCGCTTTGTCCGCAACATCACGAAATCGCGCATTCGATTGACCAAAAATATCAATTCAGAAAACATCTGGCAATTTGCGCGACCTGAAAATCAGACCACCGGCTTCCGCCCATTCAGCGCAAAGCAATCACGCGCAATTGCGCAATCCGCAACACAATCTACGGACATCTTTACAAAAACCGGCCGCACCCGTAGCATGAAAACAAATGAACCTGGGCTAACCAGCAAGTGGCCGATACCGTGACCAAACCAAACAGCCAATCCTCGCAACTCCCCCATGAACCTCACCCCTTATTACGATTTCGCCGTTCGCACAGCGCAGCACGCAGGCAAAATTTTGCTGGACCATTACCAAACCGATCTTAAAATTAATTACAAAAGTTCCAACAAAAAAAATCTGGTGACAATGGTCGACAAAAAATCCGAAAAATTCATTGTTGATGCCATTAGAAAAAACTTCCCGGACCACAGTATTTTAGCCGAAGAAGGCGGAGAATATGGGCCGCTGGCTGCCGAGAAAGATCATGCTCGAACATCAGACCAGTCCTCCGGCCAGCACAACTCGCGCGCGAAAACCGCGGGCCGTCAACCCACTCTCACGAAATCCAAAGTCGCCGCACACACTTTCCGCTGGATTATTGATCCGCTCGACGGCACCACCAATTATGCCCATGGCCACAACTTTTTTGCTGTTTCGATCGCCCTGGAAATTGATGGCGAGATTGTAATTGGCGTAGTTTACGCCCCACAATTAGACGAGCTTTTCCGCGCAGCCAAAGGGCACAAAGCCTATCTGAACAACGAAACAATCCACGTTTCCAAAATTAAAAAATTAGACGATTCCCTGCTTGCAACCGGTTGGATTTATGAACAGCGCGACCGCAACATGCCTTTTGTGAAAAAATTTATGGGCGAGTGCCACGGTTTACGCCGATGCGGAGCCGCAGCCATTGATCTGGCCTATCTGGCCATGGGTCGCTATGAAGGATTCTGGGAATTTGGCTTAAAAGCCTGGGATATTGCCGCCGGAAAATTAATAGTTGAAGAAGCCGGAGGCAAAATAACCGATATGGCAGGCAAAAAAATCAACATCGACGATTTCTGGAATTCGAAAAAATCAGCAGCAGCAGAAAAATCAGACGCTCACGCAAGCGACAAAGCGGACTCGAAACAAGCCCCACCCACAATTTTGGCCACCAACAGCCTGATTCACAGCCAAATGCTCAAAGAAATCAAGAGTGTGAAATAGAAGGCCGGTACATTCAATCCCAAACCAAATCCTGATCCCACCGATAATCCTCCCCCAGGGGAGTGTTATCACGAACTTCTGGGATCATACGCTTTTTGGTTTGAATAAATTAAATCGCTAGACATAGAGCTGAACAATGCGATATAAAAAGAAATCAACATCACTCACCCCACGAACCAGTAATCTGAATCCTTTTAATCTGGCAT